>CANCCF010000243.1 GCA_947374485.1 Comamonadaceae bacterium | reverse complement strand
TGTGGCCTGCGGCATATCGGGTGCCATCCAGCACCTGGCGGGCATGAAGGACAGCAAGGTGATCGTGGCCATCAACAAGGATGCCGAAGCGCCCATCTTCAGCGTGGCCGACTACGGCCTGGTGGCCGACCTGTTTGAGGCCGTGCCGGCACTGGCGCAAACCCTGTAAATCCGGCCGCACCAGGCCTGCCGTGGCGCGTGCGGCAAACCGCTGGTGGAAGCCGTTGGGAGTGCTCGGGAGAGTGGCAATTATTTCGACAAAAAGTTCGCCGGTTGACAATGCTGGGTCAAACCCCTATTTTCGTCCTCCACAGTAGCCCCTCCTTCAACTTCAGGATGCAACATGCATAGCAACACAGCAAAATGGTCAGCAGAGTTTCTGGGAACCTTCTGGCTCACCCTGGGCGGCTGCGGCAGCGCCGTATTGGCGGCGGCCTTTCCGGGCGTGGGCATTGGTCTGCTCGGTGTGTCACTGGCCTTTGGCCTGACGGTGGTGACCGGCGCCTATGCCTTTGGCCCCATTTCCGGCGGCCACTTCAACCCGGCGGTGTCGGTCGGTCTGGTGATTGGCAAGCGGTTTTCTGCCGCCGAATTGCCGGGCTACATCATTGCGCAGGTGCTGGGTGCGGTTGCCGCCTCGGCCGTGCTGTACCTGATTGTTTCCGGCAAAACCGGCTTCTCGGGCGTGGGTGGCTTTGCCAGCAATGGCTATGGCGCCAACTCCCCCGGCGGCTTCAACATGCTGTCGGTGCTGGTGACCGAGGTGGTCATGACGGCCATCTTCCTGATCGTCATCCTGGGCTCCACCGCCAAAAAGGCGGCCGGTGGCTTTGGTGGCTTGGCCATTGGCCTGTGCCTGACGCTGATCCACCTGGTGTCCATCCCGGTGTCCAACACCTCGGTCAACCCGGCGCGCAGCACCGGCCCGGCCCTGTTTGCGCAAACCAGCGCCATGGGTGACCTGTGGCTGTTCTGGGTGGCACCGATTGCCGGCGCCATTCTGGGCGCCCTGATCTACAACCTGCTGCTCTCCGACGAAGCGTAAGGCGCTGGCGCCCCGGGTTCAGGCGGTCTTGAGCACCGCCTGCAGATTGGCCAGGCCTTTTTCAAAGTCCCGGCCAATCATTTTGTCCATATTGAAAAACAGGCCCATGAGCCTGGAGACAAACGGGCTGGGACCAAACATGGCCCAGTTCACCAACGTTACCTCGCCCTGCCTCTGCAAGCGGAACTCCGCCGTGTTGTGGGCCACAAAGGGCTTGCTGAAATCCAGCTGGATCAGCACCCGCTCAGCCTCAATTTGCCGTATCTCCATGCGCCCGGCGCCCGCCCGTCCGGTGCTGGTCCAGGCGTACACCGCGCCTGCGCCGCTGGGCGCGCCGCTGTAGCTGCGCTGCATGCTGGGGTCGATCTTTTCCCAGGGAGACCAATCGGCCCAACGGTGAAAGTCCTGCAGCTGCGCCAGCACGGCCTCGCGGCTGGCATGGAGTGTCAGGCTGCGCTCCACGCGGAAGCTCTTGGGTCGGGTGGCAGCAAGCACCAGCACCAGTACGACCAGGGCCAACAAGGCCCATAGAACCAAAGACAGCAGGGACATGGCAACTCCTGTAATGCCCGGCACCATGCCCAGGCTGCTGGCACTCTAGCATTGCGGCTACCATGCGCACAGCCCGTCCACCCCTAAAGTCCCCATGGATCTCAAACCGCTGATCACCCTGCTGGCCATCGTCAACCCCTTGGCCATCGTGCCCTTCTTCATTCACTACACCCAGGGCTTTTCACCCGAGCAGCGGCGCCAGACGGTGTTTGTGTCCTCTTTCAGCTGCTTTGTGGTGATTGCCATCAGCGCCCTGGCGGGCCTGCAGATCCTGGAATTTTTTGGCATCACGCTGGCCAGCTTCCAGGTCGGCGGCGGCATGCTCCTGCTCACCAGTGCGCTCAACATGCTCAACGCCCAACCGGCCGAGGCCAAGCCCAACACCCACGTGATGGAAGACGGCGCCGAGAAGGCCGCGCAGGGCTCCAGCATTGCCGTGGTGCCGTTGACCATTCCGCTGCTCACCGGCCCGGCCACCATGTCCACGGTGGTGATTTATGCCGACAAGGCCAAGAGCGTTTTACAGCTCAGCACCCTGGTGGGTTACGGCGTGGTGGTGGCGCTGGCCACCCTGGTCTGTTTTTCGCTGGCCGCACCGATTGCCCGTGTGCTGGGCAAGACCGGCATCAGCGTGATGACGCGCTTGATGGGCCTGATTCTGGCCGCGCTTGCCGTGGAGGTGATGTCGGACGGGCTGCTCAAGCTGTTTCCGGCCCTGGGGCATTGAGCGCGCCGGGCAGCAGGCCCAGGGCGACATCGAAGTCAAACCTGTTCACCGCCTGCTCCAGTGCCTCAAACTGCGGCCCCAGGGCGCGCCGCAACGCCGCTTGAGACTCCAGCAGGCAGTCGGCCGCAGACGCGTCATCGGCTTGCAGCAGCGCACGCAGGGTGGCGTACAGACGTGGCAAGTCAGCCGCTGGCACGTCAGTCGAAGCCATGGCGGGCGATGCCGTGCTGTCCAGATACGCCTGCAGCGCACTGATCAGTTGCGCCAGGGCCGCCTCGGTGGCCTGGGCCGCGGTCTCGATTTGCGCGGGCGCCAACCCCAGGCGGATGGCCATTTCCAGCTGTTCGGCATGCGCCGCCAGGGCTTCTGCGCCCAGGTTGCCGGCCACACCGCGCAGGGTGTGGGACGTGCGCTCAGCCAGCTGGGTGTTGCCTTCGGCCAGGGCACTGCGCACCACGGCGGGGGCGCTGGCCTGGGCGCCGACAAAAGACTGCAGGAGCTTGCGGTACAGGCCCGCCTTGCCCTGCATGCGGCGCATGCCAGCGGCCACATTCAGGCCGGCAATGCCAGCAGGGGGTGCCAGCGTGGCGGCGGCATGGGGGTATGCGTCGGCCAGCCGTGCAACACCTTGCACGGCCGCGGGCAGAGGCGCAATCCAGCGCGCCAACGTGGCCCACAGTTGCTCGGGGTCAATCGGTTTGCCGACAAAGTCGACCATGCCAGCGGCCAGGCAGCGCTCGCTGTCGCCTTCCATGGTGTTGGCCGTCATGGCCACCACCGGGATATGGCGCCACAACGGGTTGCGCTGGATGTGCAGGGTAGCCTCCAGGCCGTCCATCACCGGCATTTGCATGTCCATCAGGATCAGTGCATAGGGTGCCTGCGACGCATCCAGGCACTCCAGCGCCTTGGCGCCATGTTCCGCCACATCCACCACAAAGCCTGCGTCGCGCAGCAACTCGGTGGCTACGATCTGGTTGAGTTCGTTGTCTTCCACCAGCAACAAGCGCGCACCGCGCCGGTCTTTCAATTGCTGCTGGCCCCCGTTGTCGGCGTGCTGGGGATGCGCCGCCACCTCGGTAGCCTGGGCCAGCCCCAGGCGCGCGGTGATCCAGAAAGTGGAACCCTGGCCTTCCACACTGTCCACACCCACCGCACCACCCATGAGTTCGGCCAGCCCCTTGCTGATGGCCAGCCCGAGGCCCGTGCCGCCATATTTGCGCGTAGTGGAGGCATCGGCCTGGCTGAAGCTGCGAAACAGCCGCTCGATTTGCCCGGCGCTCAGGCCGATACCGGTGTCCTGCACCTCAAAGCGCAGCAGCGCCTCAGACGCACTGCGCTCCAGCACGCTGGCGCGCAGCGCAATCTGGCCCTTGGCCGTGAACTTGATGGCGTTGTTGACGTAATTAATCAGGATTTGCGCCAGCCGCAAGGGGTCGCCCTTGAGCGTTTGGGGCACATCGGGGGCGACCGTGCAGTCCAGCGCCAGGTGCTTGGCGTCGGCCTTGTCACTGGTCACGTTCACCACGTCGCGCAGCACCTGGTTCAGGTCAAAGGCAATGCGCTCCACCGACAGGCGACCGGCCTCGACCTTGGAAAAATCCAGAATGTCATTGAGCAGACCCAGCAAGTGCTTGCTGGAGCTCTGGATCTTGTCGAGGTAGCCGCGCTGGCGGCTGTCGAGCGCGGTGCGCAGGGCCAGGTGCGTAAGGCCAATGATGGCGTTCATGGGGGTGCGGATTTCGTGGCTCATGTTGGCCAGAAATTCGCCTTTCATGCGGTTGGCCGCGTCGGCGGCGATTTCCGCGTTGCGCCGCTCCTGGTTTTCCTTGAGCAGCTCCTGGTGGATGCGTGCGAGCTTGATCTGCGTGCTCACGCGGGCCAGCAGCACCTCGGCCTGGAAGGGCTTGGAGACGTAGTCCACGCCGCCGCACTCGTAGGCGCGCACGATGTCGGCGCCGTCCGAGAGCGAGCTCAGGAAAATCACCGGAATGTCCTGCGTCAGCGCATCGGCCTTGAGCTGCAGGCAGGTTTCGAAGCCGTCGATGCCGGGCATGTTGATGTCCAGCAAGATCAGCTCGGGCGGACTCAGACGGGCCGATTGCAGGGCCATCTCGCCACTGGTGGCAAGGCGCAGGCGCACGCCTTTTTCTGACAGGATGCTGCGCAACAACTTCAGGTTGTTGGGGTTGTCATCAACAGCCAGAATATGCGCTTCGGCCAGCGCAACGGCCAGTGCCATCAATGCACCAGGGGCCTCAGCTGCAGGCGTGCGAACAGCTCCAGTTTTTCGAGCTGGAGTTCATCGAGCAGGGTTTGCAGCAGCAGCGCGAGCTCCTGGTGGGTGGCCGCCAGGGTCTGCACCATGGCCTGGATTTTGTCGGCGTCGCCGCTCAGGGTGGCGGCATGGAAATCTTCGCGCCAGGCCAGTTCCATGTAGGACAGGTTGGCACTCTCCAGCAGTTCCTCGTCGCTCACGGCATGCACCGGCTCAGTCACCGCGTCGCGGTAGATGTACTGCACACCCAGCAGGCTTTGCATGGTGGACAGCATCACCGCCTCGCGCACCGGTTTGAAGAGCACCTCATCGGCGCCGCTCTCCAGGATGTGGACGCGGTCCTCGGCCAGGGCGCTGGCGGTCATGCAGACGATTTTGACCTGGTCACCACCGGGCAGGCGGCGGATCTGGCGGATGGCCTCGTCGCCGTTCATCTCCGGCATGACCAGGTCGGTCCAGATGAAGTCGGGCGCAAAGTTCTGGAACAGCGCCAGCGCCTCCAGCCCATTGCCTGCGGTGCGCACTTCAAAACCCACGTTTTCCAGCAGGCGCTGCATCACGGTGCAGATCAGGGGCACATCGTCCACCACCAGAATTTTCGTTCGGGTCTGACCCGGCGCCAGCGCCACAACCTCGCGCAGGGCGTCATGCGTCTTGCCGGATTCGGCCGCATGGAGCGTGACGGAAAATGAAAACGTGCTGCCCACACCGGGCGTGCTTTGCACGCGGATGCTGCCGCCCATGAGCTCGACAAATTTCTGGCTCAGCACCAGGCCCAGGCCCGTGCCCTCGCGCGACTTGCGCCCGGCCTGGCCTTGCTGGAACGGCGTGAAGAGTTTGGCCATTTCGTCGGCCGCCATGCCCGGGCCCGTGTCACGCACCTCAACCTCCAGAGTGCCCGCCTGTGCCTGCGCGCCTGCCCGGTAGCGCACCTGCAGGGTCACTTCGCCTTTGGCGGT
>CANCCF010000242.1 GCA_947374485.1 Comamonadaceae bacterium | reverse complement strand
AGGGTTGGGGCCGTTTTAACGGCTTCGTTTCCACTGAAGCAGGTGGACGGATTCGCCGGAATGCGCAGTTAGCTGAACTCTGTGACATAACCTGCCTTTTAGGCGCCTAAAGAAGCATTAATATCACAAAAGTACTAAATAGTGTGATGTATTTAGAGTGCGGATTTGATGCGTTTCCTAATTATAAATGGTCTATCCAGTCAGTCATACAGGTCGATAACTGTCTAAATTATTTGTCATACCTCGAATTCTTCGAGCGCGCCCGCACCGAATGGCTGAGGCGCCTGGGTGTGGACCAGGGCCAACTGCAAACGCAGAGCGATTGCATTTTTGTGGTGAGCGAGGTGCAACTGCGCTATCTGCAGGCAGCCCGGCTGGATGACCTGCTGACCATCACGGTGCAAACCACGCACAAGGGCCGTGCCTCACTGGAACTGGCGCAGCAAGCCTGGCGCGGCCAGACCCTGCTGGCCGAGGGCCGGGTGCGCGTTGGCTGCGTGCGCTATTCCAGCCTGAAGCCCTGCCGCATTCCGGATGCCATCAACGCACTGCTGTAAAGCGCGCGGCGCAGCAGACAAACCTTACGGGCGCTACTTGTCGTCCGGGATGGCACGCGGCTGCTGCATCGCCGCCTCCACCTGCGTCTTGACCTGCTGCTGAATCTGCTGGGACTGTTGCTGTGCGGTCGCCGGTGAGGCGTCGGGCAATTGCTTCTTCGCCAGCAAGGACACCAGGCCTAAAACCAGCAACAAGCTGAGCACGCCCAACACGGCTCTCATGCGGGCCCGATGTTCGACACCTGGGAATCCTTGAAGGACTTCTCGTAGGCAATCTGCGAGTACTGAAAATCGCTCCAGGCTTCTTCGGAATCCAGTTCCACCATGTCTGCGGCGGGCAAGGGCGCCTCTTGCGCCTCGTCAACGCAAACCGCAACAAGCTCTTCCAACAACGCTTTTAAAGTGGGTTCCATACCATTTGTAGAGTGAATGCCGGGCAATGTGCCATGGCCTGCCAATTTTTTCAATGTTCACGAGGTGACTTTCCCGGCGAATTCCGGTAATTACGGACATTTTGCAAGGTCCGATACCTTGGTCGCCGGCATACCCGCCCGGATATTGCCCGTCCGCTGGGGAACGCGCATAAAATCGCGCCTACACAGATTTGGGTAAATTAGTCAATGGCAATACCACATACGCAAGTCGCCCGCATACAAAAGTATGCGGCGCAAATCAGGGCACTGGAAGACCGCTTGATGGGCAACGGCATCATTCCCATGGCCGAGCAAACCGGCATTCATGCCGAAATCCGCCGCCTCAAGAAGGAAATGGAAGACCTGGAGAAGCGCACCCGCTAAAGGATTGCTGATGCGTTGGCAGCGCCTCATGTAAAAAAGCCCTCCGCCAATTGCTTGGCAGAGGGCCCTTATGTTTCATGGTGCCGTCTGATGGTGCCGCTTGACGGAATCGAACTGTCGACCTTCTCCTTACGAAGGAGCTGCTCTACCAACTGAGCTAAAGCGGCACTAAGCCGGTGATTATACCGGCGTGAAATAGCTGGCTGCGCGCTCCACCTCGTTCTTCGAGCCCAGGATCACGCTGATGCGTTCGTGCAGTTTGGCGGGTTCTATGTCCAGGATGCGCCGCGTTCCGGTGCTGGCCGCACCACCGGCCTGCTCAACGAGCCAGCCCATGGGGTTGGCCTCGTACATCAGGCGCAGCTTGCCGGGCTTTTCGGGTTCGCGCTGGTCCCAGGGGTAGAGGAAGACGCCGCCGCGGGTCAGGATGCGGTGCACATCGGCCACCATGCTGGCAATCCAGCGCATGTTGAAATCCTTGCCGCGCGGGCCGGTCTGGCCCTGCAGGCACTCGTCGATGTAGCGCTTCACCGGCGTGTCCCAGTGGCGCATGTTGCTCATGTTGATGGCGAATTCCTGGGTGTCTTCGGGGATCTGCATGTCCTTTTGCGTCAGCACAAAAGAGCCCTGCTCGCGGTCCAGGGTGAACATGGCCACGCCATTGCCCACGGTGAGCACCAGGGTGGTTTGCGGGCCATAAATGCAATAGCCCGCAGCGACCTGCTTGGAGCCTGCCTGCAGGAAGTCCTGCTCCGAGACGTCATGGCCTTCGGGCTTTTTGAGTACGCTGAAGATGGTGCCAATGCTCACATTCACATCGATGTTGCTCGAACCGTCCAGCGGGTCGAACAACAAGAGGTATTCGCCCTGCGGGTAGCGGTTGGGCACCACGTGGATGCCCTCCATTTCCTCGCTGGCCATCGCCGCCAGGTGGCCACCCCATTCGTTGGCCTCGATCAGCACATCGTTGGCAATGATGTCGAGCTTCTTCTGGATCTCGCCCTGGATGTTTTCGCTCTGGGTCTCGGCCACGCCGAGCACGCCCCCCAAGGCGCCCTTGTTGACGGCCAGGCTGATGCTCTTGCAGGCGCGTGCCACCACTTCGAGCAGCAGTCGCAGCTGCGCCGGTATGGTGCCGTCCTTGCGCTGCTCTTCAACCAGGTAGCGCGTGAGTGAAATTTTGGGTGACATGAAGGTCCTGAGAGTTTTAATTTAGTCTGCAAGCGCTCGCTCGACCACTTCGCGCACGTCATTGCTCAAATCGCTCTTGGCAGCCACGCGCTTGAGGGCTTCGCAGGCGGCACTGCGGTAGGGCTCGGCCAGGCGTTTCCAGCGGTCCATGGCGCGCGCCAGGCGGGCGGCCACCTGTGGGTTGATGCTGTCGAGCTCCATCACGCGTTCGCTCCAGAATACATAGCCCGCCGCATCCGCGCGGTGAAAGCCGCCGGGGTTGGCGCTGCAGTAACTGAAAATCACGCTGCGTGCGCGGTTCGGGTTGCGCAGGTTGAAGTCGGGGTGGACTAACAGCTGGCGCACGGCGGGCAGCACATTGCCGCCACGGTCTGGCGCACCGGCCTGCAGCGCAAACCATTTGTCCAGCACCAGGGCCTCGTCCTTGAAGAGGCTATGGAAGCGCGCCAGCGCCGCGGTGGCGAGTTCGTGGCCGCTGGCCACCAGCGCCTGCAGGGCGTTGAAGCGGTCGGTCATGTTGCCCGCATCCTTGAAGCGCTGCAGGGTCTTGCCGGGCCACAGGGCGTCACCCGACTGCACGGCAGCCAGACACAGGAAGTTCAGTGCCATGCCGGTCAGGGCGCGTCGGCCACTGGAGACCGGGTCGGGTGTGTAGGCGCCGCTGTCCTGGTGCTGTGCCACCGTCCATTCCCAGTCCGCATGCAGGGCGGTGGCGAGTTGCAGGCGCATGGCCTCGCGCACGGCGTGGATGCGTTGCGGGTCCACCAGCGCCAACTGCTCGGCGATGTAGGTCTCCGATGGCAGGGTGAGGACCAGTTCCTTGAAGGCCGCGTCCAGCGTGGGGTGGCGCAGCACGGCGCGCATGGCTTCCACATAGGCACTGTCGAGGACATCGCCCTCCGCTGCGGTAGGGATGGCGCTGGTAGCACTGCGCAGGGCCAGGCGCTGCCCGGCTTCCCAGCGGTTGAAGGGGTCGGGGTCATTGGCCAGCAGCGTGAGCAGCTGCGCGTCGCTGTAGTCAAAGTCCAGCACCACCGGGGCCGAGAAGCCGCGCAGGATGGAGGGCACGGGTTCCTCAGTCACGTTCTCGAACGTGATGCTCTCGCTTTGCGCGGTCATCACAAACAGGTGGCTGCCCTCGGTTGCGCTGGCGTTACCCGCCAGGTGCAAGGGCAGGGCGGCACCACTGGCCGCACCCACCAGGCCGAGCTGGATGGGGATGACAAAGGGCTGCTTCTCCAACTGGCCCGGCGTGGCGGCACAGCTCTGGCCCAGGTGCAGTGTGTAGGTCTGTGCCTGGGCGTTGTATTCGCCACGCGCAGCCAGGCGCGGCGTGCCTGCCTGGCTGTACCAGCGCTTGAACTGCGGCAGCAACGCGGCCAGCGGCGAGGCGGGGTTGGCGTCGGCAATGGCCTGGGCGAAATCGTCACAGGTCACGGCCTGGCCGTCAAAGCGCTCGAAGTAGAGCTTCATGCCAAGCGCAAAACCGGCGCGGCCCGTCAGCGTCTGCATCATGCGCACCAGCTCAGCGCCCTTTTCGTAGATGGTGACGGTGTAGAAATTGTTGATTTCGATGTAGCTGTCGGGCCGCACCGGGTGGGCCATGGGGCCTGCGTCTTCGGGGAACTGCGCGGTGCGCAGCACGCGCACGTCCTCAATGCGTTTGACTGCGCGCGCAGACGGGTCGGCGCACAGGTCCTGGCTGAATTCCTGGTCGCGAAAGACTGTCAAGCCTTCTTTGAGGGAGAGTTGAAACCAGTCGCGGCAGGTGATGCGGTTGCCGGTCCAGTTGTGGAAGTATTCGTGGCCCACCACGCTCTCGATGTTGCTGTAGTCCACGTCCGTTGCCGTGGCCTGGTTGGCCAGCACGTACTTGGTGTTGAAGACGTTGAGGCCCTTGTTCTCCATGGCGCCCATGTTGAAGTCGCTGGTGGCCACGATCATGAAGCGCTCCAGGTCCAGCGGCAGGCCAAAGCGGGCCTCGTCCCAGGTGACGGACGCCATCAGGGAGTTCATGGCGTGCTCGGTCTTGTCCAGGTCGCCCGGGCGCACGTAGACCTGCAGCAAATGGTCGCGTCCCGCACGCGAGGTGATGCGCTGCTCGCGCGCCACCAATTGGCCGGCGACAAGGGCGAACAAGTAGCAGGGCTTCTTGTGCGGGTCCACCCACTTGGCAAAGTGGCGGCCGTCTTCCAAATCGCCTTGCTCGACCAGGTTGCCATTCGAGAGCAGCACCGGGTATTTGGCCTTGTCGGCGCGCAGCGTCACCGTATACGACGCCATCACATCCGGGCGGTCCAGGAAGTAGGTGATGCGCCTGAAGCCCTCGGCCTCGCACTGGGTGAAGAACGAGTCGTTGCTGACGTACAAGCCCATCAGCTTGGTGTTCTTGGCGGGCATGCAGGTGGTGAAGATTTCCAGCGCAAAGGGTTCATTCCCCTCGGGCAGGTTTTCCAGCACCAGTTTGTCGCCGTCCATTTTGAAGGAGGTGCCAGCGCCGTTGACCAGTACGCGCGCCAGATTCAATTCTTCGCCGTCCAGGCGCAGGGCTTGCGCGGGCACGTCGGCGTTGCGGCGCAGCGTCATCTTGTTGAGCACGCGGGTCTTGCTGGCGTCCAGGTCAAAGCACAGGTCGACCGTGTCGATCCAGAAAGCCGGGGCGCTGTAGGCTTCGCGCTGAATGGCCACGGGCGCGTTGGCGCCATCGCCCTTAAAGCTTTGCAACATGGTGTCTCTCCAGAAAATGTTTGTCGGTCAGTTCGGTGAAATGGCGGGCGTAGGCCAGCACATGGGGCCCCGCCAGTTCTTCGGCGCTGTGGCCACTGCCAATGCCCACGGCATGCATGCCCGCGCGGCGTGCGGCCTCTATCCCTAAAGGCGCGTCTTCAAACACGATGCAGTGGGCCGGGTCGGTCTGCAGCCGCTGGGCTGCAGCCAGAAAAATCGCCGGGTCGGGCTTGCCCGGCAGACCTTCGTCGCCGCGTGCCAGCGCCTGGGGTATGACGTCCATTGCCAGATGCT
>CANCCF010000241.1 GCA_947374485.1 Comamonadaceae bacterium | reverse complement strand
CGCTGGATTTGGCGAATTTCAAAGTGCGTAGCCAGGCCGTTGTGGGCCAGCGCCGTCCAGTTGTCGCCGAAGCGGGCCGCCTTGGAGACCCACAGAATCACCTGCAAATCGCGCAGGCCGCCAGGTGACTCCTTGCAGTTGGGCTCCAGGGCGTAGGGTGTGTCTTCAAACTTGGTGTGGCGCTGGCGCAGCTCCAGCGTCTTGGCCACAAAAAAGGCCCTGGGGTCCATGGCAGCAAAGAAGGCCGTCTGAAAGTCTGTGGCCAGCGCGGCGTTGCCGGTGATCAGGCGGCTCTCCAGCAAGGCGGTCTGGATGGTGACGTCGCGCTCGGCCTCGCTCAGGCATTCGCTGACGGTGCGCACGCTGGAGCCAATTTCCAGCCCCAGGTCCCAGCAGTTGCTGATGAAGGCCTCGAGGCGGCCCTTGAGCGTGGCGTCCTGCTCGGTGGAGGTGCCATCGGGCAGCAGCACCAGCACATCCACATCCGAATACGGGAACAGCTCGGCCCGGCCATAGCCGCCCACCGCCAGCAGGGCAAAGGGTTCGGGCATGCCAGACAGCTGCCACAGCTGCACCAGCACCGCGTCCACCAGGTCGGACATGCGGCGCAGCGACTGGCGCACCGTGCGGGTGGAGGCCGTGCGTTCCCCCAGGTTGTCCAGCAGCTCGGCCTTCTGGGCGCGGTAGCCGACGCGCAGCGTTGCGATGTCGTGCATGCGGCGGTGCTTCAGGCCCGGGCGGCGGGGCTTGAACCGGCGGCAGCAGCAGTGGCTTTGGCGTATTCGGCCACAAAGGCCGGTATGGCTGGGCTGCCCGCAGACAGCGTCAGCACCTCGTAGCCGGTGGGGGTGACCAGCACGGTGTGCTCCCACTGGGCGGAGAGCGAATGGTCTTTGGTGACGATGCTCCAGCCGTCTTTTTCCGGGCCGTCCTTGATGTCGCGCTTGCCCGCGTTGATCATGGGCTCGATGGTGAAGGTCATACCTTCGACCAGTTTGTCGAGGGTGCCGGGACGGCCGTAGTGCAGCACCTGCGGCTCTTCATGGAAGCCGCGGCCAATGCCGTGGCCGCAAAACTCGCGCACCACGCTGAAGCCGTGCCCCTCGGCAAACAGCTGGATGGCGTGGCCAATGTCACCGAGGTGGATGCCGGGCTTCACCATTTTGATGCCATGCCACATGGCGTCGTAGGTCAGGGCGCACAGGCGCTTGGCGGCAATCGAGGCATCGCCCACCGCGTACATGCGGCTGCTGTCGCCATGCCAGCCGTCCTTGATGACGGTGACGTCCACGTTGACGATGTCGCCCTTTTTGAGCTGCTTGTCATTGGGAATACCGTGGCAGACCTGGTGGTTGATGGAGGTGCAGATGGACTTGGGGTAGGGCGTGTTGCCGCCCCCGGTGTAGTTCAGCGGTGCGGGGATGGCCTTTTGCACGTCGACGATGTAGTCGTGGGCCAGCTTGTCGAGCTCATTGGTGGTCACGCCGGGCTTCACGAAGGGCGCCAGGTGGTCCAGCACTTCGGCGGTCAGCCGACCGGCGATGCGCATGCCTGCAATGCCCTCGGCATCTTTGTAGGTGATTGTCATGGGCTGAATTATCCCATCGCCTCCGGGCGCGGAAATGCGGCAGGTAAAATTGCCCCCGTTCGCGTGTCACCACGCGCCGTCTTTTTGCCTCCCACCTTCCAGGCCCGCACAGTGACCCTGCATATTTCTTCCTTCGAAGGCGGCAACGCCCTGAGCAGTTTTCGTAGCCAGCAGCTTTTGCCCGCACTCCAGGGCGTCCATGAACGCATCAGCGACATTGCCGGGCGCTTTGTGCACCTGGTGGCCAGCGAGGCCGCACCGGACGCTGCGTTGCAAGCGCAGCTTCAGGCCTTGCTCACGTATGGCGACCCCTACACCGGTACGGTGGATGGCCCGGCCATAGTGGTCAGCCCGCGCTTTGGCACGGTCTCGCCCTGGGCCTCCAAAGCCACCGACATTGCGCACAACTGCGGCTTTGAAATCAAACGCGTGGAGCGCTTGGTCGAATACCGCCTGACGCTCAAAAACCCGCTGCTGGGCCGGGCGACCCTCACGGCCGACCAACTGCAGGCCGTGGCCGCCTTGCTGCATGACCGCATGACCGAAAGTGCCATGCTGGAGCGCACCCAGGCGCATGACCTGTTCCACGCCCTGCAGCCCGCGCCCATGGACCATGTGGATGTGCTCTCGGGTGGACGCGCGGCGCTGCTGGATGCCAACAGCCGCTTTGGCCTGGCCCTGGCTGCCGACGAGATTGATTACCTGGTGGACGCCTTCACCAAGCTCGGCCGCAACCCCACCGATGTGGAGCTGATGATGTTCGCCCAGGCCAACAGCGAGCACTGCCGCCACAAGATTTTCAACGCCCAGTTCAGCATCGACGGCGTGGCCCAGGCCAGCAGCCTGTTTGGCATGATCCGCCACACGCACCAGCAAAACCCGCAGCACATGCTGGTGGCGTATTCGGACAACGCGTCTGTCATGGAGGGCTCGGTGGTCGAGCGTTTTGTGGCCACGGCTGCGGCCAGCGTCATAGGCGGCAACAGCGCGGCAGCCTACGAAAAACAAAGCGCCACCCAGCACATCCTGATGAAGGTGGAAACCCACAACCACCCCACCGCCATCTCCCCCTTCCCCGGCGCCTCCACCGGCGCGGGCGGCGAGATCCGCGACGAGGGCGCCACAGGGCGTGGTTCCAAACCCAAAGCGGGCCTGACCGGCTTTACCGTCTCCAAGCTCTGGGACGGCCTGTCCGACCAGGTGGGTGGCAAGCCCGAGCACATCGCCAGCCCCTTGCAAATCATGACCGAGGGCCCGCTGGGAGGTGCCGCCTTCAACAACGAATTCGGCCGGCCCAACCTGCTGGGTTACTTCCGCGAGTACGAACAGTCCGTGGTCACCGACCAGGACACACAACAGCGCGGCTACCACAAGCCCATCATGATTGCCGGTGGCCTGGGCGTGATCGACCAGACGCAAACCCACAAGATTGCCTTCCCCGCAGGCAGCCTCTTGATCCAGCTGGGCGGCCCCGGCATGCGCATCGGCATGGGTGGCAGTGCCGCCAGTTCCATGGCCACTGGTGCCAACGCCGCGCACCTGGACTTTGACTCGGTGCAGCGCGGCAACCCCGAGATCGAGCGCCGGGCGCAAGAGGTCATCAACCAGTGCTGGACGCTGGGGCAAACCGGCGGCCCCGCAGGCACGGGCAACCCGATTCTGGCCATCCACGACGTGGGCGCAGGCGGTCTTTCCAACGCCTTCCCCGAGCTGACCAACGACGCAGAGCGCGGCGCCCGTTTTGACCTGCGCGCTGTGCCGCTGGAAGAAAGCGGCATGGCGCCGAAGGAAATCTGGTGCAACGAAAGCCAGGAACGCTATGTGCTGGCCATCGCCCCGGAGTCACTGGACCTGTTCAAGGCCCTATGCGAGCGCGAGCGTTGCCCGTTTTCGGTTGTCGGCGTGGCGACGGAAGAACGCCAGTTGCAACTGGTGGATGAAGGGCAAGATTCGCCGGTCAACATGCCCATGAATGTGCTGCTGGGCAAGCCACCCAAGATGCAGCGTGACGTGAGCACCATCACACGCACCGCCAAGCCGCTGGACCTGACGGGTGTCTCGCTGCAGCAAGCCGTGATCGACGTGCTGGCCCACCCCACGGTGGCCTCCAAGCGTTTTCTGATCACCATTGGCGACCGCACCGTGGGTGGCTTCACCCACCGCGACCAGATGGTGGGCCCCTGGCAGGTGCCGGTGGCCGACTGCGCCGTGACCCTGGCCGACTACAAGGGCTTTGCGGGTGAAGCCATGTCCATGGGCGAACGCACACCCTTGGCCTCGCTCAATGCACCGGCGTCCGGCCGCATGGCCATTGCGGAAGCGATCACCAATCTGCTGGCAGCGCCGATTGAGCTCTCGCGCGTGAAACTGTCGGCCAACTGGATGGCGGCCTGCGGCGAGCCCGGCGAAGACGCCGCGCTCTACGCCACCGTCAAGGCCGTGGGTCTGGAGCTGTGCCCAGCCCTGGGCATCTCGATTCCGGTGGGCAAGGATTCGCTCTCCATGCGCACGCAGTGGGACACGCCTGCGGGCAAGCAAAAATTGACTTCGCCGGTGTCGCTCATCATCACCGCCTTTGCCACCTTGGCCGATGTGCGCGGCACGCTCACACCGCAGCTCAACGCTACGGAAGACACGACGCTGGTGCTGATCGACCTGGGCCGCGGCAAGAACCGCATGGCCGCCAGCATCCTGGCGCAGACCCTGAACCAGATGGGCGATGCGGTGCCCGACCTGGACCATGCGCAAGACCTGATCCAACTGGTCAACGCCGTCAACGCCCTGCGTGCCAAGGGCCAGATCCTGGCCTACCACGACAAGGGCGATGGCGGCCTGCTGGCCACCGTGGCCGAGATGGCCTTTGCCGGGCGCGTGGGCGTCACGCTCAATGTAGACATGCTGGTGCTCGAAGGCGACGGCATCAGTGACAGCCGCATGGACGTGGGCGACAGCAAGAACTGGGCAGGGCAGGTGGGTGCGCGCCGCGAAGAGTTGACGCTCAAGGCCTTGTTCAACGAAGAGCCGGGCGTGGTGCTGCAGGTGCGCACGGCAGAGCGCTCGGAGGTGATGCAGACCCTGCGCGAACATGGCCTGTCTGCCTTCAGCCACTTCGTGGGCAAAACACGCCCAGCCGCTGGCCCCATGGACGCGGGCAAAGATGCGCTACAAATCTGGCGCGATGCCAAGTCCATTTTCAGCGCACCCCTGGCCGACCTGCACCAGGTCTGGGACGCCGTGAGCTGGAAGATTTGCCAGCAGCGCGACAACCCCGCCTGTGCGGACGCAGAGCACGCCGCTGCTGGGCGCGTAGGCGTCACCCTGAATGTGGACATGCTGGTCACCGAGGGCGACGGCATCAGCGACAGCCGCATGGACGTGGGCGACAGCAAGAACTGGGCAGGGCAGGTCGGTGCCCGCCGTGAGGAGCTCACGCTCAAGGCCTTGTTCAACGAAGAGCCGGGCGTGGTGCTGCAAGTGCGCAGCGACCAGCGCTCGGAGGTGATGCAGACCCTGCGCGAACACGGCCTGTCGGCCTTCAGCCATTTCGTGGGCAAGACCCGTCCGGCCACCAGCGCCATGGATGCCGGCAAGAACGCGCTGCAAATCTGGCGCGATGCCAAGTCAATATTTGCCGCGCCGCTGTCCGACCTGCACCAGGTCTGGGACGCGGTGAGCTGGAAGATTTGCCAGCAGCGTGACAACCCGGCCTGTGCCGATGCCGAACACGCCAGCGCGGGCGCAGCCGCTGACCCCGGCCTGCACACCCATTTGCCACAAGCACTGAAAAGCCTGATGGCCTCTGCCCCGGCGATTCTGAAAACCCGCCCCAAAGTGGCCGTGCTACGCGAGCAGGGCGTCAATTCCCATGTGGAAATGGCCTATGCTTTCACCGAAGCAGGGTTTGAGGCGTATGACGTCCACATGACCGGTCTGCAGGTCGCGCCACGCTCTCTGACTTCAAGGGCGTCGTGGCTTGCGGCGGC
>CANCCF010000240.1 GCA_947374485.1 Comamonadaceae bacterium | reverse complement strand
CGGTTTGGCTGGCATCAGGCGCAGGGCAGGGCCCATGGCTCAGCGTGCCATACAGGCGCTGCAGGGCCTGCAGCTTACCCAATACATCGGCCACCCAGGTGAAGCCATTTTCCGCAGTGCCAGAGCCCGCAGTTGCAGCCGCCAGCTTGTCCGCCAGACGCTGTACCAGGTCCCCACAGCCATGCGCATTGGCCAGCACAACGCGATTGGCGCGACCCAGTTCCCGGCCTTGTGCATTGCGCAGCAGCCACTGGTCTTGCACGCGCTCCAGGCTGTGCACTTCGGCCTGTCCGTGGAAGGCAATGCGCGGGTGCGCCAGCCACTGCTGCACCAGCTCGGTGGGTTTGATCCAGGCGGCATGCGGGTGCCACAAGCCTTGCCTGTCACCAAAGGCCATGCGGCGCGCGCAGCCTGTGGCGGCTTGGGGGCTAGCGTGTTTGGCGTCAAGCCCTGACTGCGTGTCGGCTTCGAGCTCCAGCACACCGCTGGCGTGCCAGTCCTGCCCCTGGCGCAGCAGCGTGCTGGCGTGTTGCAGCATCAGCCGCGTGCCCAGGCGTGACATGCGCGAGCGCGGGCTGTCATCGGCCGAGTGGTGGGGCACCACCAGGCCCACCGGCAGGCCCGAGGCGCCACCTGCGGGCTGCGCTACGGCGTCATACACATCCACCTGATAGCCGCGCAAGGCCAGCGCGCGGGCCACGCTGGACCCGGCAATGCCCGCACCGATGACGGCGCAGCGCTGTGCATCGGCCGTGCCCTCAGCGTGGCTATCACCACTGCATGCCAGCCTGCGGCCCGTACGCGCTTGCAAACGCGGCTGCCAGCGCGGGTTGTAGATCGCGTCCACAGATTGGCTGCTGCCAGTGGTGTCGCTGGTGGCACTGGCGCTGTCACTGTTGTGGGTGGAGGCGCGCGGCTCGAATCCCGCATCGGCCAACACGCCCGGCTCGGGCAGCACGGGGCCATGGAAGCGCAACTGCGCACCCCGTTTGCAGCAACGTGCCAGGGCCTTGAGCTGCCACTTGTCCCAAGGCTGTTCGGGGCTGGCCAGCTGCAGGCTGTCGGCTTGCATCACCTGGCGGGACAGTGTGGATGCCAGGTCGCCTACGCACAGGGTCAAGGAGAGTTGACCGCCTTCCAGCAACAGGCGGTGAAAGCCCACGTCCAAGCCATCGCAGTGCTGTGCCAGCGCAGTGGCACCGGCCGCTTGCAAATGGCCAGGCAATTGCGCTGCTTGGCTGGCGGACAGAACGCCAACGCAATGCAGCAAGGCCGGTCGCCGGGCGTGTTCACGCCAGTGCTGCCACAGCTGCAAAAAAGAGTGTCCGGCGCCAAAGCCGGTATCCAGAACGGTCCAACTGGCCTGTGCAGACCAGAGACTGGTGGCCATGGTCCAGGCCGACGGCTGCCCAGGGGCCGTGGCGGTCATGGCGCTGCGCGTCAGGCGGCAGGCGGGACGTAGCCCTGGGCGGCGTCGGCGCCTTCGCCAAAGAAGTGGTTTTCCATCTGGCGGGCCAGGTACTGGCGGGCACGCAAATCGGCAAGGTTCAGGCGGTTTTCATTGACCAGCATGGTCTGGTGCTTGAGCCAGGCGGCCCATGCCTCTTTGCTGACACTTTCCCAGATGCGCTTGCCCAGATCACCTGGGTAGGGGGCGAAGTCCAGCCCTTCAGCTTCCCGACCCAACTTGATGCAATGAACCATACGTGCCATGAGTAAACCTCTGATAAAAACAACTGCCTGATCTTATTCGGTTTGATAAGCACCTTCGGCCTGCGGGTTCTGGCAAAACGCAAACGGCCCGCAGGAGGCCGTGCGTTAAAGTCGACCCGCCATGGCGCCCACTTTCATCCGTTTTTTTGCCGCAGCAGCCATGACCGTGCTGTGTGCCTTCAGCCAGTCGGCCCTGGCGCAGGCTGAGGCCTTTGCCATCCAGATTCAGGCGCCAGAGGACGTGCGCGACCTGTTGCAGCGCCACCTGGAGCTCAACCGTTACCAGCCGCTGGTCGATTTGAGCGATGCCGAAATCCAGAGCCTGTTGGCGAGTGCACAGCAGGACGCCACGGACCTGCTGGCCACGCTGGGTTATTTTTCACCCGAGATCCGCATCACCCTGCAGCGCCCGGAAGCCGTGGCGAACACGCAGACGAACACACCGACGAACACGGCAACAAACGTGGGCAAGGTGGTACACATTGACGTGGTGCCCGGCCCGCAGACCCGGGTGCGAGCGGTCAACCTGCGGCTCGAAGGGGACATCGCACAGAACGCGGAGGCCCGTGAGCAGCGCCAGTCGGTGCAAGATCTGTGGACGCTGGCAACAGGCGACGCTTTCTCACAGGCCGCCTGGGACAATGCCAAGGCACAGGCCCTCAAGCAATTGCTGGCGCGGCGCTACCCGACGGCACACCAGACCGGCTCCAAAGCTGAAGTCCACCCGGAAGACGCCACGGTCGATCTGGACCTGCAGCTCGACTCGGGCTCGCCATACCGCATTGGCAGTCTGCAGGTGGAAGGGGCCCGCCGCTACAGCGCCGACATGGCCCGGCGCTTTGCGCGGCTGCGGGTGGGTGAGGACTATGTGCTCTCCGAGATGGTGGAGGCGCAGCAGCGCTTGACCGACAGCGGTTACTACGATTCGGCCTATCTGAGCCTGGAGCTGGCCAGCGACCCGCAACAGGCAGTGGTGCGCGCACAGCTGAAAGAAGCCAGCATGCAAAAGCTGGTGTTTGGCATAGGCGCCAGTACCGACAGCGGCGCGCGCATCAGCGCCGAGCACACTTACAACCAGGTGCCGGGCATCGACTGGCGCGCGGTCAACAAGCTGACCCTGTCGCGCGACACCAAAACCTTCGCCAGCGAATGGACCTCGCAGCCCGGCGAAACCCTGTGGCGCTGGGCCGCATCTGCCCTGTTTGAACAAGACCGCGTAGGCGAGATTGACGTCAACACCCAGCGCTACCGCGCCGGGCGCTTCACCACCGAAGCCAGCTTCGACCAGAGTTACTACCTGCAGCTCGAACGCACCGAGGCGGTGTTGCGCGAGATTGCACAGAGCAACACCAACGAGGCCGTCAGCGCCAACTATGCCTTTGCCCTGCGCCGCTTTGACAGCACGCCCTTCCCCAGCAGCGGCTGGGGTCTGGGCGGCGAGTTGTCTGCCGGTACCGTGCTGGGCCCGCAGCAGGAGCCTTTCACCCGGGTGCTGCTGCATGGGCGCGTCTACCAGCCCTTGGGCCAGTCACTGCAGAACATTTTTGAACGCCGGCACGCCGGGCGCATGGTCTACCGGGCGCAGGCGGGCGGCGTATTTGTGGACAACGCCACCAGCATCCCCTTCAACCAGCTGTTCCTGACCGGCGGTGACACCACCGTGCGTGGCTACAAATTCGAAGAAATTGGCGTGACGCACAACGGCATCCTGAGCGCCGAGAGCGGCCGCTACCTGGCCACCGGCAGCGTCGAGTGGCAGCGCCCCGTGGTGCGCAACGGTCTGATGACCGACTGGGAAAGCGCCGTGTTTGTGGACACCGGCGCCGTGGCCAACCAGGTGAAGGAGTTCAGCTTCAAGGTGGGCGTGGGGGTGGGCGCGCGCTGGAAGAGCCCCATAGGCCCGCTGCAAATTGACCTGGCCTATGGCGTGGCCACCCAGGCCCTGCGCCTGCACCTGAACGTGGGCTTTGTCTTTTGATGCGGGCCTTGCGCTGGGTGTTCCATGCCGGTGGCGCGGCCTTCAGCCTGGCCCTGAGCCTGCTGGCCTTTGCGCTGCTGGCCCTGGCTTTGGGCCTGTGGCTGTGGGTGCAGTCCGAGGGGTCTCTCGACCATGCCCTGCGCATGGCGTCCGCGCTGTTTCCAGCGGGGCAAAGCCTGCAGGCCGATGGTGTGCGCGGCAGCCTGCGCGAAGGTGGGCGCTTGGACCACCTGCTGTGGAAAAAAGGCGAACAGACAGTCGAGCTGCAAGGCCTGGAACTGGGCTGGGACTGGCACGCCCTGCTCGACGGTGAGTTGCGCGTAGCTACATTGCATGCGCAAAGGCTGTCGATCAAGCAGGGCGCCCCGGCATCCGGCAACACCGCGCTTTCTGAACTGGTGCTGCCTCTGCGCGTGGACCTGCAATTCGCCGTGGACCAGGTGGACTGGGCGGGCCCGCCGGCCCTGACGCTTGCGCAGCTCAAGGGCCACTACCGCTATGACGGCAGCAAGCACCTGTTGCAAGACGCCTCGGTGCAAATGGCCGCAGGCAGCTACACCGCGCAGGCAGAGCTGCAAGCCCGCAGCCCCATGGCGCTGGCGCTGCAGGTCAAGGGCACGGTGCGCACCCCGGTGAAGATCCAGCAGCAGGCCCTGAACCTGCTGGCCGATGCCACGGCCACGGGTTCGCTGCTGGGCCCCAATGCGTTGCTGGACGTGGCCGTGTCCTTGTTGCCCGAGGACGATGCCAGGCGCCGCCCGCTCGGTGCCATGCAGGCCACATTGCAAGCGCAGATCAAGCCCTCAGACAAACAGCCCATTGCCAATGGCCAGGCCCAGTGGAGCGCGCTGGACCTGGCCACGCTGTGGCCCGAAGCACCTCACACCAGCCTGTCGGGCCGTGCGGAGGTGCTGCCGGACCGGCAGGCCGCAGGCGCCTGGGCTGCCGAAATCGTGCTGCAAAACGCCACGCCCGGCACGCTGGACCACCAGCGCCTGCCGCTGCGCGCAGCGCATGCCAATGTGCTGTACCGCAACGGCCAGTGGATGCTGCAGGCCCTGCAGGCCGGCGTGGCTGGTGGCACCTTGCAAGCCCATGGCAGCTATGCGGGCAGCCCGGCGCGCTGGTCGGCCCAGGGCGCGCTGCAGGGCATTGAGCCTGCGCAGCTGGACTCACGTTGGCAGTTCCCCGTGCTGCACGGCGACTTTTCGGTTCAGCAGGCGGGGCAGGGCGTTGCCTTCGAGGCCCAGTTGGGTACCCCGCTCAAAGGCAGTGCCAGCGGGCAGGACGCCCAGATTCAGACCAAGGGGCACTGGCTGTCACCGCTGCTGCAACTCGACAGCCTGGAGGCCTACACACCGCAGGCCAAACTGTCGGGCCAGTTGCAGCTGGACACGCGCAGCTATGCCAGCACCGCCCGCCTGCACGCCAGCCTGCCCGGTGCCCAGCTGGAGCTGGACGGCAGCGCCGCGCCCACCGCCGGGCAGGGCAACAGCAGTCTGCAGGTGAAAGACGCGCAGGCGCTGGTGCAGTGGCTGGCCACATTGCCGCTGGTGGGCAGCGACTTCACCGGCATCGAGGCCCAGGGTGCACTGGAACTGGCGGCACGCTGGAGCGGCGGCTGGCAACACCTGGGCGAGGCCCTGCAAGTGCAGGCAAGCCTGCAAAGCCCGCGCCTGGACCTGCAGCAGCGCTACCTGCTGCGAGACCTGCAGCTGGACCTGAGCGGCACCCTGCGTGCGCTGGCCTTGCAGCTGCGTGGCAAGGCGCAAATCGGCAGCACCCAGCTGGCGCTGCAAGCGCAGTCACACGGCGGCCAAACCGGCACAGGGCAGTGGCACGCTGAGCTGGGCAGCTTGCAACTGCAGGCCAGCAACGCGCTCTATGCCAAGCCCTGGACCATGGACC
>CANCCF010000239.1 GCA_947374485.1 Comamonadaceae bacterium | reverse complement strand
GAGGCCGGTGGCAGGTCGCAGTACCAGTCGTAAAAGCTCATGCACACGCCGCCAATCAGCGACAGATAGCGGCTGCCGGCGGCGTAGCTGACCATGCTCATGGCCGGGATGGGCGAGAAGCCAATGACGCGGTCCGGGCCGTATTTCTTGGCGGTGTAGACGTTGGCGCTGGCGATGAGCTGGTTGATTTCTTCCCAGGTGCTGCGCACAAAGCCGCCCAGCCCGCGCTGCTTGACCCACTGGCTGCGGGCGCTGTCGTTTTCGACGATCGAAGTCCAGGCACTGACCGGGTCCTTGGCCACGGCCAGGGCGGCACGCCACTGGGTCAGCAGGCGGGCGCGGATCATGGGGTATTTGACGCGGTTGGCGCTGTACAAATACCAGGAGTAGGAAGCACCCCGGGCGCAGCCACGCGGTTCGTGGTTGGGCAGGTCGGCGCGGGTACGGGGGTAGTCGGTCTGCTGGGTTTCCCAGGTGACGATGCCGCCTTTGACGTAGATTTTCCACGAGCAGGAACCGGTGCAGTTCACACCATGGGTGCTGCGCACAATCTTGTCATGGGCCCAGCGGTCGCGGTAGGCGTCTTCCCAGGTACGGTCTTCCGCGGTGGTAACGCCGTGGCCGTCGGAAAAGCTTTCCTTGGGGGCCGAGAAGTGGCTCAGGCGGTCTAGAAAATGGCTCATTGTTTGCTCCAAGTGAAATACGTTTTGTTTGCTGACATAGCGTGCAAACTTTTGTGGGGGCCGAGGTCAGCGGGGCAGGTGTTTCCGTCCGTGTCCCCCGCCCTTCGGGCTCCTCCTTTACCTACCGGAAACACCCACCCCACTGCCCCCGGCTGCCAGCACGGTTGGTGCGCAGTGTCTTGGGGGTCTTGGGGCTCTTGGGGCCCAACTCCCCCGCGCGCCAACGGCGTTCGCGGACTCAGGACGGCGTGGTGCTCCGTTCCTGTAGGTAAAGGAGGAGGCCGAAGGCCGGGGGACACGGAAGGAACGGAGTGCCACGCCGGCCTGAGTCCTGAAGAAGCAGAGCCCCGAAGTGACTGCGCTCCCATTTGCTGGTACGACAAACAGAGTGACTTCATGGATTCTTGAACTCCGAGGAAGCACGCAGATAAAACCACCAGTTCAACACCAGACACAGCGCGTAAAACACAGCAAACCCATACATCGCAATCTGCGGCGTACCGGCCTTGATCTGCGCACCAATCACCACCGGTGCAATGAACGCTCCATAAGCTGCAATGGCAGAGGTCCAACCCAACACCGGCCCCGCCTGCGTGCGGTCAAAAATCACACCAATCGTGCGGAAGGTGGAGCCGTTGCCAATACCGCTGGCCGTGAACAACACCATGAACAGCACCATGAAGGTCAGAAAGTACTGCTCGGGCGTGGCCGAGCCATAGGCCAGGAGCATCACGTAACCCACAGCCACAGACGCCAGCACCATCACCGCAGAGATGGCCTGCGTCACGATGGAGCCGCCAATCTTGTCGGAGATCCAGCCGCCCACGGGCCGCACCAGCGCGCCAATGAAAGGGCCAATCCAGGCATAGGTCAGGGCCGAGGGGGCGTGCGGGTTTTTCAGGGTGTGCTGCATCACACCGGCGGCGTCGGGTACGTGGCTGATGCCGAAGATCACCGTGATGGACAGGGGCAGCGCCATCGAGAAACCGATGAAGGAACCGAAGGTGACGATGTAAAGCAGCGTGAGCGACCAGGTGTGCTTGTTGCGAAAAATAGCGAACTGCTTGGCGATGTTCTCTTTCATCGCGCCAAAGGCCGCCAGCTTCATCACCATCAGCGTGCTGAACACAATCAGCGGCATGGCGATCCACATGTTCAGAATGCCCAGGCCCGTGGGCGCTGGCAGGTACAAATACAGGCCCACACCGGCGGGCACAAATGACAAGGTGTAGAGCCAGATGATTTTCAGAAAGGCGGCGATGGTGCCACCGCTGTCAGGCGTGACGGTGCGCAGGTTGTTCATGCCGAAATAGCACAGCACCGAAAGCGGCACCAAGGACAGCAGCCAGGCGAAACCGGCGTTCTGTATCCAGGTGGGTGTGCCCGCCACAATCTTGCCGAAGATCCAGCCGCTGTCCTTCACCAGCACCATGGACTCGCCGCCGTTGCTGCCAAACAGGCTGAGCGTCATCACCAGGGGGATAACGATCTGCATGGTGGTCACGCCGAAGTTGCCCAGGCCAGCATTCAGCCCCAGCGCCGTGCCCTGCAGGCGCTTGGGAAAGAAGGTGCTGATGTTGGACATGGAGCTGGCAAAGTTGCCGCCACCCACGCCCGACCACAGGGCCATCAGTTGAAAGGCCCAGAGCGGCCACTCCTTGTGCTGCAGCACGATGCCGGTGCCCAGGGCAGGCGCCAGCAGCATGGCCGTGGTGAGGAAGATGGTGTTGCGCCCACCGGCCACGCGAATGAGGAAGGACGCGGGGATGCGCATGGTGGCACCGGCCAGTCCGGCGATGGCAGTCAGCGAGAAGAGTTCGGCCTGGCTGAACGGAAAGCCCAGGTTGAGCATCTGCACGGTGATGATGCCCCACATGCCCCAGATGGCGAAGCCGCACAGGAGCGCGGGCACCGAGATCCAGAGGTTGCGGTAGGCGATTTTTTTGCCGGTGGTTTCCCAGAAGCTGTTGTCTTCCGGGCGCCAGTCGGCGATGTCGGCGCCGCTGGCTGCGCCTTGGCCGTTCAGGGTGTGGGTGCTCATATATGTCTTTCGAGGAAGAAAAAAATCAGGTGGGGGCTGGCAGCGAACGGTCGTTTTTGCCCATGACCTCACCGCGGCGCACCTCGGTCCAGTACATCCAGATCAAGGAGACCCACACCACGCCGTACATCAGCATGAAGGCGCTGGAGCGGATGCCCGTGAGATCCATCAAGGCACCGAACAGAATCGGCAGCACAAAGCCACCCAGCCCCCCGGCCAGGCCGACAATGCCGCTGATGGCGCCGATGTTGTGGCCGTAGTCGTCGCTGATGTACTTGAAAACGCTGGCCTTGCCGAAGGCGAAGGCAATGCCCAGGATGAACATGAGCGCGGTGAACATATACACGTTCAGGCCGATGTGAAAGCTGCGCACACCCGTCACCGTCATGATGGAAAAATCGGTTTGCGGGTAGCTCAGCAGAAACAGGCAGACCCAACTCACCCACAGCACCCACCAGGTCACACTGTGTGCGCCGTATTTGTCCGACAGCACGCCGCCCACGGCGCGCAGCACGCCGCCGGGCAATGAAAAACAGGCGGCCAGCAGGGCTGCCATGCGGATGTCCAGGCCGAACTCGCCCACGTAGTACTGCACCATCCACAGCGCCAGCGCCACATAGCCGCCAAACACAATGCTGTAGTACTGGCAGTACTTCACCACCTTGGGGTCTTTGAGCGCCTTGAGCTGCGTGGCAAAACTCTGTTGGTTGGCCACCCGATGCGCCGGGTCGCTGTAGCTGAAGAGCCAGAACAGCACCACGGTGCACAGCATGATGGCGGCGTAGACCTGCGGCACCAGCGTCCAGCCAAAGGCCACCAGAATCACCGGCGCCAGGAATTTGTTGACGGCCGAGCCCGAGTTGCCTGCGCCATAAATGCCCATGGCCGTGCCCTGCTTGTTCTTGGGGAACCAGCGCGCCACATAGGGCGTGCCCACGGAAAACGCGCCACCGGCCAGGCCCACAAACAGGCCGATCACCAGAAAGTGCCAGTAGGCCGTGGCATAGCTCATCAGCCAGATGGCGGGCACGGTGACCGCCATCAGCGTGGCCATGACGATGCGGCCGCCCAAGCGGTCGGTCCAGATGCCCAGCGGCACGCGAATGAGAGAGCCGGTCAGCACCGGCGTGGCCATCAGCAGGCCGAACTGGGTGGAGTTGAGGTCCAGCAACTTTTTGATGGGGATGCCGATCACGCCGAACATCATCCACACCATGAAGCACACGGTAAAGGCCAGGGTGCTGACGATCAACACCGACCAGGCCTGCTTGGGATTTTTGATTTCAGACGCCATGGGCTCTCCTTGGGGACAGCCATGACTTTGGGGCTTCACGCCCGTGCTGAACATCCTCCCAAGGAACGCGTGTGCCGCCTGAATGGAACTAGGTCGCCACCGGCCGCCCTCGTTCTGAAGGAGTAGACAGACGCAAGTTGCAGTGCAGGTTGATGTAGCGCAACCCGGGCCACGGGCTGCCGGGTATGAAGAGCCGGGCGTCTACCGAGACGGGCCTTTTGCCCTCGGGCCTAAAACAACTCCACCTCGCCCACGTTGGCCTTTTGTTCGACCAGGCTTCCGCTGGCAACCAAGCCCAGGTAACTGCAAACCTGGTTGCGTCCATGTTCCTTGGCGAAGTAAACCGCCCTGTCGGCGCGCTCGAAGGCTCCGCTGGGGGAATCACCAAACCGGATTTCTGAAAAGCCAATGCTGATGGTGATGGAGCCGACCTGCGGAAACTGGTAAGCCGCTGTGGTGAGGCGCAGGCGCTCCAGCACGCCAGCGGCCTCTGCCTCGCCATGGCAGCGCATGAGGACCACAAACTCCTCGCCGCCAAAACGGTAGAGCTGGTCGTGGAAGCGGAAGTGGGCTCGCATCAGGCGCGCCAGCAACAACAGGACTTCATCGCCTATGAGGTGGCCGTAGTTGTCGTTGACGCGCTTGAAGTGGTCGATGTCTATCATCGCCAGCCAGTAGGTGCCGGTCTGCGAGCCGGTGCGCCGTTCCAGCGGCACCGGGTGTTGCTCCTGCGCGATGCGGCTGGCCTGCTGCTCCAGGGTGGCTTTGAGGAAAGCGCCGTCAAAGGTCTTGCGGTTCAGCAACGCGGTGAGCGAGTCGCGCTCACCGTAGTCCAGCAGATTGGACACATTCAGGTGCAGCCGCAATATGCCCAGCACGGTGTCGCGGCTCGCCGGCGACAGCGGCTTGTCGGTGTGGATTTCCAGCACGCCCGTGTTGCCAGGCGTGTTGCCCAGGGAAAACACCGCATGGCCACGCCCCCTGCCGGACTCCTGCATGCAGCCTGTGGCGATGGCCTGCTGGCGCAAGGGGTGCGCCGAGAGCAGGGGTAGCGACTCCTGTGGCGACCAGGCCGAGTCACCCGATGGCACACGCTGCCCGGCTTGGAGCTGGGTACAGATGCGCCAACGCGCGTTGCCAAGATCACCCACAACCCGGCAAATGGCGGCCGAGCCGGGTTGCAACACATCATGGATGGTGGTGACCAGGGCAATGTCCAAGGCATCCCGATCCCGCAGGGCGGCGAGATCGGCGAGCTTGTCAACGAGTCCGGACATGCCGGGCCGCGGTGCGGGAAACGTCGCGAGCTCTTGCATGGTGTCTTCCAACGGGTGGGCTCTCTGTGGCTTGTTTGCGGATTCTATGTCGGCAGCACGCTCACCCCAGCCCGCGCGCCGCCGCAAACACCGCCACCTGCACGCGGGACGTAAGTTGCAGCTTGCGGAAGATGTGCTGCACATGCACCTTGACCGTGGTCTCGGCAATGTCGAGCGCGCGGGCGATGTGCTTGTTGCTGTCGCCGTGTGCAATCAGGCCCAGGATCTCGCGCTCACGGGCCGACAGCGATGCCAGCGCGGCATCTTCTGCCGACGGTGTGGCGGCCG
>CANCCF010000238.1 GCA_947374485.1 Comamonadaceae bacterium | reverse complement strand
GGAAAGAGACGGGCTGGGCCTAGTCCTTGTCGGCGTAAGGATTGGACGCGCTCTTCATCTGAATGCGCAAGGGCGTGCCCACCAGATCAAACTCCTTGCGGAAACGACCTTCCAGAAAGCGTTTGTACGTTTCGGTCACGTGCTCCAGTGAATTGCCATGGATCACAATGATGGGCGGGTTCATGCCGCCCTGGTGCGCATAGCGCATCTTGGGCCGGTACATGCCGGTCTTTTTCGGGGTCTGGAACTGCACGGCTTCCAGCAACAGCCGGGTCAACACCGGCGTCGGCATCTTGCAGTTGGCCGAGCGGTGGGCCTGGGCAATCGAGTCCCAGACAGGGCCCAGACCCTGGCGCTTCTGCGCGGAAATGTAGTGGACCGTAGCGAACTTGAGGAAGCCCATGCGGGTTTCCATGGCGCGTTTGACCAACTCGCGCTGGTACTCGTCCACCGCGTCCCATTTGTTGATGGCAATCACCACCGCGCGGCCCGACTCCAGGATGTAGCCCGCAATATGGGCGTCCTGGTCGGTCACGCTTTGGGTGGCGTCAATCAGCAGCAGCACCACGCTGGCGGATTCAATCGCCTGCAGGGTCTTAACCACCGAGAATTTTTCAATCGCCTCAAACACCTGGCCCTTGCGGCGCAGGCCAGCGGTGTCGACCAGCTCAAAGCGCTGGCCGTTGCGCTCAAAGGGCACGGATATGGCGTCCCGCGTGGTGCCGGGCATATCAAAGGCCACGAGGCGCTCTTCGCCCAGCCAGGTGTTGATCAGGGTGGACTTGCCCACATTGGGGCGACCAGCTACCGCCAGCTTGATGATGCCGGGGTCCACTTCGGCCTCAGCCTCGTCCTCCTCCGACAAGTGCAAGGGCGCCAGCGCCATGTCCACCAGGGTCTTGATGCCCTGGCCGTGCGAGGCGGATACCGGGATCACTTCGCCCAGGCCGAGTTCAAAGAACTCACCCAGCTGGATGCCCTGCGTCATGCCCTCGGCCTTGTTGGCCACCAGCATGCAGGGCTTGCCCAGCTTGCGTAAGTACTTGGCAATGTCATGGTCCTGCGACGACACACCGGCACGGGCATCGACCACAAACACCACCACGTCGGCTTCGGCCACGGCCTGGCGGGTCTGCTTGGCCATTTCCTTGTAGATGCCGCTGTCGGCATCGGGCTCGAAGCCACCCGTGTCAATCACGATGTAGTCGTGCTTGCCCTGCGTCCCGTTGCCATAGTGGCGGTCCCGTGTGAGGCCCGCGTAGTCCGCCACGATGGCGTCACGGGTCTTGGTCAGACGGTTGAAAAGGGTGGACTTGCCGACATTGGGTCGGCCCACCAGCGCGATAACGGGTTTCATGGATGCTTTGAAGGGGCCTACTCGGGCCGGTACGCGTAGACAGTACCGCGGCGACTCACCACCAGCAGGGTTTTGCCCGCCAGCACGGGTGCCACGAAAAGGCCGGAATCATCGGTCATGATCCGGTTCAGGGGTGCACCGTCGGTCTTGGACAGCACATGCAGGTTGCCGGAGTCGTCTCCGATGATCAGGGAACGGCCCGCTACCAGCGGAGCTGTAAGTGTGCGGAAGCGGTAGCGCTCCAGCGTCCAGAGTTTCTCGCCGTCCTTGCGGCTCCAGGCGCCCAGTTTGCCGTCGCTCTCGGTGCCATACACAGTGCTGGCGTCGCCCGACACGCCGGTGCTGCCATTGGCGGGTTTGCTCCACAGCGCGCGCCCGGTGCTGGCGTCCACACAGGCCACCGCGTATTGGAAGGAACGCACACACATCTGGCTGCCTTCGCGGCTGTAACCCGCGACCACATCGACCAGACGCTCCACCTCATTGGTGCCGCGCGCACTGACTACGGCGGTTTCCCACCGCGGGGCGCCGCTTGAAGGGTTGAGCCCGGCGACCCGTCCGCCATAGCCCACCACCAGGGTGTCACCCACGGCAGTGAGCAAACCCGCTTGGCCCAGCACCAGCGCTTCGCCGGATTTCTGCTGCTGCCACAGGCGCTGGCCAGTGGCGGCATCAAAGGCATTGACGGTGCGGTCAGTCGACAGGGTGAAGACGCGCCCGCCTGCCACCAGCGGTGCGGTCAGCGTCAGCACCTTGAGCTTTTGGCGCCATACCAGTTTGCCTGCGTCGAGCACCATCAGTTCGTTTGCGCGACTGACCACAGCGGCATAACGCCCGTCGCTGCCCACACCGGCGCTCAAAGGGGAGTCGAGCCTGGTGCGCCAGAGGTCGCTGCCGGTTTGCGTGTCCAGTGCCAAAACCGTGCCGTCGCCTGCAGCCAGAAAGGCACGGGTATCGACCACGTGCACAGCCAGCGGGAAGTCGACTGCGCCCAATGATGCACTCCAGGCCGCCCGCACGGCCATCAAGGCCACATTGGCTTCCAGCGGGGCGGGCTTGGGCCGGTCATTGCTGGCACAGGCCGCCAGCAGGGAGACCAGCACGGCAGCAATCAGGGTGCGCATGGTGGGCTTGCTCCGAAGGTTTGAATCAATCACTTGGCGGCAGTGGCTGCGGCCGTGCCTGGCGCCGTACCCGTCACGTCCGCCAGCGGGTCCACACCCAGGCTGTTGAGCTTGACCAGCACCAGGCGGCGGTAGTCGGTGCGCTCATCGAAGGCTTTGAAGGCTTTGAGATACTGCTCCTTGGCTTCGGGCTTCTTGCCCTGCGCCAGCAGGATGTCACCACGGCGGTCGGCCTGCAGGGCGGCAAATTCTTCGCCCATGCCGGAGTCCAGCACCTTCAGGGCTTCGTCGTAGGCCTTGCTGTCCATCAACACGCCCGCCAGGCGCAAACGGCCAATGGCGGCGTAGCCCGCATCAGACGATTTTTCAGCCACCCAGGTCAGTGCCGCCTTGGCACCATCGACCTTGCCCGCCTCATACAGGGTCTTGGCCACCAGCAGACCGGCTTGCGGTGCGTAGGCGGTGGAGGCAAAGCGCGACTTCATGTCGTCAAAGGCGCGCTGGATCTTGTCGGCGTCACCCTCGCGGGAGACCTTTTCCACTTCGTCGAACATGGCCGCCGCCTGGGCGGCCTGGCTGCGCTGCCAGTATTGGTAGCCATTCCACGCGGCATAGGCGCCCAGCACCGCAATCAGTACCCAGGTGATGGCGTTGCCGTATTGCTTCCAGAAGTGCTTGAGTTCATCAAGTTGTTCTTGTTCTTCGAGGTCGAGATGGTTTGCCATGGGGGTCTTCGGTTAAGCGTTCGATTGTAGGGTCTTGGCCCATTGGGCCGCCTCTGGCAGCGCCAGGGTCTGCTGCGGTATGTTGGCGTCGCGCAAGGCCTTGACGGTGACCTGGCCTTGCGCCATTTCGTCGGCACCAAAGACCAGCGCAAAGCGCGCGCCCGACGCATCGGCGCGCTTGAACTGCGACTTCATGCTGGCCATGCCCTTTGCGCTGCTGGCATGCATCAGCACAGAAGTGCCTGCGGCGCGCAGCGTCTGCAGGCAGGCCATCACAGCAGGCAGCGAGGCCGCATCCGGCACGATGGCATAGGCGTCCACGGCCGGGGCGACGTCCAAGGCACCCTGCTCTTTGAGCAACTCCAGCACGCGCTCCATGCCGATAGCCCAGCCCACGGCAGGCGTGGGCTTGCCACCCACCTGCTCAAACAGGTAGTCGTAACGGCCACCGGCGCAGATGGTGCCTTGTGAACCCAGGCGGGTCGTGACGAACTCGAACACCGTGAGGTTGTAGTAGTCCATGCCGCGCACCAGGCGCGGGTTGATGCCGTACGCCACGCCATTGGCGTCCAGCACGTCGGTCACACTTTGCAGGTGGCGTCTGGAAGCCTCGCCCAAAAAGTCCAAGAGGCGCGGTGCGGCTTCAATCACCGGCTGCATCGCCGGGTTCTTGCTGTCGAGCAGGCGCAAAGGGTTCAGGTGCAAGCGGCGCTTGGCCTCTTCATCGAGCGCGTCGGGGTGGGCCTCGAAGTGCGCGATGAGTGCTGCGCGGTGCTGCAGGCGCTCTTCGGGCTGGCCCAGGCTGTTGAGTTGCAGCTCCACATCGGTCAGCCCCAGTTCCTGCCACAGCGCCTGCGCCATCAGGATCAGTTCGGCATCCACCTCGCCGCCACTGAAACCCAGGGCCTCGGCGCCGATCTGGTGGAACTGGCGGTAGCGGCCGCGCTGCGGGCGCTCGTGGCGAAACATCGGGCCCATGTAGAACAGGCGCTTGGGGCCGTTGTAGAGCAGCGAATGCTCGATCGCTGCGCGCACCACACCGGCGGTGTTTTCCGGGCGCAGGGTGAGCTGCTCGCCGTTGAGGCGGTCCTCAAACGAATACATCTCTTTTTCGACAATGTCGGTCACCTCGCCGAGACCCCGCACAAACAGCGCGGTGGGCTCGACGATGGGGGTGCGCACGTTCTCATAGGCAAAGCGCCGCATGAGCTCGCGCACCCGCGCTTCCAGTGCCTCCCAGCGCGCCGAGTCGGGCGGCAGGATGTCGTTCATGCCTTTGACGGCAACCAGTTTTTCCACTTTGCGTGGCGCAATCTTTTCGTTCATGCCTGCAGGGTTTTTTATGCGGTAGCGGTGATGTCAGTGGCAGCGGTGAAGCGCTGCGCAATATAGTCTTCCACCACCTTTTGAAAGTCGGAGGCAATGTTTTCGCCGCGCAAGGTCATGCGCTTTTCGCCGTCGATGAACACGGGCGCGGCCGGTGCCTCGCCGGTGCCCGGCAGGCTGATGCCGATGTCGGCATGCTTGCTCTCGCCCGGGCCGTTGACGATGCAGCCCATCACGGCCACCTTGAGGTGTTCCACGCCAGGGTAGCGCGCACGCCAGACCGGCATTTGCGCACGCAAAAAGTCGTCAATCTGCTGCGTGAGTTCCTGGAAGGTGGTGCTGGTGGTGCGGCCACACCCCGGGCAGGCGGTGACGCTGGGCACAAAGGTGCGCAGGCCCAGCGACTGCAAAATCTCGGAGGCAATTACCACCTCTTGCGTGCGCGACTCGCCGGGCGCGGGCGTGAGCGACACGCGGATGGTGTCGCCAATGCCCTCTTGCAACAACACGCCCAAAGCGGTGGCTGAGGCCACCGTGCCCTTGGTGCCCATGCCGGCCTCAGTCAGGCCCAGGTGCAGCGGGTAGTTGCAGCGCCGGCCCAGCTCGCGGTAGACCGCAATCAGGTCGCGCACACCGCTGACCTTGCAGGACAGCGCGATCTGGTGCGCGGGCATGCCCATGGATTCAGCCAGCTTGGCCGAGCCAATGGCCGAGGCGATCAGCGCCTCGTACATCACCGGCTTGGCATCCCAGGGGACCGTGCGGCGGCTGTTCTCGTCCATCATGGAGGCCAGCAGTTCCTGGTCCAGGCTGCCCCAGTTCACGCCGATGCGGATGGCCTTGTTCCAGCGCACCGCGGCTTCAATCATCTGGCCGAACTGGCGGTCGTGCTTGTCGCCCTTGCCCACGTTGCCGGGGTTGATGCGGTATTTGGAAAGTGCCTGCGCGCAATCCGGAAAATCGGTCAGCAGGCGGTGGCCATTGAAATGAAAGTCGCCAATCAGGGGCACGTCAATGCCCATGCGGTCGAGCTGCTCGCGGATGTAGGGCACGGCCTGCGCGGCCTCGGGCGTATTGACGGTGATGCGCACCATCTCCGAGCCGGCCAACGCCAGCTCCTTGACCTGCAGTGCGGTTTCCACCG
>CANCCF010000237.1 GCA_947374485.1 Comamonadaceae bacterium | reverse complement strand
TGCCCGCATTGCAACGCCTTTGAGCCCACACTGGCCGCCTGGATCAAGAAGCTGCCCAAGGATGTGGCCTTCCGCCGCGCCCCAGTGGCGTTCCGGGACGATTTTGTGCCGCAGCAGCGGCTCTACTACGCGCTCGATGCCATGGGCCTGGTGGAGCAATTGCACGCCAAGGTGTTTGCTGCCATCCATACCGAAAAGCAGGACCTCTCCAAGAATGCCGCCATCCTGGACTGGGTCGCCAAGCAGGGCGTGGACAAGGCCAAGTTCAGCGAGCAGTTCAACTCCTTCTCGGTGGCCAGCAAAGCCAGCAAGGCCGCCCAGCTGCAAAACGCCTACAAGGTCGAGGGCGTGCCGGCCCTGGGCGTGGCGGGTCGCTTTTATGTCGACGGCTCGCTGGCCAAGGGCATGGAGCGGGCGCTCAAGGTGGTGGAGTCGCTGGTGGCCGGCGCACGCAGCGGCAAATAGCACCTACCGCAGCTGCAGCAGGCCAGCGGGCCTGCTGGCAGTGACAATGGCCGCGACTCCGGTCTAGAATGAACTCAACACAATCATTCAGTGGAGCAGGCAATGGCAGACAGCAAATTCAGGCTTATCACCCGCAGCGATTTTGATGGCCTGGTATGCGCGGTGCTGCTCAAGGAAATGGACCTGATCGACGAGATCAAGTTCGTCCACCCCAAGGACATGCAGGACGGCAAGATCCCGGTCACGGACCGCGACATCACCACCAACCTGCCCTATGTGCCCGGCGTGCACCTCTCGTTTGACCACCACGCCTCCGAGGCCATGCGCAACGAGGGCCAGTCCAACCACATCATCCATCCCGACGCGCCCTCGGCCGCGCGCGTGGTGTTCGAGCACTACGGCGGCAGCTTCCGCTACGGCGAGCGTTTCAACGAAATGATGGAGGCGGTCGACAAGGGCGACTCGGCCCAGTTCAGCCATGACGAAATCCTCAACCCCAGCGGCTGGGTGCTGCTGAATTACCTGATGGACTCGCGTACCGGCCTGGGCCGTTTCCGTGAATTCCGTGTCAGCAACTACCAGCTGATGATGGACCTGATTGACTACTGTGCCACCCACGGCATTGAAGACATACTGAAGCTGCCCGATGTGATGGAGCGCGTCGAGCTCTACCACGAGCATGCCGCCAAGGCCAAGGCCCAGTTGCAGCTGTGCACCGAGGTGCACCACGATGTGGCGGTGGTGGACCTGCGCCAGGAGGCCGTGATTTACGCGGTCAACCGCTTCATGGTCTATGCCCTGTTTCCGCAGACCAATATCTCCATCCACGTGAGGTGGGGTGTGCAAAAACAGAACACCGTGTGTGCCGTGGGCAAGTCCATCACCAACCGCTCTTCGCGCGTCAACATAGGCGCACTGATGCTGGTCTACGCCGGTGGCGGCCACGAAAACGCCGGCACCTGCCAGGTGCCCAACGACCAGGCCGACGGCGTGTTGAAAGAACTGGTGGCCCGCATCAACGCGGTCGGCTGAACACCCAGGGGCACACAACGCCCCGCACTTTTCGCGGACCTCAATTTTCCGCGAGGCATAAAACATGCCATGCGCTGGCTACAATGGCCCATAGCGCTCCGAGCAAGTTTCGTGCCTTTATGAAAAACAAAACCCTTACCCCGTTGGTGATAGCGGCCCTGCTGTGTCTGGCGGGGTCTGCGCAGGCCGAAAAAGCCGACCGCAACAAGCCCATGAACATCGAGGCGGATTCCCTGCGCTATGACGACGCCAAGCAGATCAGTGTGTTCACCGGCCGGGTGCTGCTGAGCAAGGGCACGATTCAAATTCGCGGCGAGCGCCTGGAAGTGCACCAGGACCCCGATGGCTACCAGTTTGGCGTGGCCACCGGCTCAGCCGACAAACTGGCCTTCTTCCGGCAAAAGCGGGAAGCGGTGGACGAGTACATCGAAGGCGAGGGCGAGACCATCACCTACGACGGCCGCGCCGACACCATCACCTTTGCCCGCCGGGCCCAGCTCAGACGCCTGCGCGCCAGCGTGGTGGCCGATGAAATCAACGGCGGCAACATCGTCTACGAAAACCTGACAGACCTGTTCAGTGTGGATGGCGTGGCCAAAAATGCACCGGCAGGTTCACTGGCCACGGGCCGCGTGCGCGTCATGCTCACTCCCAAGCCGGAGGCGGCCGCCAGCGCCACGGCGCCCGACCCTGCCAGCCTGAAGCCTTCCGCCAATCTGGGGGGCGTGCCCAAGTGAGCGCCCCGGTGAGCGAATACCCCAGCGGCAGCCTCTCGGCCAAGCACCTGCAAAAGTCCTATGGCAAGCGCCAGGTGGTGAAGGACGTGTCGCTCACGGTGCGCACCGGCGAGGTGGTGGGCCTGTTGGGGCCCAACGGCGCAGGCAAGACCACCTCGTTCTACATCATCGTCGGCCTGCTGCGCGCCAGCGGTGGCGATATCGAGATCGATGGCGAGTCCATCGAGCACATGCCCATCCACCGCCGGGCGCGCTTGGGGCTGGGTTATCTGCCGCAAGAGGCCTCGATCTTTCGCAAGCTCAACGTGGAAGACAATGTGCGCGCCGTGCTGGAGCTGCAGCGCGATGAGCAGGGCGAGCCCCTGAAGTCGGCCGAGATCGAGCGCCGCCTGACCGACTTGCTGCAGGAGCTGCGCGTGGAGCACCTGCGCGAGTCACCGGCCCTGGCTTTGTCGGGCGGTGAGCGCCGCCGCGTCGAGATTGCCCGCGCCCTGGCCACCCGCCCGCGCTTCATTCTGCTGGACGAGCCCTTTGCGGGCGTAGATCCGATCGCCGTCATCGAGATCCAGCGCATCATCAACGTCCTCAAGGCGCGCGGCATCGGTGTGCTGATCACCGACCACAATGTGCGCGAGACCCTGGGTATTTGCGACCACGCCTACATCATCAGCGATGGCCGCGTGCTGGCAGAAGGCACGCCCTCCGAAATCGTCAACAACGCCGAGGTGCGACGCGTGTATCTTGGCGAGCATTTCAAAATGTAATCTGGCATGAAGCAAGGCCTTTCCCTACGCGTATCCCAGCATCTGGCGCTCACGCCCCAGTTGCAGCAGTCCATCCGTCTGTTGCAACTCTCCACCCTGGAACTGAGCCAGGAAGTGGACCAGATGCTGGACGAAAACCCGTTTCTGGAGCTCACCGAAGAGCGGGCCGAGCGCGAAGACTTTGGCCTGGCGCAGAGCGACACGCCGGTCAGCGAAGGCGACCGCGACACCGAGTTCGCTGCCGCCATGCCCGACCTGGGCACGGCCACGGTGACCAGCACCGCCAGCGACGAAGACAACACGCCGCTGAACGGCGACGAGGGCATTGACTGGGATGGTGACGGCAGCTCCGACATGGCGCCCGACGATGGCGAGTGGGGCGTGGACGCCAAGCCGCGCAGCAACAACCTCAATGGCGACGAAGACAAGGACGCCACCGAACTGGCCCGCACGCAGGAAAGCCTGCAGGCCTTTTTGCACCGCCAGGCCTTGGGGCTGCGGCTGTCCCCGGAGGACAGCGCGGCCCTGCGCTTTTTGATCGAGTCACTCAACGACGACGGCTACCTGGAAGACCCGCTGGAGGTGCTGGCGCAGACCCTGCAGCCGGCCGACGAAGAAGAGTTGCATCAACTGGTGCACCACTTCTCCGTAGCCCTGGGGTTGCTGCACAGCCTGGAGCCGGTGGGTGTGGGTGCGCGCGGCTTGGCCGAATGCCTGCGCCTGCAAATCCAGCACCTGTTGCAGGATGCAGAGTTGGAGTGGGACGCGCGTGAGGTGCTGGAGGTGGCCTTAGCGGTCTGCCAGCAGCCCATGGAATTGCTGGCCCGCCGGGACATCAAGCGCCTGGTGCAGCTGGGTGTGGGCAGCGACGCGCTGGTGCGCGAAGCCATTGCCGCCATCGCCCGCCTGGAGCCCAAGCCGGGCCGGCGCTTTGTCGATGTGGAGCGCAACATCGTGGTGCCCGACGTGCTGGTGCTGCAGGTGGTCAACCCGAACAAGGCGGCACAGGTCAAATTCCGCGTCATGCTCAATCCGGACGTGATGCCGCGCCTGAAGGTGCACGACATTTACGCCAACGTGCTGCGCAACCACCGCGGCGGCAAGGACAGCGCCAGCCACGCCGCCCTGCAGCAGCGCTTGCAAGAGGCGCGCTGGTTCATCAAGAACATACAGCAGCGCTTTGACACCATTCTGCGGGTGAGTACCGCCATCGTGGAGCGGCAAAAAAGCTTTTTCACGCATGGCGAACTGGCCATGCGCCCGCTGGTCTTGCGCGAGATTGCGGATGAACTGGGGCTGCACGAGTCCACCATCAGCCGCGTCACCACCGCCAAGTACATGGCAACGCCCTTTGGCACCTTTGAGCTGAAGTACTTCTTTGGCTCAGGGCTTGGTACCGAGTCCGGCGGCAACGCCTCCAGCACCGCAGTGCGTGCGCTCATCAAACAATTCATCGCCTCCGAGAGCGCCAAGAAGCCGCTCTCGGACAACCAGATATCCGAGATGCTCAAGGAGCAGGGCATTGAATGCGCCCGGCGCACCGTGGCCAAATACCGCGAGGGTTTGAAGATCGCCCCCGCTTCCCTACGCAAAGCGCTATGAACCAACTCCAACTTTTTTTACCTTGCGCGGCCGGCGTAGAAGACTACCTGGCCCCCGAGATCCTGCAGATCACCGGCCTGCCGCCGGGTTGCATCACCAAGCAGCGCGGTGGCGTGGCGGTGCGCACCTCGCTGAATGACGCGATGCGCCTGAACCTGTACTGCCGCCTGGCGCAGCGCGTGCTGGTGCTGGTGTCCTACACCGAGTACCGCAGCGAGCAGGACCTGTACAAGGCTGCTATGGCCGTGCAGTGGGAGCGCTGGTTCACGCCGCGCGAGAGCATCAAGATCGAAGTCACGGCGCAGCACAGCCCGCTGACCTCTTTGAACTTTGCCGCGCTCAAGGTGAAAGACGCGGTGTGCGACCGCTTCCGCGAAGTGGCCAATGGCGTGCGCCCGGATGTGAACACCCAGTGGCCCGATGTGCGCATCTACGCCCACTTGACCACCGACGCCTGCTCGCTCTACATAGACACCTCGGGCGAGCCGCTGTTCAAGCGCGGCTGGCGCGAGGACAAGGGCGATGCTCCGCTGAAGGAAACCCTGGCCGCGGCCATGATTGCCGCCAGCGGCTGGGCCGCCGGTGACGCCGATTTGATGCCGCTGTACGACCCCTGCTGCGGCAGCGGCACGATTGCGATTGAGGCAGCGCAAATCGCCTGCAACATTGCCGCCGGTTCCCTGCGCCGCTTTGCCTTTGAAAAATTCGTCCCCTTCAGACACCAGGTCTGGGCCGACATGAAGAAGGAAGCGGCCGAGGCCGTAGTGAAACCTGAGCCCGGACGACAAGCCCTGATATACGGCAGCGATGTCTCGCACCGCATGGTCGACTTTGCCCAGCGCAATGCCGAGCGCGCTGGTGTGGCCGATGTGATCGAGTTCCGCGGTGGTGACGCCCTGCAACGCATGCCGCCCATTGAAGGCGGCGGCGTCATGCTGCTCAACCCACCCTATGGCGAGCGCATCGGCATAGGCGGTGTGGCTGGCGAGGGGGTGCAGGCCCGCTACGGCGCCCGTGAGCTGGCCGAGACGCAGGACGGCGGCGAGTTCTTCACCCAGCTGGCCAGCCACTGGAAAAAGAATTTCTC
>CANCCF010000236.1 GCA_947374485.1 Comamonadaceae bacterium | reverse complement strand
CACGGCGTTTTCTTTCACCAAATACTGCGCCAGGGTCATGCTGGAGCGAAAGTTGCTGGTGAGCAAAGGCAGATCTTTGATGATCAGGCCTGCGGCAAACACTTTGCCCGACTCGACATCTTCAGCACTGATGCCGTAGTTGCCGATGTGGGGATAGGTCAGAGTGACGATTTGCTGGCAGTAGCTGGGGTCGGTCAGGATTTCCTGGTAGCCGGTCATGGAGGTGTTGAACACGACCTCACCGACCGTGGAACCAGCAGCTCCGATGGAATTGCCAATATAGACCGTGCCGTCTGCGAGCGCCAAAATGGCGGATGGGAAGGTTCCCTTGAGTGACAAAAGCACTGGTGACTCCGAATGGGTTACGGTTACGCCCAAACGCGCTCAAGAATGGCTCTTGGCGGATGCTTTTGAGAGGGGAAGATTCAGAGTTGCGCTTGGGACAGCTGTTTTCTGGAAAGCCACCGATTATAGCGGAGGGTAGGTAGTAACCCGTCGCTTGCTTTGGGCTAATTTCGTCAGGCGTATGGCTGGGTGCTCGTGGCGGCTTGCCATGAACCTGCTCTTGGGCTCGGCGACGGGGGTGAGGCTGACACCCTCATACCGGAGTACCGCAAATCGGGTGTCAGCCTCACCCCCATCGCCGCTTTGCGGCGTGTTGGTGTGTCAACGTCAAGGCAAATTCAACGCAACACCGTCAAGTAATCCGCAGTGAACTGGCATGCAAACAAATTGCCGCAGCAGCCGCCACGTTCAAAGACTCCTCGCCCCCTGGCTGCCCGATGCGCACAAACACCGAAGCCCGCGCCATCAACTCCGGCCCCACGCCCTGCCCTTCATGGCCCATCACCCAGGCACAAGGGTTTGGCAGTTGCAGGTTTTGAATTAGCTCGCCCTGGTGCGAACTGGTCACAACCAAGGGAAGCGTCAAGGCATTCAAGTCCTCCAGCGCCATACCTTCGACAAGATGCAAACCGAAATGCGCGCCCATACCAGCCCGCAAGACCTTGGGGTTCCACAACGCCGCCGAACCCTTGAGTGCCAGCACCTGCCGAAAGCCAAAGGCCCCGGCGCTGCGCAAAATCGAACCTACGTTGCCAGCGTCCTGCACCCGGTCCAGGATGACGGTGGCGGCTTGCGGCGCTACTGCCACATCAGAAGGCAAGTCCAGCACAAAGCCCATGTTGGCCGGTGACTCCAGCGCACTGATGTCCTTGAACAAGGCGTCGCTCACCACCACTTGCTTGCCGGAGACCTCCGCCGCCGGCCCGCGCAGCTGCGCCCAAAAGGACTCGGCATACACCGCCACAGCGGGTTGCAAGCCACGCTGCAGGGCGGCGCGGCACAGGTGGTCGCCTTCTATCCAGAAGCGCCCGGCTTTGCGGTAGGCCGTGTTGTGCTGGGCTAATCTGCGCAACTCCTTGAGCAAAGGGTTGTCACGCGAAGTCACAAAAACCGGTTCAGACATGGGCCACCTTCGCCACCCCGGTCAAAGGCGCAGCGGCCAGCGCTTCGGCTACCGGCGCAAAGGTCTTGCGGTGTTCCGGACAGGCGCCGTGCATACGCAAAGCTGCCAGGTGTTCAGCCGTGCCATAGCCCTTGTGGCCTGCAAAGCCGTATTGGGGATAGCGCACATCGAGCTCCTGGCACCAGCGGTCGCGCGTCACTTTGGCGAGTATCGAGGCGGCGGAGATGGCGGGCACCGTCGCGTCGCCGCCGATGATGGCTTCGGCCAGCACGTCGAGCACCGGCAAGCGGTTGCCGTCCACCAGCACCTTGTGCGGCTTCAGGCGCAAACCCTCCACGGCGCGGCGCATGGCCAGGAGCGTGGCCTGCAAGATGTTGAGGCGTTCAATCTCTTCCACACTGGCCTGCCCCACCGCACAGCACAGGGCCTTGGCGCGGATCTCGTCATAGAGCTTGTCACGGCGCAAGGCGGTGAGTTTTTTGGAATCGTTCAGGCCCTTGATGGGGTTGAGGTCATCGAGAATGACGGCCGCCGCTACGACCGGGCCTGCCAGCGGCCCACGGCCCGCTTCGTCCACCCCGGCAATCAGGCCAGCACTGTCCCAGGCAAAGGCCACTTGCTGGATTTTGCTGGGGTCAACCCTGGAGGACTTTTTGGATGGCATCGGTGGCTATTGTCGCGGTGTCGCGCTGCAACTCCTGGTGCAGGGCGGCAAATTTTGTCTGCAAGGTCTTGAGCCTGTGCGGGTCCAGATCGCGTGCATCCAGCCAAGCCACGGTTTCGGTGGCCAGGGCCTGGGGTGTGGCAGCGTCCTGCAACAATTCAGGCACCACGAATTCGGCACACAGGATATTGGGCAGGCCCACCCAAGGCTGCAGGCGCTTTCGGCGCATGATCTGCCAGGACAGCCAGTTCTGGTGGTAGGCAATCACCATGGGGCGTTTGAAAAGCGCCGCCTCCAGCGTAGCGGTGCCACTCGCGATCAGGGTCACATCACAGGCCGCCAGTGCGGCGTGCGATTGGCCATTCAGCACGGTGACGCAGTCCCGCAGACCGTGTCGCTGCACCAGGGCTTCGATTGCGCTACTGAAACCCGGCACTAGCGGCAGCACAAAGCGGGTGGCTGGCTTTGTCGCTTTGATGAGCACCGCCGCCCGCATGAAACGTTCGGCCAGATGGCTGATTTCCGAGCGGCGACTGCCCGGCAGAATGGCCACCAAAGGCGCTGTCGCATCCAGCCCCAGCGCCATGCGGGCCGCAACCCGGTCACTCTGCATGGGTATCACATTGGCCAGCGGATGGCCCACGTAGGTGGCAGCAATGCCGTGGCGTGCCAGCAGTTCGGGCTCAAAGGGAAAAATGCACAGCACGTGGTCCGCACTGCGGCGGATTTTTTCCATGCGCTCGGGGCGCCAGGCCCAGACCGAGGGGCAGACGAAGTGCACGGTCTTGATGCCCGCCGCGCGCAGGTCTTCTTCGAGCTTGAAGTTGAAATCGGGCGCGTCGGTGCCTATGAAAATGTCCGGGCGGTCTTTGAGCAGTCGTTCGCGCAACTGGTCGCGGATACCGACAATTTCACGGTAACGGCGCAGCAGCTCCCAGTTGAAACCGTGCACCGCCAATTTGTGATGCGGCCACCAGGCGGCAAAGCCCTGGCGTTCCATGTGCGGCCCGCCAATGCCAAAGCTGCTGAGCTGTGGCCAGCGCGCCTTGAGGCCGCCCAGCAGCAGCCCGGCCAGCAGGTCGCCAGACACCTCACCAGCAACCATGGCAACGGCGGGGGCGGCATTACCCGTGTCTGGCGCCCCGGACATTCAAGGCCTAGCGAACAATGCCGCGCTGCGGCGAGGTTTGCTCCAGAAAGCCCAGCATCATCTCCACATCGGGCGCGGCTTCGGGCGTGTCATCTACCAGCGTGGCAATGCGCGCACGGGCGTTGTCGAGGGTCAGGTCATCGCGGTACAGCGCCTTGTGCATGGCCTTGACGGCGGCCACGCGCTCGGGCGAAAAACCACGGCGGCGAAGGCCCTCGTAGTTCATGGAGCGGGCCGATGCCGGTTGGCCCTGGCACATCACAAAGGGTGGCAAATCGGCAAACAGCAAGGCGCACATGGCGGTCATACTGTGGGCGCCGATGCGCACAAACTGGTGCACCACGGTAAAGCCGCCCAGGATCACCCAGTCGCCCACGTGCACATGGCCTGCGAGCTGCGCGTTGTTGGCAAAAATGGTGTGGTTGCCGACCTGGCAGTCATGCGCCAGGTGCACATAGGCCATGATCCAGTTGTCATCGCCCACGCGGGTCACGCCCACATCACCGGGCGAACCGATGTTGAAGGTGCAGAACTCGCGCACCGTGTTGCGGTCGCCGATGATGAGTTCGCAGGGCTCGCCCGCGTACTTCTTGTCCTGCGGAATCGCGCCCAGCGAGCTGAACTGGAAGATGCGGTTGTCCTGGCCGATGGTGGTGTGGCCTTCAATGACCACATGCGGCCCAATGGTGGTGCCCGCGCCGATGCGCACATGCGGGCCAATCACGGTGTAGGGGCCAACGGTGACCGTGCTGTCGAGCTCGGCCTTGGGATCAATCACCGCCGTGGCGTGAATCGCGCTCATGGCAGCCCCCTCAAGCCACCGAGCGCATGGCGCAGGTCAGCTCGGCTTCCACGGCCAGTTCACCATCCACCGTGGCGCGCGCCTTGAACTTGAAAATGCCGGCCTTGGTGCGCAGCAGTTCGGCTTCCAACACCAGTTGGTCACCAGGCTCCACGGGGCGCTTGAAGCGCGCGCCGTCGATACCGGCAAAGTAATACACCATGTCTTCGCTGGGCGCCGTGCCCAGCGCATCAAATGCCAAGAGCCCGGCCGCCTGGGCCAGGGCTTCGAGCATCAGCACACCCGGCATCACCGGACGGCTGGGGAAATGGCCTTGAAAGAACGGCTCGTTGATGGTGATGTTTTTCAGCGCCTTGATGCGCTTGCCTTTTTCCAGCTCGATGACCCGGTCCACCAGCAGGAACGGATAGCGGTGCGGCAGCTGCTTGAGAATTTTGTGGATGTCCATCATGGTTTGTTTTCTTTCTCCAAAGTCTTGATGCGGTCGCGCAAGGTGTGCAGTTGCTTGAGCGTGGCTGCATTGCGCTCCCAGGAAGCGTTGTCGTCCAGCGGAAACACGCCGGTGTAATGGCCGGGCTTGGTGATGGACTTGGTGACCACCGTGGCGGCCGAGATGTTCACGCCAGACGCAATCGTCAAATGCCCCAGCACCACGGCGCCGCCACCAATGGTGCAGTGCTCACCGATGGTGGCGCTGCCTGCCACGCCTACACAACCGGCCATGGCCGTGTTGCGGCCCACGCGCACGTTGTGGCCGATCTGGATCAGGTTGTCGAGCTTGACGCCGTCTTCAATCACCGTGTCTTGCAGAGCGCCACGGTCTATGCAGGTGTTGGCGCCAATCTCCACGTCGTCGCCTATGCGTACCGCGCCCAGTTGTTCAATCTTTTCCCAGCGCTCGCCATCCGGCGCAAAGCCAAAGCCGTCGGCGCCAATCACCACACCGGCATGCAGGATGCAACGTGCGCCGATGACGCAGTCTTCGCCCACGGTGACGCGCGACTTCAGCACGCTGCCAGGACCAATGCGGGCGCCCTGCTCCACCACGCACAAGGGGCCGATGAAGGCGCTGGCGTCCACACTGGCAGACGGGTCTACCACCGCTGTGGCATGGATGCCGGGCTTGCGCTCAGCCGTCTGGTGCTTGCGCCAGAGCTGGGTCAGGCGGGCAAAGTACAAATAGGGGTTGTCGGCCACGATGCGAGCCGTGCCCTCGGGGGCCATGGCCTGCAGGGCGGCGGAGACGATGACACAACCCGCATGGGTGGCGCGCAATTGCGCCTGGTAGCGGGGGTTGCTCAAAAAACTGATGTGCTGGCCTTGGGCCGACTCCAGCGGCGCCAAGCCCTGGATCTCCAGCGCCGGGTTGCCCACCAGGGTTCCACCCAGAGCTTCGACAATGACAGCCAGCGACAGTGGCATGGCTCAGCCCAAGCAGCGGTTGTGCTTACTTGGCACCGGCGTTCAGGATCTTGATGACCTTGTCGGTGATGTCGATCTTGGGGTTGAAGTACACCGCCTCCTGCACGACCAGGTCGTATTTTTCGGTCTCGGCCAACGAGCGGATGGCCTTGGTGGCCTTTTCATAAACCTGCTGCAACTCTTCGTTGCGGCGGCCATTCAGGTCTTCGTC
>CANCCF010000235.1 GCA_947374485.1 Comamonadaceae bacterium | reverse complement strand
CCCGGCACATCTCCGGCACCGGTAGACCAGCCTCAACACGTTTCAGGGCAGCCATGATCTGGCTGTCGGTAAATCTTGACTTCTTCACGTAGAACTTCCTTCTTAGAAAATTCTACTTCTCGGACCTTTGGTTTATCGGGGGGATTACCATTCAACCGACCATGTTTATGGCAAAAAGTAGGCCCGATGAGGTATGTACATACGACTCAAAAAATTACAGGTCCTATCGATGCATTGAAGGTCAACCAAATGTAGATGGCTGTCACCTCCTGTTCTTTAATGCCAAAGGCGAATGGGTGGGTTGGCACACTATGGCAATCAATGAGCTTCAGTACCCACACTTTTGCAATAACTTTCCTGCAATGGGCGTGGCAGACAAATCGAACAACGAACTGCTTATCACAATGCAATATTTTTTGACCGACGGCGGCGGAGCAAAAAAGGTTTCAGAACTCGGATCAAACTGGCTTCGCATGACCAGCCTTATTCGCGTGAAGGCCAAAAACGGCAAGATTGAAGTTGAACAGGATGACGCCTGTCTGGGAAACCCCAACAAAGTAGATACTGTTGGGTTAGCGCGCAAGCTTCTTCAACGCTGCAAGGCAGAGCACAGATAAAGGTCACCACCTACGCCGATTGGGCTGGGCGAACGCGCTTGCCGGCCCCACACCCAATCAACTCTGCAAATCACCCACAATCAACCGAAACTGCTCCAGCGCCGCCTCCAGGTCTTCCACGATCTCCAGGGCAATCACACCCGGCGCGGGCAGGTTGTCGCTATCTGCCAGGGAATCGTCCTTGAGCCAGAAGATGTCCAGGCTGGTCTTGTCGCGCGCCACCAGCTCGTCGTAACTGTAGGCACGCCAGCGCCCGTCCGTGTTTTCAGGGGACCACGTGGCTTTGCGCTGGTGGCGGTTGCCGGACTGGTACAGCTCCACAAACTCGCTCAGGTCCGCACGGCTGAGCGGGTTGGTTTTGAGGGTGAAGTGCTTGTTGGTGCGCAGGTCGTAAATCCAGAGCTGTTTCGTCCACGCCGTTTCGCTTGCGCCCTTCTTCTCGAAGAACAGCACATTGGCCTTCACGCCCTGGGCGTAGAACAAGCCGGTGGGCAGGCGCAAGAGGGTATGCACATCGCACTCATGCAGCAGCTTCTTGCGGATGGTCTCGCCCGCGCCACCTTCAAACAGCACGTTGTCGGGCAAGACCACGGCCGCGCGTCCATTTTTCTCCAGCAGCGTTTTGATGTGCTGCACAAAGTTGAGCTGCTTGTTGCTGGTGGTGGCCCAGAAGTCGTCGCGCTCGATGGTGTCTTTCTCGGTGCTAGTGCGGCCGTCTTCACCCACGATTACGGTGCTGCTCTTTTTGCCAAACGGCGGGTTGGCCAGCACCACCTCGTAGCGCTCGCCAGGGTCTGCCGCCAGCGCATCGCCCACCACCACCGGCACCGATTTTTCGGAGCCAATGCCGTGCAACATCATGTTCATCGCGCACACACGGGCTGTGCCCTGCACCAACTCGTAGCCAGTGAAGGCCTTGTCCTTCAGGTGCTTGAGTTGCTCGCGCGTCAGGCTCTTGTTGTGTGCCGTAATAAAGTTGTGTGCGGTGAACAAAAAGCCGCCCGTGCCGCAGGCCGGGTCGGTAATGCGCTCACCCGGCTGCGGGGCGATGCAGTCCACCATGGCCTGAATCAGCGCACGCGGCGTGAAGTATTGGCCGGCGCCGCTCTTGGTGTCTTGCGCGTTCTTTTCCAGCAGGCCCTCGTAGGCATCGCCCTTGACGTCGGCGCCCAGAATCGTCCAGGTCTCGGCACCAATCAAATCCACAATCACGCGGCGCAGCTTCGCCGGGTCTTGAAACTTGTTTTGCGCCTTGCCGTAAATCAGGCCCAGCGTGCCCTTCTCTTGCCCCAGCCTTTCCAGCAGGTGGCGGTAGTGGTCAAACAAGGCGTCACCATCCCGGGCCAAGAGCGTGGGCCAGGCGTAGGCGGCGGGCACGATGCTGGGCTGGTTGTAGGGCGGCGCGGCGCGCTCATCGGCCATCTTGAGGAACAGCAGGTAAGTGAGCTGCTCCACATAGTCGCCATAGCTCATGCCGTCGTCGCGCAGCACGTTGCAGTAGTTCCAGAGCTTCTGGACGAGGGAATTGGTGGTGGTGTTCATGGCTTCAGATTTGCAAGTTCGCGCAGTGCATCGCGCAGTTTTTTTAAGCGCCCTTGGCTGGATGCGTCGCCTGGCAAATGGCCAGCCAAGGTGGTGTTGAAGTCGGCATCGGCCTGCAGTCGGCTGAATGCCTGCGCCAAATACGCACGAAGCTCTGGCGAAGAATCAGTGCACTCGGCCAACAGCTCTGGGCGCCGGTCCACGACTGTGATGATGTCTTCCAGATCGTGGCTGCCCAGGTAATCTGGCTGCCCGTTTGCATTGTGGCCGCGGTCATTAAAAGCCTCCAGCTTGGTGGCGATGAATACTGGCGCGCTGATAAGGCGGATGCGCATGCCAGACTCCAGCACGATCGTCGTAGCCGTTTCTACCGCCAGCGGATACCAGCGATTGGCAAAGCCCAGAATGTCCGGGACGGTGGGCATCACATCTACCGTGACAGAGCCATACACCCAGCGGCAGACAGGTGCTTGCGGGCGCATGTCGTTGGAAAACCCCTGGGCACGCATTTTGGCTTCGATGGCGTGGTAATCACGGATGGTGAGCGCATGGGCAATGATGTCCACATCTTCGGTAATGCGAATGCGCTCTGGGCGCACCAGAGTAAGCAGCAGGCCCGTGGCGCAGCCACCCACAAACACCACGTCGTCACACACCGGCCCCAAGGCCTTGGCCACCAGCTCCAAGATAGCGAGATTCGGGTTGTTCATATGAGTTGTGCCTCCAGCATTCCGCGCACCATCTCTCGCTCACGCGCCTGCCCGATGCGCAAGGCATCGAACAACGCCAACAGTTCGTAAAACGGCTTATCAATCTGTGCAGCCAAAGGGAGTTTCGGGTACAGCGGTAGCAAAGTTGAGCCGCGTGTGGTTCCATCAGGATGCGGCCATACCGGGGGCAACTCGTCTGCAAACAGCACCTTGGATTTGAGCGGCTCTACGCCATGGGCCGTCGGAAAACCTACCGTCACCTCGCCGCGTACTGGGGGAAAGAAATACACAGCCCCCTGCAGCACCAAGGGCCGAAACGCAGGCATTACCAAGCTAGGCACGCCGTCCACTTCGGTCAACAAGCGTGATGCCGACAAACGGGCAATGCAGGCGTGCGCCTCAAACTGCGATAGATGCAGCGCTTGCGCCAGCGCCGCGTAGGGCAACCTTTGCCCTTTCAAACAAACCAACTTGAACGCCACCGCCAGGTCTTGCGGCTTCAGGGTCCACTGTGAGTGACTCAACCGCGATTTGATTCCAGAACTGCTCACATTAAGCTCCATACGCAATATGCATATGGAATATGCCACGAATTTAATGGGATTTCAATAGTAAAAGTCAAAACGTATTCAATATGCAAACCGCAGTCACCCAGTATTCGCTATTCGCGAATTACGAAACTGCCTCCGCCTCCTGAACTTCCTTCAACGTGCGCCCATCCGCGAAAACTGGTGAAGCCCGCCCTGCATGGTGAGTACACCGTTGCCTATCAGCTCCTGGCGCAGGTCGAACATGCCGCGCGCATGCTGCGCCATGCTGGGCGCAGAGTCCACCACCGCCTGCGAACCGACCCGCACCACAAAGCCCTAGCTGGCTTCGTAGCCGGTTGCCTGCACGCCCTTGCCCTTGCAGGTGAGAACGGGTCCGGCCTTGGCTGCCGGGGGCGGATGGGGTCGCCGTCGGCGACGAAGATGCGGAGAAAGGGGTTTGCATGGTTTAGTTAAACGCTTTGTTTAGCCTTTGTTAAACAAAGCGTTTAGCAAAGACTAAACAAAGCCTAAGTCGTTGAATTTGAAAGACTTTCTTCGTGGGTATGTCGCACGGGCTTTGTTAGGCACGCCTAGTCATTGCTCTTGCGTTGGCATCAAAACCCATTTGGAAACTTGCCGGGTTCCCACGTTCTGAATGCGCTTTCCAGACAAGGATGTCAGCAAGTTATGAACCCTGGATGCTTTTTGGTCGGCGCTCAAAACCTCTGGCAGCTTACTCAAAAGCAGCTTGTCGATGTCCTCCCGCGACACCGGCTGATGCTCACGCACCAAATCCACAATCAGGTCACGGTAGTACCGGTTGTCAAAACCGCGATTGCGAATGTGCTGCGCTTTGTCACCCGTCGCGGCCGCCACGCTGCCCGCCACCAACAGATTTGGATAACGCCCTTCCACCAACTTGGCGGCCTTCAGCCGTTTGGCTCCCTCGGCGTCAATCCGCTGCCCTTTCTGCACCTTGTCCAGCAACATGATGGTGCCCAAGTCCAACTCGCCCTGCGCCATCAGCAGCCGCGTGTAGCGCACGTCCAATATGCGCCCGCGCAACGTCACCATCACCCGCTCAGGCTGGGTCAAGTCGTAATCCGGCATGGGGAAGAAGCGGCGCCGCTGGGTCTGGAACATGCGCTTGATGCCACCGCCTTGGGTGTCGATCATGTTCAGGCTCACCATGGCCTCGGCCAAATACGGGTTGCGGTAGATTTCCAGTGGCGCGTCCTGGTCAATCACCGTCTCCACCCGCCCCGGCAAAAAGCCGCCCACATTGGTCATCAGCAGCGCCTGCGGTGTCTCCACCACCTGAATGCGGCCACGTAAGCCATAGTCCTGGTGCGCAATGCAGTTGTGCAATGCCTCACGAATCACCCAAGGGTCGTACTGCGTCAGCTCAACTGGAAACAGCGTGCCGTCCGGCAGCTCGCGCACCGTCAGGTTGCGGATGCGGGCCAACACCTTGTTCACGTTCAGCAGCATCGGTGGGCCGAAGTGTTCGTAGTCCAACTCTTCGTTGCGCTCGTTCTTCAAAATCCAGCTGATGCGTGCCACGGCAGGGGCCAGCAGCGAGGATGACTCTTCACGCCCCAACAAAAGTAACGCCGCATGGGTTACAGCGCCACGCACGGTCAACTTGGCTTTGTTCAGAAACGTGGCGTCGTCCCACTCAGCCAGCTCTGCCAATCGCTCGGGCTTGGTCTTGTTCTTTTCTGCGAACTGGCGGCGCGCCTCGGCAAGCGCCGCAGGATCCAAATCAGCCAGCGTGGCCTGCTCACAGACCTGCGCGCTCCAGTCCACACGCCGCGTCCAAATGGCGCGCTGCCCGTTGTTGGAAGGTGTGGGCTGTGCCACGCCTGCGCCTCGGCAGCACCAGGCTGTGCCGCATACACCTGCAAGCCCTTGATGCGGGATGTCGGCGCTTCGGCGCCGGAATAGTCAATGCCGATGAAGCAGTCAAAAGTCATGCGTTGATTCCCATGGTGTGAGCTTTGCGAATGCTCAGGCGCCTTGTTGATTTGCCGTAGTGACCGTGCGGTAGGCCTGATCTGGCCGGTTGCGAACATCGGGGTATCTCAGCTCCAAAACTCCCTCGCGCACCAACGCTGTCAAAAAGCGTGATTGCAGCTTTTCAGCATCCCGATCCACCAGCGCCGCCAATTCAGACGTTGCCAACCAGCGCCCGTCGCAGAGCTGCCGAATGATGTCCTTGAGTTGGCCCACCGGCAGCTTCTTGTTCTTGCGCGCGGGCTCGGCCATGGGTAACAGGCCCTTTACCTCGGCTGACAGCCCGGCCAATCTGTCGAATTGGGGGGAGTTCAGTGGCAATTGGGGGGAGTCCCCGCCCGATTGGGGGGAGCTTTG
>CANCCF010000234.1 GCA_947374485.1 Comamonadaceae bacterium | reverse complement strand
GTGGCCGGCACGCCCGAGGCCGAGCTGCAGGCCTTCTACGCCAGCGAGCATCAGCGCAAGCTGGTCTTTCCCACGCAGGTGGCGCCGCCCGCCTTTGACGTGATCGTGCTGCATGTGTGCTCGCTGTCCTGGGACGACCTGGACTATGTCAACGCGCGCAATGCCCCCCTGCTGCAACGCTTTGATGTGCTCTTCAGCCACTTCAATTCGGCCGCCAGCTACAGTGGCCCGGCCGCCTACCGTCTGTTTCGCGGCAACTGCGGGCAGAGCGCACACCCGCTGCTGTACCAGGGTGCGGACCCGGATTGCTACACCTTCCCGGCCCTGGCAAAGGCAGGGTTCCAGACCAGCGGCCTGCTCAACCACAACGGCATTTTTGACGGCTTTGCCAAAATCGTGGCGCACGAGGCGGGGCTGGAGGGCCACATGGAATCCAACCGCGGCGGCACGGTGCAAATGCAGGCCTTTGATGGCAGCCCCATCTATGACGACTATGGCCTGCTCTCGCAGTGGTGGACGCAACGCCTGAAAAAAGGCAAGGCACCCCAGGCGCTGTACTACAACACCATTTCAATGCACGACGGCAACCGCGTGCCCGGCTTTGCGTCCGTGAGCAGCCTGGACACCTACAAGCCACGCCTGCAAAAGTTCATGCGCGACCTCGACCGCTTTGTCTCGCAACTCGAAGCCAGCGGCCGCCCGGTGGTGCTGGTGCTGCTGCCCGAGCATGGCGCCTCGCTGCGCGGCGACCAGATGCAAATTGCCGGCATGCGCGAGATTCCGGACCCGCACATCACCCTGGTGCCAGCGGCCATCAAGCTCATTGGTGTGAAGCCTGCCGACCCAGGTGGTACCGAAAGCAAGCCAGGCCCCATCGTGGTGAAGCAGGACATGAGCTACTTCGGCCTGAATGCGCTGCTGGCCGACCTGATGCGTGACAGCCCCTTTGTGCCCAATGCCATTTCGCTGGCCCACCGGCTCGAAGACTTGCAGACCACCCCTTTTGTGGCTGAAAACGACGATGTGGTGATGCTGCACCGGCAGGCCGGGGGCTTTTCGCTCAAGGGACCTGATGGCACCTGGGTGCCTTTCAACAATCCCTGACCACCGGGCTGCTAACCGGGCTGGTCGATCTTGTAGACAAAGCCCCGCGCCACCCGGGGAGGCGCATTGAGCAGCTTGGCGATTTCGTCGATGTCGTCGGGCAAGGCCGGGTTGTCCCAGCCGTGCTCGGTATGGCGGGCCAGACGCACCGCCAGCAGCACATTGCGCACCGAAGGGTGGTCGGCGTGCTTGCCGTCGCTGATGCGCACCAGCAGCTCCGACAAACGCCAGTGCTGCATCAATTCCTGGCGCAGGTCACTCAGGTCGATGTTGAACACAAAGCGCTGCAGGCTGGCCGTGCGCAAGGTCGGGTTGGCCTGCTGCATGGAGCGGACATCCATCTCCAGTGCAGGGCAAAAGCAAACCATCAGCATCTCGGCAAAGTCATTGAGGAACGCGGCCTGGCGGATCACGGCCACATCGGTGTCCTCCCGGTGCACGGCAAAGCCGGTGGCAAAGTGTGCGGCCCGGTTGGCCCGCTGTATCAGGGCCAGCAAGGCCTGCAGTGCTGCGGGCTGGTCGGCCAGTTGCTGCTGCACCGTGGGCTGCGGGCCAAAGGTGCGAAAGAACGGCGCCACGCCCATCATTACCAGCGAGCTGACCACTGTCTCGGTCTGGGTGCTGTCCGGCTTGCGGCGCTGGGCCGCCACATGGGCCAGCACCTTCAGGGTCATGAAGGGGTCGGAGTCCACCAGCTCGGCCAGCATGCCCGCATTGACCGCGTCCTCATCAGCGCGCAATGCTTCCAGCGCATCGGCGGTGGCCTGCAGCACCGGAATTTCACTTTGCAAAAAGAAACGGGTCCAGGCTGCCAGGTTGGGCAGCGGCGCCTGGAGGTGCGCTGCCAAGGCGGGAGCGGCAGCTTCGACAAACGGTGCGGCCATGACTGGGGTTGCAGGTTGCATGGGTTGGAGTATCTTCCGGCCCATCGACCCGGTCAATCCGCCAGCGCGGCGGGATTAACGTGGTGTTACAGAGCCCCCGTGAAATCGTCGTAGACTGCAATCCTTCTCCTGGAAACGCCATGCCATATTCTTTGCAATGGGAGCCCCACGGGGTGTACAAGAAATTCAGCGGACTCGTGACCGGCGCCGAGCTGGTGCGATCCGTCAACGAGGTCGCCAACCACATCCAGTTTGCCGGGGCGCGCTACGAAATCTCCGACTACCTGGGCGCCGACGCCACCGACTTCTCACAGGACGCCCTCAACGAAGTGCGCGCCGTGCGCATCGGCTCCTTCTCACGCAACCCCCGGGTGCGGGTGGCGATCGTCACGCTCGACGAAGGCATCCAGCAGCGCATCTACTCCACCATCGCCGCCCGCCTCACCATGCACCAGACCAAAATCTTCAGCGCCGTGGCAGACGCCAACGCCTGGCTGGGGCGTGAGGTGACGGAGACGGTATAAACAGGCTACTGCTGCGACCAGTAAATGTTGTCCAGCGCAATCGCTGGCATGCCGGTGCGTGCCACATTGCCCGTCTCGGCAAAGATATCGGATACCGAGAAGCGGGTCAGGATAAGGCTCAGATCCAGCTTGGGGTTGGCCGCCATGAAGGCACTCAGCGGAATCGTCACATCGCACCAGCCCGGGGTGGCACTGCTGCAATAGCCGTAGTTGCCGTTGGATACCTGCACATAGGCTTCGGCGCCTGACCCCAGCACGGTGTCGCTGGAGATGCCGATGCGTAGCTTGCCCACATAGGCCGTCTTCACGCTGAAGTGGATCGCTCCATTGGCAAAATTCGACAGGTTGGCAGTGACGGCCGGCACAGCTGACGATTGCCACAGCAGCCCCCAGCCATAGGGCTTGGGCGTGAAGGTGTCGAGCAATAGGTAGTTGCTGGCACCCAAGCTGGCGCCCAGATCGCTGGGTGCGGAGTCACCAAGTTTGGGATAGGTCAGGTTGAAAGTGAAGGTTTCGTAAGCGTCCGCACGCATGCCCACGGGCCAGTTGAAAACCGTTTCATTGAAGATGGTCAGCCTGGGCGTTGTCACGGCGGTCGTGGGAACCGGTGGCGCGAAATACAGGGCGTCACTGTCGGCGCAAGCCAGTGTGTCTTTGGTCCAGGTAGCCGTGGGGTTCAGGGCCTGCGCGGCGCAGCGCGCCTTGCGGTCCACCGTGAACAGGCCCCACTTGTCGTCACTCCCCTTCCAGGGTTCATCGAAGGCCTCAAAGTACACGATGCTTTTGGGGCCGTTGTTGTTGCGTGAGGCCACGGCCCAATCGAGCAGGCGGCTGTAATACATCTTCTGGTTGGCCGGGTGGCCCAGGTATTTGTAGCGCCCAGTGCCACTCGGGTCGGCGGCCTTCCAGCCGGTTTCTCCGATCACGATGGGCAGGTTGGCACGGCCATTTTTGTCCAGGTAGTTGCGAGCCAGCGCGTAGTCAGTCTGGGTTTTGCCAACGGCCGCGTCCATCATGGCGGCTGCGCGTTTGGTGACGTCGGTGACCGCGAGTTGCTGCCAGTCCCAGTCCGGCAAGGGGTCGGCGTCGGCCGGGTTGCTGTACAGCACATCCTCTATCGAATAGCTGTGGATGGAGGCAAAGTCAATTTGCCGGAATACATCGGCGGCCTGGTCGGCAGCGTTGCGACCAATGCCCGCATAGAAGGCGTAGTTGTCGTCGGTGGTAACCGGCTGCGTTACCTGGTCACGCACCGTCTTGATGTAGCCTGCCATGGTGCTGGTCGACAAGGCGTTGAAGGACCATGACACCATGGTTTCATTGCCCACGCTCACCGCTGCCACTTCGGCCGCATAGGTACGGGCGAGCGTGACGCCGCGGGCCATTTCATCTTCATTGGCGGCCTGGATGCGGGCGCGCACCACCGGGTCGGTCTGGGCCTCAAAAGCGTTCACGTAAATGCCCAGCATGACCTTGATGGGCATGGCGTTGTCATGGATCACGCGCAGTGTGCGCAGGGCCACCTTGTCGGAGCTGTCAAACAGGCGGATCAGGCCAATGCCTGCGGTCACCAGCAAGTCCAGGTCTTGCTTGACCTGGGCATCGGTGATGACCTCAGTGGCACGGCCCGGCTCGGTGGTGGCCGTGCGGAAGGGCGAATAGGCCACTGCCTTGGTGGTGGTGAACACCGTTGGCAAGGGCCGCAAGACGGTGGCAGACGCCGCGGCGGCCGTGCCATTGCTTTGGTCCGATGTGGTGCCACCGCCGCCACAGGCGCTCAGCAACAAGGCAGAACCGAGGCCGAGGCTCAGCCACAAACGGCTGGGGCTTGAGATGAAAGAGGGAATCCTGGCCATGCTGGCTCCAGTGAAAGACTTGCGGCTCGGGTGTTGATTGGTGTGTGTCATTTTTAGAAGCTGTAAATCATTCCAACGGTTACCCACTGTCCATCCTGCGCAATGCGCGAATCGACATTGCTGAACGAAGCGTTGCCCGGCATGGACATGGGCGAGAGCCCCCGGCGCCCGTAATTGACCATGCCCGCCGTGGCCTCGAGTTGCAGGCCGGGAGCGTAGTCGTACTTCACACCCAGGGTGTTGAAGGTGGCGGTGTTGTGCTGGCCGCGGTCGCTGGGATTTTTGGTATCGGCCTCGCCCAGGAACACCATGGCGGCGGAGAAGGTCCACGGGCCGGTGCGGTAGCGCCCACCCAGCAGGAAGTCGACGGACGAAGCGGAGTAGCCGGGGTAGGCGGTGGCGAACGGGCTGCTGTAGTCCACATTGAAGCCAGTGGTCCACTGCGTGGCCGGGTTGAAGACCACGCTGGCACCGCTCCAGTTGTTCTGGCGAATGCCGCCGGAGACTTCAATTTGCGCGTTGACCTGGTAGCGCGCCATCAGCATGGCAATGCTCTGGTGGGTGGCACCAAACTGGCTGCCATTGGTGGCGACATAGCGGTCATCCACCGAATACGGCGTGACACCGGTAAAGGGCGCGTGGCCCCAGGCACCGGCACTGCCGTTGGTGGCGTCCTGGTAGACCGCGTCCACCACCAGGTCGCCTTTGTGAAACTGCGCATACAGCTCATAGAACTGCGGGCTCAGGCGCTTGAAGTGGTCATTGCCCTGGTCGTAGGTGAGCTCCAGAAACAGGTCGCCCTCGGCCACATCGAGCGTGCGGCTGCCCACGCGGATGGCATTGGTCAGCATGCCGTAGCCCGCACCACTGGCACCCCAGCTATCGGCCACACCCAGATTGCCGCCATAGGGGTAGTCGGCCACGCTCCAGCCCCGCGTGGTCATGGAGCCGATGCGCACGCTGCCATAGTCTTCGTGGCTGAGCGCAACATTTTTCTCGTACCAAAAGTCCGGCACATCCACCGTGCCGCCATAGCGCGTTTCCACAAAGGCGCCATTCACCGTGCCCTGGCGCCAGCGCTGGCTCAGCAGGGCCGACACCTCGTAGCCGTTGCCCAGCTTGTATTTGGCGCCCAGATAGGGCTGCACCTGCCAGTTGGTGGTGGTGACCGTTTCAATGTGCTTGCCGGGGATGATGGCATCGGCCGCACGCAGCTGTTTGGAGACGTTCATGTCGGCCACCTGGCAGTTCAGGCAGTAGTTGCCCTGCAGGCCGACAGTGGCTTCGGCAAAGCCGGTCAGGCTGAACATGCCATCGGGCCCGAAGTCCAGCGCCTGGCTGGCGCCAGCGCACAAGAGCATCGCGCCCATGGCTGTGGCCTTGAGCAGACCAGCGGCGCTGGCGCGCTTGCCCCGGTGG
>CANCCF010000233.1 GCA_947374485.1 Comamonadaceae bacterium | reverse complement strand
AAACTCTCTTAAATGGCTGTCACAGTCCACTGGCCTGCGTGCTGCTGCAGCTCGCGGTCACAGTGGAATTCGTCTACTTCGCTCCCGTGCCCGGGCAGCACGCAGACCACGGTTTCGCCCTGTTGGCGCAAGGCGGCAATGGCTGTGCGCAGGCTGGCGTCTTCACCCCAAGGCGCGCGTATGGCTGCGCGCAGGGGGCGCAGTTGGGCCGCAGTGGCCAGCTCTTTTACGTCGAGGCTGAAACCCACGGCCGGGCGCTTGCGCCCGAACACCGAGCCGACCTCGTCGTAGCGCCCGCCACGCGCCAATGCGTCGTTCGCGGCCGGGGCGTAGATCGAAAAACGGGTGCCGGTGTAATAGGCATAGCCGCGCAGATCGGCCAGATCGAAGCTGACCGACACACCGTCAAAGGCGGCAGCAATATGTTTGCCCAGCCATTGCAGCTCCGACAGGGCTTGCTGCACTTCTGGCAGGTCCGGCAGTTGCCGTCCGGCTTGGTCGAGTACACCGGCATCGCCATACAAGCCCACCAGGCTTTGGATGGCAGCCGCAATTTCTGGCGGGCAGTTGGCGGTGAGCAGACGCAGCTCGCTTGCATCCTTACCTGCCAAAGCCGCATGCACCAGGGCTTGCTCATCCTGGTTCAAACCGGAGCCGTTGAGCAAGGCACTGACGATGCGGGCATTGGCCAGGTCCACGGTGAGCGGGCCCACCTGGGCTGAACGCAAGGCGTCGAGTGCCAGGGTCAGAATCTCCAGGTCAGCCTCCAGCCCGGCGTGGCCATAAATTTCAGCGCCAAACTGCAAGGGCTCGCGGCTGGCATGCGGGCCGCCCGGGCGCGTGTGCAACACCGGGCCGCAGTAGCACAGACGCGCCACACCGCGGCGGTTGAGCAAATGGGCGTCGATGCGGGCGACCTGGGGCGTACTGTCGGCGCGCAGGCCCATCATGCGGCCGGAGAGTTGGTCGACCAGTTTGAAGGTTTGCAGGTCCAGCGCTTCGCCGGTACCGGAAAGCAGCGACTCCAGATGCTCCAATAGGGGCGGCATGACAAGCTCGTAGCCATAGCAGCGCGCCATGTCCAGCAAGTCTCGACGTATTTCTTCGATGTGGCGGGCCTCGGAGGGCAGCACATCGGCAATGTGATCCGGCAGGACCCAAGCAGACATGGATTGGATGGAGGCTGTTAAAACAGGGATTTTACCGGCCTCAGGGCCGCATTTCAGGGCGCCAGCAGCCAAATCAGCAATAAGCCCACCGAAATGCTGGCCATGGCGAAGGTCCGGATTTGCCCATCCGAGAGCTGCAACAGTTGGCTGAACATGCGCCGCCAGCTGGCTGGGGAGATAAAGGGGAACAGCCCCTCTATCACCAGCACCAGGGCCAGCGCCATCCACAAGGTATCGCTATCCACGCTGCGGCCCGCTGCTACTTCTTGGGCGGCGCGCTGTTGCCGCCCGCACCGCCATTGCGCAAGACCTTGAAGAATTCGCTGCTGGACGGGTCCAGCACCATCACATCGCTCTTGTTGGCAAAGCTGGCTTTGTAGGCATCCAGGCTGCGGTAGAACTGGGCGAACTGCGGGTCTTTGCCAAAGGACTCACCATAGATGCGCGCGGCTTCGGCATCGCCCTCGCCCTTGATCTTCTGGGCATCGCGGTAGGCATTGGCAATGGTCACCTCGCGCTGGCGGTCGGCATCGGCGCGGATTTTTTCGCCCTCGGCCGCACCGGTGGAACGCAGCTCATTGGCCACGCGCTTTCGCTCGGCTTCCATGCGGCGGTAGACGGACTCGGTAATGGCTTCCACATAGTCGACGCGGGTGATGCGCACATCCACTACGTCTACGCCCCAGGGCTTGGCGCCACGCACCTGGGCGAGCACCTCGGACTTGACATCGGCCATCAGGGCTTCGCGCTTGAGCGACAGCAGTTCCTTGACGGTGCGCTTGTTGATCTCTTCCTGGAAGGCATTGCGCACCACGCGGTTGAGTTGCAGGGCGCCCGCGCCTTCGTTCAGGCCGACGTTGCGGATGTATTCGGAGGGCTCGGTGATGCGCCAGCGCACATACCAGTCAATCACCACCCGCTGCTTCTCGGCGGTGAGCATGGGCTCGGAGTCCGTGCTCTCCAGCGTCAAGAGGCGCTTGTCGATGTACGACACATTTTGAAAAGGTGGCGGCAGCTTGATGTTCAGGCCAGGCTCGGTGATCACTTCCTTGATCTGGCCGAGAGCGTAGACCACGCCGAACTGGCGCTGGTCGACCACAAACAGGGTGGAACTCGCCAGCACCAAAAGCACCAGCAACGAAGAAAGAATCAATCCAATACGGTTCATAGCGGGCTCCTAGCGAACGTCACGGTCACGGGTGCGAGCAGCGTCGCGGGTCCGGGCGTCCGAGGATGTGTTGTTGGCAGGCACTGCAGGGGCCACTGCGGCGCCCACGGGTGCGGCTTGCGTGGCATCACCGCCATAGGTGGCGCCGTTCAGTTGCAGGACTTTGTCCAGCGGCAGGTAGAGCATGTTGGAGCCCTGCTTGGACTCCACCACCACCTTGGTGACGTTGCTGTAGATCTGCTGCATGGTGTCCAGGTACATGCGGTCGCGCGTGACCTGGGGCGCCTTCTGGTATTCGGCAAACACCGAGCGGAAGCGCTGCGCATCGCCCTGGGCCTGGGCCACCACACGGGCCTTGTAGGCATCGGCCTCTTCCTTCAGGCGCGAGGCAGAGCCCACGGCGCGCGGAATCACGTCATTGGCGTAGGCCTGGGCTTCGTTCTTGGCGCGCTCACGCTCCTGGCCCGCCTTGAGCACATCGTCAAACGAGGCCTGCACCTGCTCGGGCGGACGCACGCCGCCCTGCTGCAGGTTGATGCCCACCACTTCCACGCCCACCTTGTAGCGGTCGAGAATGGCCTGCATCAGCGTGCGCACCTGGGGTGCAATCTGGTCACGCTCTTCCGAGAGCGCCGCATCCATGCGCATGCGCCCAATCACCTCGCGCACGGCGGTTTCAGCGGCCTGCACCACGGCATCGGTGGGGTTCTTGCTCTCGAACAAAAACGCGCGGGCGTCGTTCAGGCGGTACTGCACGGCAAACTTGATGTCCAGAATGTTTTCGTCTTGCGTCAGCATGGCCGACTCTTTGAGGCCGGTGGCCTTGAGAACGGTGTCGCGGCCAATGTCAACGGAACGAATTTGCGTCACAAACACCAGTTCATGGCGCTGGATGGGGTACGGCAGGCGCCACTGGAAACCGGCGTTCACCGTGGACTTGTAGCGCCCGAACTGGGTAATCACGGCCTGCTGTCCTTCCTGCACAATGAAGAAGCCGGTGCCCAGCCAGATCAGCAGCAGCACGCCCAGAATCAGGCCAATGCCGACTCCGGCGCTCTTCATGTCGGGCTGGAAGCCACCCATGCCCCCTTTGCCGCCGCCGTTCGAACCACCGGGCTTGCCGCCAAACAAGCTGCCGAGCTTGCGGTTGAAATCGCGCCACAGTTCGTCCAGATCCGGCGGGCCGGAGCTGGCAGATGCGGGGCGCCGGTCGGGCACGGGCTGCTTGGGTGGCTCGGTGTCGGCTGCGCCCTCGCCCGGCTTGCCGGTCTCGTCCGATTTTTCACCGCTGCGGCCCCAGCGTGAATCGTTCAAATTGAACATGCGCTTGAGCCCTTGCAAGGGCAGGCTCCAGTCAGACCGGCTATTTATGGATTTCATTTGCTTCAATTGGTATGGCTTTGGTTCGATTGTGCCCAATCAGGTGGCGGCCCCGTCATTCTCAGGGACATAGTGCGGCAACGGGTCTGCAGGCTGCACGGCGCTCACGATTCCCGACAGGGCCTGGCGCAACTCGGGCAGGCCTTGCAGGCTTTTGGCACTGACAAACACCCGCGGCGTTTGCACGCCATCGATTTCGTAGTCGTCCACCAGGCGCAGGGGCTGCTGCTCGGGTGCCAGAGCATCGGTCTTGTTGAACACCAGCAGTTGCGGAATGTCTTGCGCGCCAATTTCTGTCAGCACGCGCTGCACCTGGGCGATTTGTTCCACATGGTCAGGGTTGGCGGCGTCGACCACGTGCAACAGAAGGTCAGCGTCAATGGCTTCCTGCAGCGTGGCCTGAAAGGCATCGACCAGCCCGTGCGGCAGGTCGCGGATAAAACCCACGGTGTCAGAGAGCGACACCGAGCGCGCCGCGTCCCCCAGGTAAAGCTGGCGGGTGGTGGTGTCCAGGGTCGCAAACAGCTGGTCGGCCGCATAGGCGCGGGCCTTGACCAGTGCATTGAAGAGCGTGGACTTGCCCGCGTTGGTGTAGCCAATCAGCGACATATTAAAGGCGTCACGCCGCTCGCGCTGGCGCCGCTGCGTCTGGCGCTGCTTCTTGACCTTGGAGAGCCGCTCTTTGGTGCGCTTGATGGTCTCGCCAATCATGCGCCGGTCGAGTTCGATCTGCGCCTCACCCGGGCCACCCCGCATGCCGATGCCGCCACTCTGGCGCTCCAGGTGCGACCAGCGCCGCACCAGACGCGTGCTGAGGTATTGCAGGCGCGCCAGCTCCACCTGCAGCTTGCCCTCGTGGCTGCGCGCGCGTTGGGCGAAGATTTCAAGGATAAGAAAAGTGCGGTCGTTGACCGGCAACTCCAGGTGACGCTCAAGGTTGCGTTGCTGCCCCGGGCTGAGCGACTGGTCAAACAGCACCTCGGTGGCACCCACCTGGGCTGCCAGCAGCTTGATCTCGTCGGCCTTGCCCGAGCCGATGAACAGCGCGGCATCGGGCGCGCGGCGCTTGCAGGTCACGCGGGCAACCGGCTGCATGCCCGCAGTTTGCGCGAGCAGGCCGAGCTCTTCAAGTTCGCCGTCGAAATGGGGAAGACCCAAGTCCACACCGACCAGAATCGTATTGGCCCGTGCTTTGGGAGGCGCGCTCAATGGAATGACAAAGGCGCCGAGGCGCCCTTCCAAAACGGAATGGTCAGATCAGGCTGCAGGGGCTTGCTCTTCGCCACCCGCGCTGAACGACACAGCACGACCGGGGACGATGGTGGAGATGGCATGCTTGTAAACCATCTGCGTGACGGTGTTGCGCAGCAAAACCACGTATTGATCAAACGATTCGATTTGACCTTGCAATTTGATGCCATTCACCAGGTAAATGGAGACCGGCACATGTTCCCTACGCAGCGCGTTGAGGAAGGGGTCTTGCAGGAGTTGGCCTTTATTATTCACGATATTTTCCGTGTTCGAAAAAATTGATAAGTGCTGAAGATAGCACAGTTACAGCCCTGTGCAAAAGCGGCCGCTCAATTTAGCTGCAATCAGGAAATGGCGGCTAGTCTTTGTCTGCGTAGGGGTTGGAGGCGCTCTTCATCTGGATGCGCAGAGGTGTGCCCACCAGATCGAACTCCTTGCGGAAACGCCCTTCCAGAAAGCGCTTGTAGGTTTCGGTCACGTTCTCCAGCGAATTGCCGTGGATGATGATGATGGGCGGGTTCATGCCACCCTGGTGCGCATAGCGCATCTTGGGGCGGTACATGCCGGTCTTCTTGGGGGTCTGGAACTGCACGGCCTCCAACAGCAGGCGCGTCAGCACCGGCGTGGGCATCTTGCAGTTGGCCGAGCGGTGCGCCTGGGCGATGGAGTCCCACACCGGCCCCAGGCCCTGGCGCTTCTGGGCCGAGATGTAATGCACGGTGGCGAACTTCAGGAAGCCCATGCGGGTTTCCATGGCGCGCTTGACGAGCTCGCGCTGGTAATCGTCCACCGCGTCCCATTTGTTGATGGCAATCACCACCGCACGGCCCGACTCCAGGATGTAGCCTGCAATATGCGCGTCCTGGTCGGT
>CANCCF010000232.1 GCA_947374485.1 Comamonadaceae bacterium | reverse complement strand
CCCTGGCCCAATCCCTGGCCGTGGGGGAGGGAGCCTTGCGCCTGGCTGGCCCGGCACCCGGCGCGGCGCGCATCCAGTGGCAGCCCGTGCAATGGGCGCATCAGGGTGCGGCGGGCAGTGCCAATGCCGCACGCTGGAGCACCCGGGGCCAGTTGCAAGACCTGCCACTGGCCTGGCTGGAGCTGCTGGGCCAAACCCAACTGGTCAACCTGGGGCTGCGCGGCGACCTGCTGTTTGGAGGCCAGTGGGAGGCCAGCGGCGGTGATGCGCTGCGCGTGCGTGCGGGCCTGCAACGCAGCAGTGGTGATTTGCAGATTGTGGCCGCCGAGCAAGCCGGTGGCGCCATCGCCGCAGGCCTGCGCGATGCCCGCGTGGCGCTGGAGATAGACAACAACGCACTGCGTGCCAACGCCATTTGGGCCAGTGATGCGGGTGGCAACGCACAGGCCGACTTTGCCACCCGGCTGCAAAACGTGAATGGCAGCACCACCTGGGCCACGGACGCGCCCTTGCAGGGCAAGGTGCACGCCAGCCTGCCCCGGGTGGGCGCCTGGTCGCTGGTGGCGCCGGTGGGCTGGCGCATCCAGGGCACGCTGGATGCCGACGCAAGCTTGAGCGGCACCCGTGGCAACCCGGCCTGGAAAGGCAGCCTGGAGGCGCGCGACATGTCGGTGCGCTCGGTGGTGGACGGCATCGACTTCAGCCAAGGCGTGATGCGCCTGCAGGTCAACGGCCAGCACATGGACATTGCCGAACTCACGCTGCAAGGCGCGGGCGGTGCGGCAGGGGGCAGTTTGCGCATCAGCGGCTCGGCCGACTGGCTGCCCGGTGCGGCTGCCAACCCGGTTGCACAGCGCCTGCGCATGGCGCTGGAGGCACGCGCGCAGGCCTTTCGCGTCAGTGCCCGGGCCGACCAGCGGCTGGTGGTGTCGGGCAACCTGAACGCCCAGCTTACCAACGCCAAACTGGTGGTGCGTGGTGCCCTGGTAGCCGACCAGGCGCTGTTCGTGCTGCCCGATGACACGGCGCCAAAGTTGGGCGCCGATGTGGTGGTGGTGCGCAAGCAGCCTGCGGGCAAAGCGCAGCCTTTGCCCGCAGCACCCGCGCCCCGGCTGGCGCAAACCGTGGTGCCCGACATCAGCGTCACGCTGGACCCGGGCCCCAACTTCCAGTTGCAGGGCCACGGCCTGCGCACGCGTCTGGCCGGGGTGCTCACGCTCAAGGCCGAAGGGCTCCACACCAGCCCCCGCCTCACCGGCGAGCTGCGCACGGTCAGCGGCACCTACCGCGCCTATGGCCAGAACCTCAACATCGAAGAAGGCACGCTGCGCTTTGGTGGCGCCTATGACAACCCGGCGCTCGACATCCTGGCGCTGCGACCCAACCTGCAGCAGGAAGTGGGCGTGCAGATCAGCGGCACGGCGCAGCTGCCCGTGGTGCGCCTGTACGCCAACCCCGATCTGCCGGACGCCGACAAGCTGTCCTGGCTGGTGCTGGGCCATGCTGCCAGTGCCGGCGGGGCCGAGACCGCATTGCTGCAGCAGGCCGCCCTGGCCTTGCTGTCGGGCAATGGCAAGACGCCCACCGAAGGGTTGATCAACGCCTTCGGCCTGGACGAGGTGTCGCTGGGCCGGACGGCCACCACCAACCTGGACGGCAGCACGGGCACGGAAGCCACCGTCAAGCTCGGCAAGCGCATCTCGCGCGACTTCTATGTGGCCTTTGAGCGCAGCCTCTCGGGCACCATGGGCACGTTTTATGTGTTCTATGACCTCTCGCGCCGCTTTACTTTGCGCGCCGAATCGGGTGCGCAGAGTGCCGTGGACCTGATATTCACCACGCGGTTTGACTAGGGCGCGCCAGGGGCAGCACGGGCTGCCGGATTTGGATGGTTTTGAGGTGGCCGCGCGCATGCGCGAGCACCCCCGGGCTGAATAGCACCCAGGCCCGCGACCGCGGCCGCGACCTGGTTGCCGTGGACTTCATCACCAGGCCGACCACCTGCAGCAGCTCCGCCAGGCGCAAACACTGGCGCAGCAGGCGCTGGACCTGATCGACGCTTGGTCCCCACAGGATTCAGCCAAGGGCAGTGCGATTCTTTCGCGCGGATGGTGGAAAATGCGGCACCGACTTTTCTCAACCGGATCGAATCTGCATGCTCACCTTTCTCCTGGAAAATTTTGACTACGCGCCGCGCCGCATCATGGGCCTCTTGGCCCTTGTCTGCGCTGGCATGCTGGCCTTTGGCGTGTACCTGCAGCATGTGGTGGGCCTGGAGCCATGCCCCATGTGCATCGTGCAGCGCTATGCCGATTTTCTGGTGCTGTTTTTTGCGGTTCTGGTGGCGTTGGCTTCCAGGCGCATGCTGCAAATGGTTGGCGCTTTTGGCGTGCTGCTGTGTGCCTGCGGTGGTGCTTTCGTGGCGGCACGCCAGAGCTGGTTGCAGTGGTACCCGCCCGAGGTGGTGTCCTGCGGGCGCGACCTCTACGGCATGATCGAGACCTTCCCTTTGAAGCGCGTGTTCCCCATGGTCTTCAAGGGCAGCGGCGACTGCTCGAAAGTGGACTGGACCTTTCTGGGTGGCTCGATTGCCAACTGGTCCTTTGTCTGGTTCTGCTTTGCCGCTGTGGTGGCGCTGACGCTGCTGGTGCGCCAGGCCCGCCGCTAGTTGCTGTCGGCTAGTTGCTGTCCGCAATCAGCCGTATGCCCACCAGCGTGTAGCGGGTCTGCGGCGAATTCCAGTTGCGGTAGTGGAGCGCGCGTACAGGCTCCAGGTGTGCCAGGAGCCGCCGCGGCGCACGTATTCACCGCCATTCTCAGGCCCCTTGGGATCGTCCACCGGCGAGTGGGCGTAATAGTCTTCGGCATACAAATCCTGCGTCCACTCCCACGCGTTGCCGTGCATGTCATACAGGCCAAAGGCATTGGGTGCGAAGCTGGCCACGGGCGCGGTGAAGGCGTAGCCGTCGTTGCCGCTCAGGGCGTTGGCGGCGAACTGCGGCCTTCTTTTTTGCTCAGCCATTGGGCCAGGGCCTGGGCGTCGCCCCAGGTGATGTTGACCACGGGGTGGGCATCGGTCTGGGCAAAGCCAGGGTTCTGCCAGCTGTAACGCACATCGCGCCCCTCAAAGGCGTCACCGCGTTTGCTTTTGGAGGCGTCGTACTGCGGGTTGTAACCATAGCCGCCCGTACCATCGGCAATGCTTTCAGGCACATAGCCCGACTGCTTTAGAAACTCGCGGAACTGGCCCACGGTGCTTTGGTGGCGCCCATGTAGAACGGCCGGGTGATGCGCACCCGGTGGGCGGGCGCTTCATCAAACAGATTCTCCAGCCGGTAGCGCTCGGCCAGCGGGTAGGCCTTTTGCAAAGAGGCAATCGGCTCCTCGCTGCCCATGACGAATTCACCAGCGGGAATGGGCTGCATGGGCATGCCCAGCGAGTTGGTGAAGGCCTTGCCAGGGCCAGCCGGGGCTGTGGTGCAGCCACTGGCAAGAACGGCCTAGGCCAGGGCCGCAGTGATGGTTAGCTGCCTCATGCTGAAAGCTTCTTCACCAGCACCTGGCTCTTGCGGTCCCAGTTGTACTTGCGCTTGCGCGCCTCGGGCAGCCACTCCGGGTCCACCTGCACAAAGCCGCGCTTGATGAACCAGTGCATGGTGCGGGTGGTGAGCACAAAAATGCTGTCCAGCCCGGCCGCCTTGGCGCGCTGCTCCACGCGTTTGAGCACACGCTCGCCGTCACCCTGGCCCTGTACGTCGGGCGACACCGTCAGCGCCGCCATTTCGGCCGTTCTGGCCTCAGGGTAGGGATACAGGGCGGCGCAGGCAAAGATCACGCCGTCGTGTTCGATGATGGTGTAGTTGCCCACGTCGCGCTCGATCTCGGTGCGGCTGCGCTTGACCAGCGTGCCGTCTTTTTCGAAGGGCTCGATCAACTGCAAGATGCCGCCCACATCGTCCACCCCGGCCTCGCGCAGGCTCTCCAGTTTTTCGTCCACCACCATGGTGCCTATGCCGTCGTGCACATAGACCTCCAGCAGGATGGCGCCGTCCACCGAATACGGAATGATGTGGCTGCGCTCGACGCCGCTCTTGCAGGCCTTCACACAGTGCTGCAAATAAAACGCCACGTCGCTGGGCTGGTTGGCGGCGGGCAGGTCCAGCAGCAGGCGCTCGGCGGCCGCCAGGGGCAACTCGGTGTCTATGGGGTTGTCCTCGCTGGCGGTTTCCAGCGGGCGCATGCGGATGCCGGGAACTTCGGTCAAAAAGATCAGCTTGTCGGCCTGCAGGGCAGTGGCCACCGATGTTGCCACCTCTTCCATGGCCAGGTTGAAAGCGTCGCCCGTGGGCGAAAAACCAAAGGGAGACAGCAGCACCATGGCGCCCATGTCCAGCGTCTTGGTAATGCCCGCCGTATCCACCTTGCGCACCACACCGCTGTGCTGGAAATCCACGCCGTCCACAATGCCCACGGGCCGCGCCGTCAGAAAGTTGCCGGAGATGACCCGCACCGTGGAGTCGGCCATGGGCGTGTTGGGCAGGCCCTGGCTGAACGCGGCCTCAATCTCGTAGCGGAGTTGGCCCGCGGCCTCTTGCGCGCAGTCCAGCGCCACTTCGTCAGTGATGCGGATGCCATGCGAATATTTGGCGGCATGGCCCTTGGCCTTGAGCTGCTCGGCCACCTGCGGCCGAAAGCCGTGCACCAGCACAATCTTCACGCCCATGCTCTGGATCATGGCCAGGTCCTGCGCCAGGCTTTGCAGCTTGCCCGCGGCAATGGCTTCACCTGCAATGCCCACCACAAAGGTCTGGTTGCGGAACTTGTGGATGTAGGGCGCCACCGAGCGGAACCATGGGACAAAGGTGAAGTTGAAGACGGAGGTCATGGGCGGGTGGCAGGTTGGCAGGGTATTGGGTCGCGATGCACTAATGTAGCGAAGGATTAATCGCTGACAGGTCAAAGTTGAGGTGTGCCGCTTGGCGGTGCTAGTATTTCACCCATGAACATCGAAACCATTCGCCGTGAGGCTCTGTCACTGACCGTAGGAGAGCGTGCGGAACTGGCTGAGGCACTATTGTCCAGCCTCGATGCGCTATCCCCGGCAGAAATGGAGACGCTCTGGTTTCAGGAAGCTGCCCGCCGCGCTGTTGAACTGGATCAAGGCCTGAGTACCCGGATTCCATCTGACGTGGTGCGGCGTGAGGCGCTGGCCCGGCTCAAGTGAGCTACTTCTTTCACGAAGCAGCCCGTGTAGAGCACCTGGAACACGTTGCTTACTACGAAGAACGGCAGCCGGGCTTGGGTGCACGCTACCTTGCTGCTTTTGATGCAGCCATGGTTCAGGTGTGTGCTGCGCCGGAACGTTACCGGATCGAGTTTCCGCCTGGGCTAAGGCGCTTTCGGGTGCCTGGATTCCCCTACAACATCTTATATCGTCGGATGGGTAGCGACATTGAAGTGCTAGTCGTTGCACCGCACAAACGCAGGCCTGGTTATTGGCTGGATAGGCGCTAACGCGGTCAACGTTAACGTGTGTAGCCGACCGCACGACGCAGGGACTTGTTGCTACAAGGGTCAATACCTGGTTGCAGGCCGCCATTGCCCCTATAAACGGGTAGCTCTGGCATAGAGCGGATCTCATCTGGCGTGGCTAATCGGGCATAGCGGGACAAAAATTCTCGCACTTTGGCGCCCACCGAAGTGCCTTCTTCGAGTGCGCGGATACGTACCCTGCTGGCAACTTCCGCATTTAGTTTGATGGTTAGTCGGGTCATCAACATTCTCCATGAATCAGAAGTAAACGTCGCAGTCCAGTGTACTGCCGCGCAGGGATAATCCTAGGGTGAACGCCCCCCCTTCCCCATCCCCCGCCGTCCCCCTGCACATCGATTTCCCCGAATCGCT
>CANCCF010000231.1 GCA_947374485.1 Comamonadaceae bacterium | reverse complement strand
CTGCTGGCCCAGCCCCTGGCCCTGCTGCTGGACGAACCATTTTCGCGCCTGGATGCGGCCCTGCGCGGGCGCATGCGCGAGCTGGTATTTGGCATGGTCAGGGCGCGCGGCATTGCGGCCCTGCTGGTCACGCATGATGCGCAGGATGTGGCCGATGCGGCCTTGTTGACGCGACTGGAGACAGGCACGGGTCATTTCTGAGGGTGATCACTCCAGCACCTTTTGCACCCACCCCGCAGCCCCCGCCGCATCCCTGAAATCTTCCAGCGCGCGCGCAGGAATCTGCGGGTGGCGCTGGTTCCACATTTTGGACAAGGTGGTGCCCGCGCCCACTTCCAGCACACAGGCTACCCCCTGCTCGGCCAGCGTGTCCATGCAGGCGGCCCATTGCACGGTGCTGGCAATTTGCGTGTGCAGCGCCGTGCGCAAGGTCTGCGGGTCGCGCGTGCTGGTGCCGCTGGCGTTCAACACCACGGCGGGGCGGGGGCGGGCAAAGTCCAGCGACACCAGATCCCTGGCAAAGGCTTGCGCGGCGCTGGCCATCCAGCTGGAGTGCGAGGCAACGCTGATCTCCAACAGTTTGCAGACGGCCCCTTGCTGCGTGAGGGCTTGGGCAGCGTTCAACAGCAGTGCACGCTCTCCGGCGTAAATGCCCTGCCCGGCGCCGATGTGGATGGCGCACTCCAGGCCTCGCACGCTTTGCAGCACCTGCTCCAGGTGCAGACCCGAGACCGACAGCAGCCCGGTCTGCAACCCGGCCACGGCGGCGTCCATGTGCGCGGCGCGGCGCACCGCCAGGCGGAGCGCAGCCTCGGCTGTAAACACACCGGCACAGGCAAAGGCCGCCAACTCCCCCACGCTGTAGCCCGCCACCGCCACCGGCGGCTCGCCCAGCTGCGAGGCCAGGGCCGCCCAGGCCGCCACAGACGTGCCCACGATCAGTGGCTGGGCAAAGGCGTTGGGGCTGCGTGTGCGGGCGTCTTGCAGCGCGTGGCGCCAGTCGGTGCCCAGCACCCCCTCCATGACCTTTAGCGTGGGCTGGCTGGCAGCGTGGGACTCCAGCCAGGGCAGCATGCCCGGGTGCTGCGTGCCCTGGCCGGAAAACAAGACGGCATAGCTCACACGCTGGCAAACAAGGCAGGCGAAGCCGTGGGTGTGGACGTGCCCTGGCGGATGTCCTGCAGCCAGCAAGCGCAGGCCAGCACGTCGGCCGCACCGCCGGGCGAGAGGCGCTGCTGCACAAAGTCCGCATGAATGGCACGGGCGTGCGCCACCCAATCGGGCCGAGCCACTCCACCCGCCTGCAGAAAGCCCTGGGCTGCGGCTTTGACGTGCAGCACACCGGCCATGCCACCGCGGTGCGCGGTGTTGGTGTCATCCAGCACGGCCATGGTGGCAAACAGGGCCTGCACGCGGGCGGCGCGTTGGGCGTGGCCATTTTGCAAGGCCGCTAGGAGGGCAGGCAGCGTCACATCAAAGAGTGTGGGGAAACCCAACGCGGCCTCAACGCCTGCACTGCGCAAACCAAACCGGCGCACCGCACGCTGGCCGTTGGAGGCGGGCTCTGACCGTGCGGCCGCATCGGCACGCAGGCGCAGCGCCACACCCCAGTGCGACAACAGGCAATCGCGCAGATCCTGCGGGCTCAGGCTTGCACTGCCGTTTGCCGATGCGCCGGTGCCGGACAGACTTGCCTGCTGCGCGCGCAAGCGCCCCGCCGCCGCACACAGCAGGCCCAGCGCAAACACCGCGCCGCGGTGCGTGTTGACGCCACCCGTGGCCACCAGCATGCGCTCTTCGGCCGCCAGACCCAGCATTTGCAGGAATTCAAAAGAGTGGCCACAGGCCCCGGCGCGTGCCATGTGGCCAAAGTAGTGGCGCAGCGCAAACAGGCTTTTGACAAAGGTGGCAGCGGTCATGTCGCTGTGGCTGCCGGTGTCGCGAAAGCTCACCAGGCCGGGCTTGGGCTCCAGCGCCACTTCGGCATACAGGGCGCGCACAGCACTGCGGGCCAGCTGCTGCGGCATGCGCGCCTCAGGGCTGCAGGGCATGGGCCTCCTGTGCCGCGCCTGCCACTGGCTTGGGCTGCCCACGCAGTTCGGCCCGCAGTTCGGCCATGCTGAGCAGTTGCGCGCCGCAGCGCTCCTTGACCAGCACGCGGTCGACCTTGCCGCCTATGAGCTGGGCGTATTCGCGCCATGGCAGCGCCCAGCCGTTGGGGAACACCAGCTCCCCATCCACGCGCCAGGTGAGCCGCAGGCCCTGCAGCAACCAGACCACCTGACCGGCCGTGCCCAGGTCGGGCACATGGGCCAATACATCCAGGTCCGAGCTTTCGCGCACGCAGGGCAAACCGCACAGCTGCTGCCAGCCAAACGAGCCATACACCCTGAGCTGTACCTGCAATGCGTCGGTGTGCTGCAGCAGGTCTTGCAATGCGTCCGCATGGGTGATGGCCAGGGGCGTGTCGGCCAGCAGCGGGAAACTGCCGCTGCCTGCGATGTCTTCTGCCGCCACATCCAGGGCCAGCTTGCGGCGTTCCCATTGCAGGGGCGCGGGCAGGCCCAGGCTGATGCGTTGCAGGCTTTCGGGCAGGCGCTGGCGGCATACCACGAGTGGCAGTTGCTGGCTCTGCCAGTGGCCCAATATGGCTCGCGCCTGGGCGTCCCATGCAGCCGCCAGCAGGGCCTGCCAGGCGGCTCCTGTCAGCCACACCAGCTGGTTGCGCTGCAGTGTCGGTGCGGGAGACTGCGCAAGTGTGTGTGGGGTGGCGTGCATGGGTGCCGTGCGCAGGGGGTTCAGGCCAGCAGGACGCGGCGCGTCACTTCGGACGCCAGCTTGCGCCCGCCCCGCGTGGCACCCATTGCCGCGCGCTGGTCCGCCGTGTTGGCATCGGCCAAGGCGGCCAGCAGGCTGGCCTGCAAGTCACCCGCCCACAGCGACTGGATGCCACCCATGGCCACGTAATTTTCCACACCCGGGGCAAACACCGGGTTGGAGAGCGACAGGGCTTGCAGCACCTCTTCACTGATCTTGGTCACGCGGCTCATGGCCGGCAGGCGCATGACGCGGATCTCGGCCTCGGGCAGGGCGTGGCAGCTGTCGGCCATCAGCCCGGAGGTAATGAAGCCGCCGGACAAAGCCTGGTCATACACCAGCCCGATGACGCGGTGGCCGCTGCGCCGCGCCAGGTCCACGCAGCAACCCAGGTGCGCCATGTAGCGGTTGATGCACAGCAGCTCGTCGCGGTGGCGCAGACGCTGGCCTTGCGTGTCCACCAGCAGCAGCATGGCGCGGCCCGGGTGGTTTTGCACCGTGTCCAGAATGAATTTGGCCTGGGCCAGCGCCGTTTCCACGCCGATGGCGGCATGGTCGGTGGTGCCCACCACCGCGAGGGTCTGGCCCTGCAACTGCGCGGTGCCGCAGATGACATCGCCGCGGCGTTCGATGGTGTGCGCCTCACCAAACAGCGCGCTTGCCAGGGTTTGCCAGTTCACAGGGACCCCTCCGCGCAGGCTGGTGCCGAACGCGCAAGTATGTTGCCTGCGGCAGGTACCAAGCCAGCAGGAATGAATAAGGCTTGCATTTGCGCGGCCTCCATGTCGGTCACCTGCTCAGGGTGCGCAACGCCCAGGCGCAGCCAGATGTCCTGTGCATCCTTGCAATCGCCAAAACGCATAAGGCGATCGGTCAGCAGGGCCTGTTCGGCCAGCAGAAATTCCAAAGTCAAGGGCCGACTCTCACCGAGCAGTGCAGCGGCTGCGTCACGGAAGGCCTCCATATCGTCTTCCACCAGACGGTCGCCGTCGCCCATCAAAAAGCGGTGCTTGCCGCCGGTGGTGCGCCACACCAGGGCGCGGTCACGCGAATCAAATTCTTCCACGCCATGCGAAGACTCGATCACCTCCGGGCCGGACATGGACATGCGGGCTGCATCGCTCATCACGGTGTGGTCGGCGCAACGGGCAATCAGGCCCATGCCGCCAAAGCAGCCATTGGCGCCGCCTATGAGCATGACGACGGGGATTCCGGCAGCACGCACATCGAGCAGCGCGCGCATGACCTCGGAGACGGCAATCAGCCCGGCATTGGCCTCGTGCAGGCGCACCCCGCCCGACTCGGCCAGCACCAGCACGGCGGCCGGGCGCTTGATCAGCGCGCGGCGCAGGATGCCGACCAGCTTGGCGCCATGCACCTCACCCACGCCGCCGCCCATGAATTCGCCTTCTTGCGCGGCGATCAACACAGCGCGGCCGTACAGTTCGCCGCTGCCAATCACCACGCCGTCATCGAACGCAGAGGGCACGCCCAAAAGCGCCAAATGCGGGCTGACCACGCGCTCGGCGGGGCCGAGGATTTCGACAAAGGTGCCCGCATCCAGCAGGTGCGCCACGCGCTCGCGCGCGCTCAGCTCAGAAAAGCTCAGCTTCATGGTGTGGACCTGGGTGCTTGGGGCAATGAGGCTGCCGCCTGGTCAAGGCGCAGGCTGACCACGGCCGGAGTGGCGCCCATGTCGTTGATGGAAACAGCGATGCCTGCGAGTTGGTGGCGCAGCTGGAAGTTCTGTACCACGGCTTCCCAGATGGGGCCGAAGCCGCGCGCCGAGGTGGCAATCGCGAAGGTGCAGCGCGCAGGGTCTGTGCCCCGTTCCAGCATCACTTCCAGATTGCCCGATCCAACCACGCCCACCAGGATTGCGTCCTGCAGTGGAGGCGTTTGCTTGCCGTCGAATTCAAATGTCAGGTGTTCCATGGGAGCTTCTTATTGCTTTGTCGTTGTTGCGCTTGTTTGTGATGTATTTGCGGGTGCTTTTGTGGGGTGCTTTTGTGGGGGCCGAGGCCACCGGGGTAGATGCTTCCGTTCGTGTCCCCCGCCCTTCGGGCTCCTCCTTTCCCTCACTGCAGCATCCACCCCGGCGTCCTCGGCTGGCTACAAGTTGGCGCGCAATGGCTGGGTACCCGACTGCCCCGCGCACAAGCAGTGTTGGCAGACTCAGGACGGCGTGGCGCTCAGCGCCGGTAGGTAAAGGAGGAGCCCGAAGGGCGGGGGACACGGACGGAGCAGAGTGCCACGTCGGCCTGAGTCCAGAAGTGTCTGTAAACATTATGCGCAACATACCCAGCTACCAGTTGCGAAACCGCTTGGGCGGGTTGTACAAGCCACCCGAGGCCCGTACCAGATCGCGCATCGTCCGCGCCGCCAGCAGACTGCGTGTGGCCAGCCGCTTGTCGATACCCATGTCTTCCGCACGCCGGATCACCCCCCGGTCGCGCAGGTTTTCCACCATGCGGGCGTCACGGGCCAGGCCTACTGGCGTATAGCCCGCCACCCCGCGTATGGCCTGCTCGCGCTCTTCGTCGCTGCGGCACAGGAGCAGGTTGGCAATGCCCTCTTCGGTGAGGATGTGGGTGACGTCGTCGCCATAAATCATCACCGGCGGAATTTCCATGTGGGCCTGCTCGGCCAGTTTCCAGGCGTCCAGCGTTTCCACAAAAGCGGGCTGCATGTGCTCACGGAAGGTCTCCACCATTTGCACCACCAGCTTCTGGCCGCGCGGCATGGCATGCACACCACCGCGCCCTTGTCGCGCTTCGGCACCGGCCTTGAGCCAGGCGGGAGATGCATGGCGGCGCCCGCGTGCGTCGGCCCCCATATTGGGTGCGCCGCCAAAGCCTGCAATGCGGCCCGCCGTGACGGTGGAGCTATGGCCGTTGAGGTCGATTTGCAGCGTGCTGCCAATGAACATGTCGCAGGCGTAGTGGCCTGCGGCCTGGCACAGCGCGCGGTTGCTGCGCATGCTGCCGTCAGGACCCACTGCAAACACGTCGGGACGGGCGCGGATATAGTCCTCCATGCCCAGCTCCGAGCCGAACGAGTGCACCGATTCGACAAAGCCGGCCTCGATGGCCGG
>CANCCF010000230.1 GCA_947374485.1 Comamonadaceae bacterium | reverse complement strand
CCGGCAGCTACGACCTGGTCTGGTACATCGCCATCGCCCTGGGGCTGGCCGCGGCCTTGATCAACCTGCCCATACGCGAAACGGCCATTGCGCGAAGCCCACAGCCGCAGCCCGCCTGAAATGAAGCGCAAGGCCCACACCACCCTGCTGCTGCTGCTGGCGCTTGCCGCCCTGGCAAGCGTGTTTGCGCTGTACGCGCAGCCCGACTTTGTGGTGCAGCTCAGCAACCAGATCTGGGCCTGCTTTTGACGCACGCGCTGGCCGCCCCCTCGTCCTGGATCACCCGCTGGGCGCACCTGCTGGCGCCGGGCTGCACGGTGCTGGATGTGGCCTGCGGCAGCGGGCGCCACCTGCGCTATTTTGCACAGCGGGGGCATGCGGTCTTTGGTGTAGACCAGGACGTTGCAGCGGCGCGCCAGCAGGTGGGCACTGCCACCCTCATGCAGGCCGATATTGAAAACGGCCCCTGGCCATTGGATACGGCAAGCGGCCCACGCCGGTTCGGTGCCGTGGTGGTCACCAACTACCTGTGGCGCCCGCTGCTGCCCACGCTGCTGCACAGCCTGGCGCCAGGAGGCGTGCTGCTATACGAGACCTTTGCCGCGGGCAACGAAACCGTGGGCCGCCCGGCGCGGCCGGACTTTTTGCTGCAGCCCGGCGAGCTGCTGCAGGTGTGCGCGGGCCTGCAGGTGGTGGCCTATGAAAACGGCTTTCTGCCTGACCCGGACCGTTTTGTACAACGCGTTGCCGCCTTTGCCCCGGCTTTACCTGGGTCGGCCCCGGCGGGAATTCCCAGGCACACTCTCTAGTTAAAATGTTCTTTTTCCGAACTACTGGCACGCCATGAACCCTTCCCACGGCCCCTTGCGGGGCAGCATCGTCGCCCTGGTCACTCCCATGCTCGCAGATGGCGCGGTGGATTACCCGGCGCTGCGCAAACTGATCGACTGGCACATCACGGAAGGCACCGACTGCATTGGCGTGGTCGGCACCACCGGCGAATCGCCCACCGTGAGCGTGGAAGAGCACTGCGAGATCATCCGCGTTTCGGTGGAACAGGCCGCAGGCCGCGTGCCGGTGATGGCCGGTTGCGGCGCCAACTCCACCAAAGAGGCCATCAACCTGGCGCAATTCGCCAAGAAGGTGGGCGCCGACAGCCAGTTGCAGGTGGTGCCCTACTACAACAAGCCCACACAAGAGGGCCAGTACCAGCACTTCAAGGCGATTGCCGAGGCGGTGGACCTGCCCGTCATCCTCTACAACGTGCCCGGCCGCTCGGTGGCCGATATGGCGCACGACACCGTGCTGCGCCTGGCCCAGCTGCCCGGCATTGTGGGCATCAAGGAAGCCACCGGCAATATCGAACGCGCGCAGTGGCTCATCAAGGAAGCCCCGAAAGACTTCGCCATCTACTCGGGTGATGACCCCACCGCCGTGGCCTTGATGCTGTGCGGTGGCCACGGCAATGTGAGCGTGACAGCCAACGTGGCACCGCGCCTGATGCACGAACTGTGCGTGGCCGCCATGGCGGGTGATGTGCAGCGTGCCATGGAAATTCAGCTCAAACTGCTGCCGCTGCACAAGGCCCTGTTCGTCGAATCCAACCCCATTCCCGTGAAGTGGGCCGTGGCCCGCATGGGCCACTGCCAGGGCGACCTGCGCCTGCCGCTCACCCCGCTGACAGAACCCAGCCAGCAGATGCTGGAGCGGGTGATGCAGGCCACTGGCCTGCTTTGAGCACCGCCCAACCACCAAGGAATTTTGTGAAATCGATTATTCAACTGACCGCCCTGAGTGCGGCGCTGGCGTTGGCGGGTTGCTCCGCGCTGGAATCCGACAAGGTGGACTACCGCAGTGCCACCACCAAGGCGCCGTCTTTGGTGGTGCCGCCAGACCTGACGCAGCTCTCCAAAGACACCCGCTACACCGTGGTGGATGGCACCGTGTCGGCCTCCGGCTTCAAGCCCGGACAGACTGCCAATGCCAAACCTGCGGTCGCGGCCCCTGTCTTGGGCGATGTGCGAATCGAGCGCGCGGGTAACCAGCGCTGGCTGGTGGTCAAGCGCCCGGCCGACAAGCTGTGGGAACCGGTAAAGGACTTCTGGCAGGAGAATGGCTTTTTGCTGGCCATCGACCAGGCCAGTCTGGGCATCATGGAAACCGACTGGGCCGAAAACCGCGCCAAGATCCCGCAGGATTTCATCCGCAACTCGATTGGCAAGTTGCTGGACTCCATCTACTCCACGGCCGAGCGTGACAAGTTCCGCACCCGCCTGGAAACCAATGCCGCCGGTGAAACCGAAATCTTCATCAGCCACCGGGGTGTGGCGGAGGTCTACACCAAAGAGCGCTCGGACGAGACGGTCTGGCAACCCCGTCCCTCCGACCCCGAACTGGAAGCCGAGTTTTTGCGCCGCCTGATGGTCGCTTTGGGCTCCAGCCCGGAGCAGGCCAAGGAACTGGTGGCATCGGCTGGCGCTGCCAAGCCGGTGGCCACGGCCGCCACGCTGGACGGCAAACCGGTGGTACAAATTGCCGAAAGCTTCGACCGCGCGTGGCGCCGTGTGGGCCTGGCACTGGACCGCACCGGCTTCACCGTGGAAGACCGTGACCGCAAGCAGGGCCTGTATTTTGTGCGCTATGTGGCAACCGACACCCAGAACACAGAGCCCGGCTTTTTCAGCAAGCTCTTCAGCAGCACACCCAAGGCGCCTCTGGCCTCGAAGTTCCAGATCGCCGTGAAGAGCCAGGGCGAGTCCACGGTGGTGTCGGTGTTGAACAACCAGGGCGCACCTGACACCTCGGCCAGCGCGCAGCGCATCACCAAGGTGATTGCAGACGACATCAAATAAGGCGGCAACCTTGCGGCCTGTCCCCTCGTGGCAGGCCAAAAAAAAGCCACCCGAAGGTGGCTTTTTTTGTGCAAGTAACGAATTACTTGGCAGCAGATGCGTCAGCAGCGGGTGCCATGGGGGCAGATGCGTCAGCAGCGGGGGCGGCAGGAGCAGCAGCGGGGGCAGCAGGAGCCACGGGAGCTTCTTCTTTCTTGCCGCAAGCAGCCAGAGCAGCAGCAGCAATGATGGCTGCCAATACGAGTGATTTGTTCATGGTGTTATAGACTAAAGTGAGTTAACGAAACAATTTCCGGAAATTGCCCTGGAAGCAAGCCGCCAAGACCCCGACAAGAAGCATTCGATCTCTTTTTGTCAGAGCCACGGATTATACGATGTTTCGAAAACATGTCCGGGAAAACCCTTTGGCACCAAACCAGCGCCTATTCACAAGCCCCTTTCTACAGACCCAACGTGGAAGCTGCAAAGCCCGGTGAACTCTGGCGTTTGCGCTCCTCCAACTCCTCACGCAACAGCAATCGCATGCGGGGCTCCGCACTGGCCACGCCGGTGCTGCGCACCAGGTCCAGGCGGCGCATGGCCCAGATTGGCGTCCACAGTGCGCTGGGAAATTCGCTCACCTCCACACCCTTGCACACACGGCACTCCACCAGATGGTCCCAGCGTATACGCCAAGCCACAAAGCGGTGGTGCACGCGCTGCATGGCGTTGAAGTGGTGCGCCAGCAGCGTGAGTTTGCGCCCCCGGCGTGACCAGGCAGTCAAATCTTCCACCACGGCTTTCTCAAACAAGGGCCAGTCTTCGAAACTGGCGTCCGACCAGACCATTTCCGTCCAGCCCTGCTGGTCGGCCTGCGCCAGGGCTTGGCGAATGGTGTTTGCAAAGGCGGTGGGGCCAACGAAGCGGCCCTCAGGCAGATGCAACAAGCCTCCAGCGCCTTCGGCAGGTGGATTTTCAGACAAGGCCATAAAGCCAGCCATCTTCACCCCATTGCGACAGCAATTTGCGTGCGGGCTCGCTGAGCTTGCCCACCTCGGCGGCGCTCAGCTCACGTTCATCTGCCAAGCGGCGCATCCGCCTGGCATCACTGCCTGCAGCGCGGAAACTCTCGCCGTTGATGAAGACGTGTTTGGCGTCGTACATCATGCGGGTGCGCCGGTCCAGGCGCACACCCACGCCCTCTTCAAACGCCTGCTCGCCATGGAACCAGACATGGGCCTTGGGCTCGGTCATGATTTCGCCCAGCGAGCGCTGCAGGGCCAACGGGTCTTGCAGAGCGGCGGCCAGCGCGTCCTGGGCAAACTGCACCAGACCTGTCGGCATTTCAGCGCTGCTGCTGACCGCACTCTGGTCGGGGTCGCGGTAGATGGCGCTGCCCACCTCATCTGCCGCCTGCTCGGCCAGGCACTGCAGCAACTCGCGCGCGATCTCGCCCTTGGCGGGCGAGCGAAAGCCAATCGAATAGGTCATGCATTCGCCCTCGGCAATACCGTCATGCGCCCACTGCGGCGGCAAATACAGCATGTCACCGGGCTCCAGCACAAACTCCTGCTCGGGCTCAAAGTGGGCAAGTATTTTCACTGGCATGTCGGGCACCAGGCTCAAATCCTTCTGGCGGCCAATGCGCCAGCGCCTGCGGCCGTGGGCCTGCAGCAGGAAGACGTCGTAGCTGTCGAAGTGCGGGCCCACGCCTCCGGTGTCGGAGGCATAGCTGATCATCACATCGTCCAGGCGTGCGTCCGGCACAAAGCGGAACTGGTTCATGAGCTGGTGCACGCGCTCGTCATGCAGGTCCACTCCCTGCACCAACAGGGTCCAGCCGGGCTGCTTGAAAGGTGGCAAATCCTTACGCGCAAACGGCCCGTGTTTCATCCGCCACTGGCCTCTTTTGTCGGCCTGAGCCGACACCACCAGGCGCGACTCCACGTCATCCTGCGCTGCCAGGTCGATCAGCTCGGCGCGGTCGAGCAAGGGTTTGAAACCGGGAATGGCCGCGCGTATGAGCAGGGGCTTTTTCTCCCAGTGGCGGCGCATGAAGGTTTCAGGGGAGATGCCGCCTAGCAGCTGAAGGGGGGTAGTGGTGTCCATATGGGACAATTCTTGCATGGATATTTCTCAACAATGCGTCGTTGCCCTCACCTGGACGCTGAAAGACACCCTGGGCGAAGAACTGGACGTGCTGGACGATCCGGTGGAGTTTTTGATGGGCGGCCAGGACCTGCTGCCCGTCATCGAAGAAGCCCTGATGGGCCACGAAGTAGGCTCCACCTTGCAGTTGCAGATTGAGCCTGAGCAGGCCTTTGGCGATTTCAACGACCAGTTGCTATTCCTGGAGCCGCGTGAGCTGTTCCCGCCCGAGCTCGAAGTCGGCCAGACCATGGAGGGTTTTGCGCTGCCCGCTGGCTGCAACCCCGACGCCCCCAAAGACGCGCTGTATTCGGTGAGTGAAATCTACCCCGAGCACGTGGTGCTGGATGGCAACCACCCGCTGGCCGGCATTGCCATTCGCCTTTTTTTAAGAGTGGAAGGTGTGCGTGAAGCCACCGAAGAAGAGATTGGCCGTGGGTCAACCGGCACCGGTTTTTTTCGCATCCAGCCGTTTCACGAGCAAGGACCCGGCAGCGACAGCGTGCATTGATTTCAGGAACCCCGTGGAACCGGCTTCGCCGGGCCACTGGGGTTGCCCCTTGAGGGGGAGGAGGCTACACGCAGTGAGCTTCAACGGGGGGAGTCACGATTTCCCGGTAGAGCCGTAACCGCCCTCGCCGCGAATGGATGAAACAGGAAATTCCTGCACCACCTTGAACTGCGCCTGCACCACCGGCACCACGACCAGTTGTGCAATGCGTTCCATGGGCTCAATGGTGAAGGCCGTGCTGCTGCGGTTCCAGGCGCTGACCATCAGTTGCCCTTGGTAATCGCTGTCGATCAGCCCCACCAGATTGCCCAGCACGATGCCGTGCTTGTGGCCCAGGCCCGAACGCGGCAGGATGAGCGCGGCATAGCCCGGGTCTTCCAGGTGAATGGCCATGCCGGTGGGAACCAGTTGCCAGGCATTGGGCTCAAGGGTCAGCGGTGCATCCAGGCAGGCGCGCAGATCGAGCCCGGCGCTGCCGGGTGTGGCATAGGCAGGC
>CANCCF010000229.1 GCA_947374485.1 Comamonadaceae bacterium | reverse complement strand
GTGCGCCTGCAAGTGGCCAAGGGGCTGCCATTCGGTGGAAATATCAGCGAATACGGCCAAAATCGGCTGCAATTGACGCGGACGTTTCATCAGGCGAGACATATTCGCTTATGACCGTTTCTCAAACTGAGTTTTGGACATGATCCCTAGCCAAGTATGTACAGATTGGCGAGCTTTTGCTTTACGTGCCAAGAGTACCTATTTTGGCATTGATTTAACGTACAAGGGCGTCGCAGATGAGATGCGATACATGAATTACTCTGACGCTGGCGAATTGCAAAGTATTCAAAACTTGTTGGCTGCGACCCCTCAGGCATACAAATATAGTAGCCAGGCGAAGTTGTTGAATGAGCTCATTCAAGGTGCTTTGCCTTACATCGGAACAGTGCAAGCTGCTATCGAGGCTGAATCAGTATTTGACTATGCGATGGTTTTATTTTCAGCCTTGCCAGAAGGCGCGACAATAGCAAAATTAGTCAAAGAGGCTAAGGCGGCACACATTGCTGGCGATGTAGCTACTGAATCAAGTAAACTGCAAGCGGCCATCCGCATTCGAGAAAATGCTGCGGCGGGCAACGCGTTTGAAGGTAGCGGACTGCAGGCAATGGGGTTAGATAAAAATAAGATTAGTGTTCCAGCTACTACGACGTCTGGCGGAATAATCACAATCATTCCGGATGCGACAGTTAGCGGCTTGAAGGGGACATTCATTGAATTCAAGAACGTGGTCAATATTTACGATACCAATCAATTTCGTGGGTATGCTGCAGCCGGGTAGCCCATTATTTTGGTCATTAGCCCAAGAACTGAAACGATATCAAAGACCGTTTGGGATATGGTTTATGAAACCACTATGGGCAAGGTAATTCGCTATGATCCGGCTACCGGCACACAAACCGTACTTTCAAAAAGACCAGGAGCATGATTTTGAAAATAAATGAACCGGTCAACGTGCAGCTCATGTCCAAGCTTAGTTTTGTGCAACCTAACGCCCTGCTTGACTACATGCACATGTATGAAAATGCACTCCCTCAGCTAAAACCCGGAGCTTTTAATTGGACCGATCCGGTTAACATACCATGGAACTTATCGAAAAAGATATCCTATATTCCACCAGATAAAAACGGAAAAGCAGACACCATCTACTGGCAGCGAAAGCGGCACCCAAAGGCTGAAGGATATTTTAGGGTAGCGCGCAATGTTACTGGATCATGTGATCTGAAGGGTGGCCCTCTCCAGCAAAACCACGGTGGCGTTTCTTTTGTCGTGGAAAGGCAGGGCCTAGATGTCGACGCAGTTATCAATTACATTAAAAGTTCTTCCATTTTGTATGATGGAGACATTGCCCAGATGCATTGGGTTTGCCCGCAGGAACAATCCATTCGAGACGCAGAAATTGCATTCGACGTTGCGGGCGCCAATGGTGGGGCTGAATTTCGCACTGACAGATTGCGCCATTGGTTGTCAGCTCTTCCTTGGGCGGTTGTTTTTGGTGATGCTTATGTTCGGATGTTTGGTCTTGATGTACTGCTGTCATCACCGGCACACTGCGTAGAAGTACTTTCGGACAGGGCCGTATATATGCAACTTACACCTAATTTAGCGGACTTGGAGTCTAACTACGAAGCGTTCCATGCCGTGCGGCAGCGTGTGCAGGCGCATTTAGGAAATGACGCATTTTTCGATAAAAGACGTGCCTATCCATTGCGTGGGCCCATGGGTTCTGGGCTAATGAGTAACTTCCTGCAAGAGTTGCAAGACTACCGACAGTTGCCGCCAGGGTCGAATGGATTCCGGGTTCCAGATTTCAGATTCATTGATAGTTAGCAGTTTTGCCTAGTAAATTGCATTTGTTGCGACAACGCGTCTCGCCAGCATTATGTGAAGTGTTTAAATTCTGCACGTAAGGTGGGGATACTTACTCGTCAAATGGGGCACGTATAAGGTATCCTCTTCACTTGCGGCAATTAGTGCCATGGCTTGTAGCAACGGCGCACCTGAAGCAACGGGGTATGTTCACGCCTCCGCCACGGATGCAATGAAGTGGGGCATTAACATCCGCGGGCCAAATTGGCGCGAACCCTTGTGCTCCATATTCATCTTAATAATTTTCGCCGCTTTACAGCCGCGCCAACTCCTCCGCCTCCGTCACCAAGGTTTTGCCATCACTGAAATTCGTCGCAATAGGTGCCTTGCCCGCACGGTATGGCATGAAGCCGCGTCGCTCGATAGCGCGCTCAGATGCAATATGTAGCGGGCTTATTCACTTTCGGCCTCTGGCCACAGGCCCGGGAAATAAAAACGCAGTGCGGAACGTGGAATGGCAAAGCGCAGCGGCCCGTACGCCGAGTCGGTAGCCAGATAGCCGTTCTTCAGCAGCGATGAGACCAGGTCGGTAGCCACGCGCTCGCCCAGGCCCGTCATTTGCTTGAAGGCCGCGCGGCCCAGTTCGGAGTTCGTGCTGAAAAGGTAGTGCAAGGGCAAAGCCGCCTCTTGGCGAACACCTGATTTTCTGGACGCCTCAAAGGTCAAGGCGGCTTGAATGCGTTCACGCATGCTTGCTACGTCCAGCAGTGTTCCCATGAAACAAACCTGGTCCAGGCAGATATCGAGCGTGTAGTGGATCCAGTCGACCAGAGCCGCCTCGCTCAGGTTGCCCCGGCCATCAAGGTCGCCGCGGCGGTGCTCGTCTGCCGCCTTCAGCAGGGGCCTGTATTTTTCTTCGGTGCGTGCAAATCCGCGCAGCGGCGACCAAAGGCCATTGGTAAGGCCTTGGGCATGCAGGGCCAGATGGGTGTGCAAGCGCGCCACGCGCCCGTTGCCATCCAGAAACGGGTGAATCCACGCCAGCCGGTGGTGAGCCGCAGCCAGTGCCACGACCGCGGCCTCACCACGCCTGCTTCGGCCATAGACCTCGGCCCAACGGCCCAAAAAGGCAGGCACGGCGCCTGGTGTGGGGGCCTCGTGAATGCCGATCGCAACTGCACGCGTGCGGATGCGGCCGGGCTCCAGCAAAGACCCATCTGCAAGTGTCAGGTCCACAGGCATGAGGGCACCAAACAATTGCAGGTGTATCCATTCGAGCGCGGGTGTGGTGTACAACCACTGCAAAGCGTTCTCGCCATCGCGCAGCCCTTTCTGGACCCGGTACTCGCACGCGATTTCAGTCTGGATATGCGACACCGCCAGCCTTTGCCGCCGCCCGGTATCGGCGTCTTGGGAGAAGTCCTTTCGCAGGGCGCGCTCAATGTCGACCGGACGCGTGTGCTCGCCTTCAAGGCGGTTGGTGTAATACGAATTCATGCTGCGCAACAGGCCCTGTAGTTGCATGGCGGCGGCGGGCGCCGCTGCGGCACCGAGGCTTGCCGCGTCGCGGATCAGGTCACCTGCTTTTTCCAGCAAGGGCTCGAGCTGGCGCTCCCGGGGGAGCAGGGGCTCGAACTGGTGCGGGGCGTCGTATTGCCGGATGGTCTGCGCTTTCATCTGCGAGATGATCTGCGAGATCTTTTCATTGGAGAAAGCCCAATATCAGCAGGTTCATTTGCGAGATAGGATGCGTGCTGCAACTACCTGCCCAACTTGCCCGCCTCCACGACCAGTGTCTTGCCATCACTGAACTTTACCGTGATAGGTGCCTTACCCGCGTTGTACGCCAGGTAAGTACGTTGCCCATCCGGGCGTTTGAATACGCCATACAGTGCGGTGTCGGCGGTGACGTCAAGATCCGGCGTGCCCATGCCTTGCAGGCTCAGCATCCAGTGCAGGGTGTGGCTGCGCGTGTCGCCCAGCTCCACACTGCCGAAGGGGTCCCATTGCGCCAGCGCAGCGCTTGGGTCGGCCAGCGCCAGGTACTTGGCGAAGATGTCCTGCCACACGTCTTTGGGCGGCGGATTGGGCGGCAATTTGCCGACCGCGTTGTAGGCGTCGACTTCGGGTTTCAGGGCGGCGACGTTGCGCTTGACGTAGGCGGGGTCGCGACCAAGGTAGGTGGAGAAGGTGGTGACCGGCAGCAGATTGATACCCTTGGTCTGGCGCGGTTCGTCGGTCCACCAGGTCTTGTGCGCGTACCGGCCGCCAAACGCCCAGCTGGCTTCGATGTTCTTGTATTCCGGTGGGAACACCAGACCATGGGTGTCGAACCAGTAGTGGCTGACCGCATCGATCTCGGTCGTGTACAGGTAAATGCCGAGATCGCGTAGTTCGCGGTTGCCGGTCACTTCGCCCCACAGTATCAAGCTGCCCCACGCGGCAATTGCCTCGGAGGTGGATTCCTGGCCATTGCCGAAATCGTACAGACCGACACCCGAGGCCATCGAGAAGCCTGCATAGGGGTCGAACGGGCGCAGGAACGGAAAGTCGCTACGGCCGCGCTGTGGTGTGGCAATGTCGGCCACCAGCCTGTCGACCATGCCACCCCACTTGTCTTTGGCCGCCCACGCGGGGTCGCGCATCGCGATCTCGGCTGCTGCGCGAATCCAGTAGCCGTACCAGAAATGGTGGTCGTTCATTTGCTCGATGGCAAAGAATTCGTCCGGGTAGGCGACCATCGTCCCCAGTCCCTTGTCATAGTGGAAGTAGCTTCGGCCTTCGCCACTGAACCACCATTCCATGCGCTCTTTGACCAGCCCAAGCAGTTGGTCGCGCCCGGCCAGGTCGCCTTGCTGTTCAGCCACGGAGGCAAGTTGGGTGGCGCGGGTCAGGCCCTTGCCCTGCCAGTACGCGCTGACGCGCCAGTCGTCCTTGTTCTCCCGCACAGGAATCAGGTCACGGCGCTTGCGCAGGTCGACCTTGAGCAGGTCTGCCAATTGGCTTGCCCCAGGACCTGCTTGGATTCCCGGCCAATACGGAAGCACGCCGGTGTAGCTGCGCTCGACCTTGAATTGGCTGGCCGCCAGCAGGCGAATTTTGCCGCGAATGGAGTCATAGGCCGGGCCCAACTTGTCAGCCACGGACGCATTGTTGAACCACTGGTGCGGGTACAGCCCCAGCAGGGGCCCGTTGTCCGCGCCCTCCATCACGCGGGTTGTGGCCGTGAAGGTCGTTTCGACCTTGCTGCTGGCGGGGTCGTAGTGCCATTCGACACGGGTGTCCTGCAGAAACGCATACGCATGGCGGGTCAGCAACGCCACGGATTCTGCGCGGTCGTCGGGCAGCGCGGCGGCTGAGAGGTAGCCTTTGCCCTCGGGCATGTGGCCAACCCATGCGGTGGGCGAAACCTGCTCCCAGCGCACGCCGGTGGGGCCGAACAGGGCGTACGACTTGTCCCCGATGCGCAAAGCGAGCACGCGTGCATCGGCCACGCTGGCGATTCTCTCGCCAGCCGATGGCAGTTTGATGCCCACATCGCCGCGCGACAGCGTGATGTAGGCGTATGGGCTGCCGTGGGCCGTGGTCACATGCATCTGGTCGGCGCCCCGGTCCATCGCGATGTCAACCGCCCAGTCCGTCGCCCGGGCCAGCCTGGCCGGACCAGGCTCGAAGGCTACGGGTGCGATCAGCAGCGGGTCTTTGTGCGGATAGTGGATTTCGGTTGTGCGGAACTCGGTCGGTACCACCTGCTTGCTCGGCAAGGCCAATTCCAGGCCCTCCGGTGTAGCCTTGACCGCCAGTGGGTGCGCGAACAGCGCCTCGGGCTTGGGGTTGAAGATCAGCGTGGAATACCACTGGGTGGTCGGTGCGGCCAATTTCAACATCGCCTCGGTGCGGTACGGTGCAGCAGGCGGCGCCTTGTCGCCGCTCTTTGGTGTGGCGAGATAGGTAGCCGCGCCAAGCTTTACCGGCTGCGCAATAGCACTGGCACAAGCAAGCAACAGAACAAGGGCATACAAACCGGCGCGGACGATAAAGGTCATTAGCTGACTCCAAAGCAAACAATTTCAAAATGGTACTGAAAGCGCTTTCAAATTGATTGAGGGTTAACCCCCGCATCAAGAAATTTAGAAGCAGAGTCTCACAAATTAGGGTAAGTCCCGAGTGCGTCAATTGCATGCATGGATATGCTCATGAAAGCGCTTTCAAATTTATACACACTCCCATGAAAAACCGA
>CANCCF010000228.1 GCA_947374485.1 Comamonadaceae bacterium | reverse complement strand
CTGAAATTCATCACCATGACCCAACACGCCCCCCTCATCATCGACATTGCTGGCCTAGCCCTGACCCGTGCGGATCGCCAGCGCTTGAAGCACCCGCTGGTGGGCGGCATCATTTTGTTTGCGCGCAACTGGCAAGACCGGGCGCAGCTCACGGCCCTGTGCGCCAGCATCAAAAAACTGCGGCATGACTTGTTAATTTGTGTAGACCACGAAGGCGGCCGGGTGCAGCGCTTCAAGACCGATGGTTTTACGCACCTGCCGCCCATGCGCGCGCTGGGGGACATGTGGCTGGCCGAACCCCATCCATTGTCTAAAGCCACGGCCACCCGAAGGGCGGGCCCCATGGATGCCACCAATGCAGCCACCGCCTGTGGCTATGTGCTGGGGGCCGAACTGCGCGCCTGCGGTGTGGACCTGAGTTTCACGCCGGTGCTGGACCTGGACTATGGCGAAAGTTCCGTCATTGGCGACCGCGCCTTTGCGCGCGATCCGCGTGTGGTGAGCCTTTTGGCCAAAAGCCTGATGCACGGCCTGCTGCAAAGCGGCATGGCCAACTGCGGCAAGCACTTCCCCGGCCACGGCTTTGTCAAGGCCGACTCGCACACCGAGATTCCGGTCGACAAACGCAGCCTCAAAGCCATTCTGCAGGACGATGCCGCGCCCTACCGGTGGCTCAGCAACAGCCTGGCCAGCGTCATGCCGGCGCATGTGATCTACCCCAAGGTGGACAGCCGCCCGGCTGGGTTTTCAAGCATGTGGTTGAACGACATCCTGCGCGGCCAGATGGGTTTCCAAGGCGCCATCTTCAGCGACGACCTGTCCATGGCCGGTGCCCGCATGCTGGATGGCCAGGCACTCAGCTACACCCAGGCGGCCATCGCCGCGTTGCAGGCGGGTTGCGACATGGTGCTGCTGTGCAACCAGTCCATGGCCAGCAGCGAAGGCGGCGGCCACGCCATCGATGAACTGATCTCCGGCCTGACCGAGGCCCAGATCAAAGGCCAGTGGCAGGCGCAGGAGGCCAGCGAAGTGCGGCGCCAAAACCTGCTGCCGCGCCAGCGCGCCAGCGACTGGGATGCCCTGATGGTGCAGCCCGAATACATGCACGCATTGGACTGGCTGGCCTGAGCCCCGGGCCGCTGCGCCATGCTAGGATGCCGCCACGGATTTTCCGGTTAAACCCTGTGGAGCGAATGATGAAGTTGAAGTCTTTGGTAGTTGCCGTCCTGATGCTGGCTGTTGCCGGTGCCGCCATGGCCAAGGCCCCGGCGCATAGCAAGAAACATGCTGCCAAAAAAATGCACAAGGTGCATTTGGTGAAGAAGCACCACAAAGCGGGCCACAAGGCAGCACACAAAAAGGCTGCGACCATGTAATGGGTTGCTGGGCCGCTCGCCATAAAAAAAGGCCTCTTGCGAGGCCTTTTTTTATGGCCACTTCAGGGCGAGCGGTGCAGCCGGGGTGAGGACAGGGCCACCACCATGTCGCTGGTGGCATCGTCCACCGTGGGGTGGCGTTGTAGACCGGCACCACCCAGCAGTTTGCGCAGTTGCTGCAGGTCTTTGACGGTGGGTGCCACCTTGATCTGGGCCAGGGCTGCGGACACATTGCCGCCCTGGATCAGGCTGGCCACTTTGGTGGCCCAGGGGCTTTGTCGGGCCAGGGTGGGGGCGCGGGTCTTGGGAGTGGTTGCCATAGGTACCATTATCCCCAAAGGCGCACGTCGCTGCGGTCGAGGTAGCTCAGGTAGACGCGCACCTCAAACTCCAGTTGGTGGTAATCGGGTTCCAGGTAGCAGCACAACTTGTAGAAATTCTTGTCGTGTTCGCGCTCGCGCAGATGCGCCAGCTCGTGCACGGTGATCATGCGTAAAAATTCCAGCGGCGTGTCCTTGAACAGCGCGGCAATGCGGATCTCGCGTTTGGCCTTGAGCTGCGAGCCCTGTACGCGCGAAATGGTGGTGTGCGTGCCCAGCGCGTTCTTCACCACCTGCAACTTGTTGTCGTAGATAACCTTGCTGAGCTGCTGTGCGCCCTTGAGGTATTCCTGCTTGAGCTCCTGCACATAGGCAAACAGCGCGCGGTCGTCGCGCAGGCCGTGGCCCTGTGGGTATTTTTTGAGCAGCCAGGGCCCCAGCTTGTTGGTCTGCAGCAGGGCCTCCACCTGTTGCACGGTCTCGGCCGGGTAGCCGTTCAGATAAGTGACACTCATTTGTTGGCCATGCGCATGGCAATCAAGCCAGCCACCAGAATCACGCCTGCACCCACAAAGGTGGTGAACCGGGGTACCTCGGCAAAAAACAGATAACCCCACAGAGGCGCCCACAAAATACCGGTGTATTCAAACGGTGTGACGGTGCTGCTGCGCGCCACCCGGTAGGCGGCGGTGAGAAACAGGGTGCCCACGGCAGCCACCACGCCGCAGAGGGCAATCAGCAGGCTGTCCATGGCGGAGGGAACTATCCAGGGCCGCACCAGAAAGGCCACGCTGGGGTGGGTGGCGTGGGCGATGCCCAGCAGGTGCAGCACGGCGGCTGCCAGGCCCGAGCCCAGCAGAAAAAAGCCGTTTTGGAAGAAGGCCATGACCGAGGTGGGCAGGCGGCTGCCCATCTTGCGCGCCATCAGCATGGCGCAGCCATACAGGGCGGCCGAAATCAGCGAGAGCAGGGCGGCGGGCTCGAACAGGCCGGTGCCGGGCTGCAGCATCACCAGCACGCCCACAAAGCCCAACAGCACCGCGGCCCACACCTTCCAGCCAATGTGCTCACCCAGCACCGGGGCGGCCAGTGCCGTCACAAACAGCGGCACGGTGAAGTACAGGGCCACGGCATCGGCCAGGGGCAGGGCGGGGAAGGCCATGTAGTAGGCGGTGTAGGCACCAAACATGATGAGGGCACGCAGGGCCAGCGGCAGCAGGCCCGCTGCAAACAGGGCGCGCCAGCCGACCTCGCGCTGCACAAACAGTAGCAACAGGGGCAGGCCCACGCAAGAGCGAATGAAGACCACTTCGGTGAGTGCATAGCCGCCGCTCACCTGCTTGATGATGGCGTCTTGCAGCGAGAAGATGAAGACGCCCAGACACAGGTACAGAATGCCGCGGGCGGATTGGTTTTGCATGGGTGGAGTATTCGGCGGACCCGCATGATAGCGGCCGCTGTCTGCGTTCAAGGGTTGTGTTGCGCCTTGGTCCGTTCCAGCAGCGCCAGCACCAGTTTTTCAATCACCGGCGCCCAGCCTGCATCAGCGCCTTGGCGAAACAGGCGCATCACCTGCGGGTACCACACAGAAGCAGCACCTTCGGATCCCCAGCGCCAGTCGGTCATGTACCAGGGCAGCAGCAGCCAGCAGGGTTTGCCCAAAGCACCCGCCAGATGGGCCATGGCCGTGTCCACCGTGATGACCAGATCGAGGCAGCGGATGAGGGCGGCGGCATCGGCAAAATTCTGCATGCTGCCGCCCAAGTCCAGCAAGGGTTGCTCCATCCTCCGTGCGACCGCTTGGTCTTCGCCCGCACCTTTTTGCAGGCTGACAAACTGCACGCCCGGCACCTGCCACAGCGGCGCCAGGGTCTGCAGATGCGGGAGTGAACGCTGGTCGTCGTTTTCAAAGTCCGGGTTGCCCTTCCAGACCAGGCCCACCCGCAGCTGCCCGGTCGCAGGCAGGCGGTGCGACCAGCGTGCCACGCGCTCGGGGTCGGCGTGCAGATAGGGCAGCTGCGCGGGTACAGAGTCCACGCGCGTTGCGAAGTGGCAGGGCGCACTCATCAGCGGCATCCAATAATCGAAGGCTGTGGCGGGCAGGGCCTCATCCAGACCGCACACGGCATCCAGCCCGTCCAGACCGCGCAGCAGCGGCGTGAGGGCTGGGTGGCAGAGCAGGGTGATATGCAGGGCGCCACGGGCCTTTAGCAGCGGCAGGTAGCGGCAGAACTGGATCACGTCGCCATGGCCTGCCTCAAAGCACACCAGCAGCGACTGGTCTTGCAAAGATTGGCCCTGCCAGCGCGGGCAGGTGACGTGCTGCTCCATGGCGCTGTACCAGTCGCGCGCCTCAAACAGCGCCCAGCCTTCTTCCCAGTGGCCATGGCGCAGTTGCAGATACGCCAGGTTGAAGCGTGCGCGGCGGTTGTCTGCATCCAGCGCCATGGCCTGGCGCAGGCAGGCGTCGGCGGTGTCCTCGTTTTTCAGGGCCAGATGGAGGGCACCGAGGTTGGACCACACGGCGCTCGACTGCGGCTCCAGCGCGAGCGCTGCGGCATAGCAGGCCTCGGCCTCGCCATGGCGCTTTTGCTGGGCGAGCAGGGCGCCCAGGTTCAGGTGCAGGGTCGCGCTATAGGGCGCATGAGCGAGTGCTGCGCGGTAGCTGCGTTCAGCCCCGCCGACGTCGCCGCTCTGGTCCAGCGCCCAGGCCCTGTCGGCATGGACCTGCGCTGCCTCGCTGTCCTCCATGGCGCCGGGTGATTGGCTTTACGCTTCGCGGCGCAGGGCGGGAAACAGAATGATGTCGCGGATGCTGGCGCTGTCGGTCAGCAGCATCATCAGGCGGTCTATACCAATGCCGCAGCCGCCGGTGGGGGGCATGCCGTATTCCAGTGCACGCACAAAGTCGTGGTCAAAGTGCATGGCTTCGTCGTCGCCGCTGTCCTTGGCATCCACCTGCGACTGGAAGCGTGCGGCCTGGTCTTCGGCGTCGTTGAGTTCGCTGAAGCCATTGCCGAACTCGCGCCCGGTGATGTAGAGCTCAAAGCGCTCGGTCACACCCGGCTTGGTGTCGCTCTCGCGCGCCAGCGGCGAAATCTCCACCGGGTGCTCGCAAATGAAGGTGGGCTGCCACAGCTTGTCTTCCACCGTCTCTTCAAAGTACAGCACCTGCAGGCTGGCCAGGCTGCGGGTGGAGAGGTGGTGCTTGGCCTCGGTGTGGCCCAGCTTCTTTAGGGCGTTGGTCAGCCAGGTGGCGTCATAGACACCCTCGCCTGCATCGGTGTACTTGGCAATGGCCTCGAGGATCGTCAGGCGCTCGAAGGGCTGGGCCAGGTCCACCGGCTTGCCGCCGTAGGTGAGCTGCAGGGAGTCACCGGCCTTGATGGCGGCGTCGCGCACCAGTTGCTCCGTGAAGGTCATCAAGTCCTGGTAGTTCCAGTAGGCCGCGTAGAACTCCATCATGGTGAACTCGGGGTTGTGGCGGACCGAAATACCTTCGTTGCGGAAGTTGCGGTTGATCTCGAACACCCGGTCAAAGCCGCCCACGATCAGGCGCTTGAGGTAGAGCTCGGGCGCGATGCGCAAAAACATTTGCTGGTCCAGCGCGTTGTGGTGTGTCGTGAAGGGTTTGGCGTTGGCTCCACCGGGAATGGGGTGCAGCATGGGTGTCTCCACCTCCAGAAAGCCGTGCTGCACCATGAACTCGCGGATGCCGCTCACGGCCTTGCTGCGCGCCACAAAGCGCTTGCGTGAGGACTCGTCGGTCATCAGGTCGATATAGCGCTGGCGGTACTTCACTTCCTGGTCGTTGATGCCGTGGAACTTGTCCGGCATGGGGCGCAGGCTCTTGGTCAAGAGGCGCAGGCTGCTGGCGTGGATGGAGAGCTCGCCGGTGCGGGTCTTGAACACCAAGCCCTCGGCGGCCACGATGTCGCCCAGGTCCCAGTGCTTGAAGGCGGCGTACAGCGCTTCGCCCACGTCCTCGCCCTTCACATAAATCTGGATGCGCCCGCCGCTGCTACCAAACGAAGCGTCCTGCAAGGTGCAGAAGCTGGCCTTGCCCATGACGCGCTTGAGCATCATGCGCCCGGCCACTTTGGCGGTGACATTCATGCCCGCCAGGATCTCGGTGGCGTGCGAGTCGTATTCGGCAAACAGCTGCTCGGCCTTGTGGCTGGGCTGGAAGTCGTTGGGGAAGGCCACACCGCCGCCGTCCTGCTGCGCCTGGCGCAGGGCCTTGAGTTTTTCACGGCGCTCCAGAATCAACTGGTTTTCGTCTTGCGGTGCGGGGGTGGAGGCGGGCGCGGCGGAGGTGGTGTCAGACATGGATGGCTTGCTTTGTGTGGGGGCGCAT
>CANCCF010000227.1 GCA_947374485.1 Comamonadaceae bacterium | reverse complement strand
CTCGGTCTCCATGTCCGACAGCTTCAGCAGTGCCACCAACTACTACCCCGCCAACGCCAGCATGCAGCAGCGTGACAACCGCGTGTTCGGCGCCGGTGGCAGCAACGGCACCGGCTGGGCCGCCAGTGGCGTGGCGGAGTACCAGGTCACTCCCAACCTGGCCATTGGCGGATCGATAGGGCGCGAGGTGTCCGACTACTACACGCCGCTGAACGTGCTGCTGTATGCCCGCTATGTGTTCGACCCGGTGCGCGAACCCCTGGCCCAGCGGCCGCGCCCCGTGCAGGCCTATTCGCAGTTTTAGCCCGCTTCAAGCCCTTTCAACCATGCCCACCCCCGCAGCCCCCCCCATGCCCGGCACCCTGAACCGTCCAAGCTTCTGGCACAGCCTGCTCCGCTTGGGCAGCAAGCCACAAGTGGCCACGCCCAGTGGCCTGGGACTTGATGCCCTGCCCCAGGGCTTGGGCCAGTTGCCGGTGGGAACACCGGTGGCACTGGCCTGGCAGGACGGAGCACCAGGGCTGCCAGGGGGACAAACGCCGGGTCCGGCCCCGGGCCTGCTGTGGGCCCAGGCGCTGCTGCAAGACCTGTTGCTGCAAGGGCCGGTGTTTTTGCTGGCCCAAAGCCAGGCCAGCGTGGATGCGTTGCTGCAACAGCCCGCACTGGCGCTGGCCCATGACCAACGCCGCCTGGGCGTATGGCTGATGGCCGACGCACTGTCGCAGGCCCGCGCGCCGGTCGCCATGCACGCCGTGTTTGGCGAATTGCAGCAAGCAGGACTCTGTGCCGCGCACGCCCTCGTGGTGCTGGCCTCACCCGAGGCGCAACTGGGGCCCAGCGTGGCCGCAGTGCAGCAATGGGGTCGCCAGATTGGCAACTGGTGCCAACGCCGCACGCGCCCGGTGGTGTTTGCCTTCAATGCGTGGGACGGCGCCGAGCAGGTGCTTGGCCCCCTGCGCAGCCTGGCCACCGTGTTCCAGCATGTGGCGCTGCTGGGCAGCCAGCCGCGCGGCCCACTGCTGTTTGTGGAGCGCTGGAATGGCAGCGACGGCCCGATTTTTGAGCTGCGCCTGGGCCTGCGCCAGGCCGCGGACAACCCGCGCCTGGCCTATGACGGCAGCCAGACCCAGGGCGCCGACCAGCACCTGGTGGAGGCCCCCGACCAGTTCCGCGTCATAGCCACGCAAGCGGCCGTCGCCGGACAGCGCGCCGTGCCTGCCAACTGGACCTTGGTCGAAGACCTGCCCGGGATGCTGGCCGCTGCCGCCGACGCGGTAGGCGCCACCGTGCTGCTGCACTCGGGCGTCACCCAGCAGCAGGACGCCCTGCTGCATACGGTGTACCAGTTGCGCAGCCAGCGCGGGCGCAGCCTGAAAATTGTGGTCTATGAAACCCAGGACAAATTGCGCAGCAACCTGGAGCAGGCCTTGCTCAACCTGGGTGCCAACCATGTGGTGTACCGCGAGGTCGGCTTTGCGCGCCTGCTGCGCCAGCTTGACGACATGAACGACGAAACCTTTGTGCATGCCATTCCCGCCGACTTTGCCTCTGCACGCGCGGGCTTCATGCCCGACCCGGTGCGCGGCTACCTGCCCACCCTGGCGTTTTGTGACAGCGTGCAGGCCATGCTGGGGCGTACCGGCCCACGCGGCCTGCGGCACAGCTTTTTGCGCCTGACCATGCAGCGCCATGTGGCGCACCTCGATGCGATCCAGGCCTGCGTGGCCCTGCGCGACGGTGACGTGCTCAGCACCGACCAGAACGCCCTCTACGTCTTCATGTTCGCCTGCGCCGAGACCGATGTGGACCCGGCATTGGCGCGCCTGTTCTCCATCGCACCCAGCGAGTTGTTTGCCGGGCAAACGCTCTTTGGCTCGGTGGACGGTGTGCAGGCGGTGCTGCGTGCGCTGCGCGAAGCCGCGCGCAAGGGCGTGCCCGACTACAGCGCCTACCGCAGCACGCGCACAGCCAGTGCGCCGCAGAGCGCCGCGCCGGGCGCGGGTCCGTCGGCTGCGCCCATCCGGACCGTGGGTGCCTTGCATGCACTGCCCGAACCGGCTGACGCCGCCACTGTGGAGCTCGCCCTACCCAGCCCTACGGTGCACGCCCGACCCCTGGCGCGCCGCGGCGCAACGCAGCCCCAAGGAGCCGTTCATGCTGCTTAGCTTGCTGGCTTATTTGCTGCTCGGCCTGGTGCTGGCCTGGCCGCTGTGGCATGCGCTGCGCTGGCTGGGCCTGCGCAGCGGCCTGTACACGCCGCGCTGGAAATACCTGCGCGCCTATGCGCCGGCCGCCGCCGCAGCGGACCCCACAGACGCGGCCCAAGCCGCCAAACCCGAGGAGGCAGCATGAGCACCGCCCCGCGCTGCATTGCCTTTGTCTCGCCACTGGGCGGCACCGGCCAGACCACGGTGGTGGCCAACCTGGCCAGCCTGTGGAGCGCTGGCGGCCAGGCCTGCCTGGCGGTGGACCTGTGCATGCAAAACAGCCTGGGCCTGCACCTGGGCCAGACCCGCAGCACCGCTGCAGGCTGGTCGGCCAGTGCCGAGGCGGGCCAGTGGTGGGCCGAGGCGGCCCTGGAAAACTCCAGCCAGGTGCGCTTTTTGCCCTATGGCGCCCCGACCAGCCCCACCAGCCAGGTCACCCTGGACCGTGCACTGGCGCAAGACCCGCAGTGGCTGGAGCGGCAGCTGCGCGCCACGGAACTCGATGGCAGCTGCGTGGTGCTGCTGGACGCGCCCACATGGCCCCAAACGCTGGCCTCGCAGGCCCTGGCCTGTGCCGAACTGGTGGTGGTGTGCCTGGACGCCACGCCGCGCGCCCCCCTGCTGCGTACGCAAATACAGGCGTTGCTGTCACAGGCCCGGCCCGGTGCGGCCGTGGCCCTGCTGGCCACACGCTTCAACCCGGGCCGCGCATCGCAAAGCCAGGCGCTCGAAACCCTGCAACTGCAGTGGGCCGATCGGCTGGCGCCCTATGTGCTGCACGATGATGAAAGTGTTTCTGCGGCGCTGGCGGCGGCCCACTGCGTCACCGTGCATGCGCCGCAATCGCAATCGGCCCATGACCTCAACGGCATTGCGCGCTGGTTGCTGGCGCAAGGCAATTTCGGCTTGGGAGTTCCAGAATGAACCTGCGCACCGCCGTGGCGTGGCTGGCCCGGCAGCTAGGCGTGCGCGAGCCCGCCAGATGGTCTGACTGGCTGCAGTGCCTGTTTTGGTTGCCACCCGAGCAACGCGTGCCACTGGGCGTCGATCTGCAAGCCGCGATACGCAAGCTCTGGGTGTGGCTTTGCTTTGGCATCTTGCAGTTGGGCCGGAGCCTGTCTGCCCTTGCCTATGCCCTGACCTGGCCGCTGCGCGCCGCCATGGCCGCACTGGAGCGACTGGCAAAGCGCCCGATCTTCGTGGCCACTGGCTTGCGTGTGGAGGCCTTTCTGGTGCCTTGGGTGGACATGCGGGGCGTACAGGCATTGCTGCTGGCCAGCATTGTGGTGCTGGCCGCGGTGGTGCTGACCACCCCCTTCAACGCCATGGGCCAGCTCTTTTTCATGGCCATGTGCTGGGCCCTGGCCATGGTGCTGCGCCGCCTGCCGGGGCGCTACCCGTCGCTGGCGCTGGCCTGCGTGAGCATGATCACGCTGGGCCGCTATGTGTGGTGGCGCCTGAGCTCCACGCTGGACTTTGACACCACCACCGAGACCCTGCTGGGCTATGGCCTGCTGGCGGCCGAGGCCTACACCTGGCTGATCGTGCTGCTGGGCTTTGTGCAAACCGCCTGGCCGCTCAAGCGCAGCCCGGTGCCGCTGGTGGGCAGCCCAGAAAGCTGGCCCACGGTCGACGTGTTTATACCCACCTACAACGAAGCCCTGAGCGTGGTGCAGCCCACGGTGCTGGCAGCCCTGGGGCTGGACTGGCCCAAGGACAAGCTGCGCATCTACCTGCTCGACGACGGGCGGCGCCCGGAGTTCCGCGACTATGCCGAAGCGGTGGGCGTGCACTACATGGAGCGGCCCGACAACCGGCACGCCAAGGCGGGCAACCTGAACCATGCGCTGCACCTGACGGATGGCGAACTGGTCGCCATTTTTGACTGCGACCACATCCCCACCCGTGTCTTTCTCAAGACCTGCGTCGGCTGGCTGCAGCGCGAGCCGCAGTGCGCCATGCTGCAAACGCCGCACCACTTTTTCTCGCCCGACCCGTTCGAGCGCAACCTGGGCACCTTCCGGCGCGTGCCCAACGAGGGCTCGCTGTTTTACGGCCTGATCCAGGACGGCAACGACTTCTGGAACGCCGCCTTCTTCTGCGGCTCCTGCGCGATCATCCGGCGCGGTCCGCTGCTGGAAATTGGCGGCATTGCCGTCGAGACCGTGACCGAAGACGCCCACACTGCGCTGAAACTGCACCGCCGTGGCTACACCTCGGCCTACCTCAACCAGCCGCTGGCCGCGGGCCTGGCCACCGAGAGCCTGTCGGCCCACGTGGGCCAGCGCATCCGCTGGGCGCGTGGCATGGCGCAGATCTTCCGGCTCGACAACCCGATGCTGGGCAAGGGCCTGAGCCTGTGGCAGCGCCTGTGCTATTCCACGGCCATGCTGCACTTCTTCTTTGGCCTGCCGCGCCTGGTGTTTCTGACCGCACCCATGGCCTACCTGTTTTTTGAATGGCACGTGATCAACGCCAACGCGGCCACGCTGGCGCTGTATGTGGTGCCCTACATCCTGCTGTCCAACATTGCCAACGCACACCTGCAGGGGGAAAGCCGCCATACCTTCTGGGCCGATGTGTACGAAACGGTGCTGGCCGCCTACGTGATGGTGCCCACCGCGCTGGCCATGGTACGGCCGCAGGCGGGCAGCTTCAAGGTCACGGCCAAGGGCGGCCTGGTGTCCAGGTCGTATTTCGATTGGGTCATCTCCGCACCCTACAGCCTGCTGGTGCTGCTGAACCTGGCGGCCTTTGTGATGGGCCTGCTGCGCCTGTTCGTGTTCAATGTGCATGAGACCGGCACCGTGGCGCTGAACCTGGCCTGGACCACCTACAGCATGCTGATCCTGGGCGCCGCCATGGGCGTGGCTTCCGAGACGCGCCAGGTGCGCCGCACCCACCGGGTGGAGACCCGCCTGCCCGCCGTGCTGTATCTGGACAACGGCCAGGCCGTGCACTGCGAATGCCTGGACTACTCCATGACGGGTCTGGGCCTGCGCGTGCCCGAGGGTGTGCTGGCGCAGGCGGGTGAGCGCATCCATGTAAGCCTGTGGGCCGACGCCCAGGAGCACAGTTTTTCGGCCCAGGTGCTGATCAGCAAGCCGCAGGTGCTGGGCTTGCAGTTTGAGGACCTGAGCCACCGCCAGCGCGTGCAACTGGTGCAGTGCACCTTTGCCCGACCCGACGCCTGGCTGAACTGGAAAGAGACCCAGGATGCCGACCGGCCTCTGCAGGGCCTGAAGGAAATTGCCCTGCTGGGCCTGGCGGGTTACTGGAAGCTGGGGCAGTCGCTGCGTGGTTACGCCCGCAGCCTGGCAGACCGGCGCAGCGCAGCAGAGGCAGCGCAGCCATGAGCTACCTCGGCCTGTATTTCCTGCTCAAGACCGGTTTGTATTACGGCAAGTACCTGGGCTTTCACTGGGCGCTCAACCTGCTGCTGGCGCTGGCTGCGTTCTGGCCCCTGCCCGCCGGGCGCTGGCAGCGCTTGCGCACGCTGCTGGTCTGGCCGCTGGCTGCGGCACTGCTTTACCACGACTCGTTCTTGCCCAACCCCGAGCGCGTGTGGTCGCAGCTGGGCGCGATTGGCGGCTTCAGCACCAGCTACCTGCTGGAACTGCTGCAACGCGTGGTCAAGCCGGAGGCGCTGGCGGGCCTGGCGGTGCTGGTGCTGCTCTATACCCTGCTGGCGCGCAGGTTGCGCTTTGCCACGCTGGCCTTTGCGGGCATTTTGAGTGTGCCCCTGCTGGGGGCTTTGGCACCCGCCCCGGCCCTGACTACAAACGCGCCGTTCGGAAGCTCTGGCAGTGCCTCCAGCGCGGCCAGCTCGCCCGGCACCGAACTGCAGGCGTTTTACGCCACCGAGCG
>CANCCF010000226.1 GCA_947374485.1 Comamonadaceae bacterium | reverse complement strand
CCAAGGCCATCGCCCAGGCCTCGTTGGCCGGTGGCGGCGATGCCGAAGCCGGGCGCGCCACCAGCCCGCTGCCCCCGTCCGAGCTGACCGACAGCGGCGAAACCCAGGAAACGGTCAGTGCCAGCAGGCTGCAAAACATGCAGGAGCAGCAAAGCGTGCTCTTGGCCAACCTCAAGCAGCAAATGGCCAACCTGCCGCCGCCCAACCCGAAAGACCTGAGCAACCAGACCGAGCAAAGCCAGCGCGAAGAAAAGCGCCAGCAACTCGCCAAGTTGCTGGCCGAGATCGAGCGGCGCATCAACAGCGAAAACTCGCGCCCGCGCAAGCGCTACATCAGCCCGGCCACCATGGAAAGGGTGGAGGCGGTGTACTACGACAACCTGCGTCACGCCATTGAAGACCGCGGCACCGAAAACTTCCCCACCGCCAATGGCAAGAAGCTGTATGGCGACCTGACCATGGTCGTCACCGTCAACTTCGACGGGCGCGTGCTCGATACCGAGGTGGTACAAAGCTCGGGCAATGCGGTGCTGGACCGGCGCGCCGCAGCCATTGCCCGCACAGCCGGGCCGTTTGGCCCCTTCAGCCCCGGGATGCGCAAGCAGGCGGACCAGATTGTGGTGGTGTCGCGCTTTCGCTTCACCCGTGACGAGACGCTGCAAGCCCGGGTCAGCGCCGCACCATGAGGGCCGCATGAAAGCGGTGTGGCGCTGGTTGGGCCTGTGCGTGCTGGCCCTGCTGGCCTTGCAGGTTTATTTCATCGGCCGCATTGCGCTGATGGCCGTGGCCGACCCGCAATCCACCGCCTTCCAGCGCTCCGAGGCCTGGCGCATTGCCAGCAACCAAGGCGCACTGCCCTGGAGCCAGCACTGGGTGCCCTATGCACAGATCCCCGACAACCTGAAGCGCGCCGTCATCGCCTCCGAAGACGACGGTTTCAGCAGCCACGACGGCGTGGACTGGGACGCGCTGGAAAAGGCCTGGAACAAGAACGCCAAAGCCGAGCAGCGTGCCGAGAAAAAGGGCACATTGAGGCCACCCAAGGTGGTGGGCGGCTCCACCATCACCCAGCAACTCGCCAAGAACCTGTTCTTGTCCGGTGAGCGCACCCTGTTGCGCAAGGGCCAGGAGTTTGTGCTGACCATGGCGCTGGAACTGCTGCTGAGCAAACAGCGCATTCTGGAGATCTACCTCAACAGCGTGGAATGGGGCGAAGGCGTGTTCGGCGCCGAAGCCGCCGCCCAGCACTACTTCCGCAAACCCGCAGCCAGGCTCAGCAGTTATGAGGCCGCGCGCCTGGTGGTGATGCTGCCGCGGCCCAAATTTTTCGAGAAGACGCCCAATTCGGCCTACCTGAGCGCGCGTGCCGGGGTGATCGCGGCGCGCATTGGGGACGCCCGGCTGCCCTGAGACTTTTGGCGGGTCTGCCCGGTGGTATGGTCCACGCCATGAAAACCCAACTCGACCACCTCGTGGTGCTGGCCAAAAGCCTGGAACAAGGCGTGCAGTGGTGCGAAGCCACGCTGGGTGTAACGCCCGGCCCCGGCGGCGAACATGCGCAGTACGGCACCCACAACCGCCTGCTCAAAATCGCCACGCCCACCCACCCCTTTGCCTATCTCGAAATCATTGCCATCGATCCAGGCGCCAAGGGCCCGGTGCAGGGCAAGCGCTGGTTTGACATGGACGACACGTCCGTGCAGGCCGCCGTGGCCTCCGAGCCGCGCCTGATCCACTTTGTTGCAAACACCGACGACCTGCATGCGGCGCGCATCGCCCTCAAGGGCCACGGCGTGGACCCGGGCCCGGCCGTGCACGCCAAACGCCACACGCGCAAGGGTGTGCTGCATTGGCAAATCACCGTGCGCGACGACGGCCAGCGGCTCTTCAACGGTGCCCTGCCGACCCTGATCCAGTGGGGCAAGGCAGACGAGGCCGAGCCCATGCGCCTGCACCCGCGCAACAGCCTGCCGCGCTCCGGCGTGTCCTTGCAAAGCGTGGCCATCAGCCACCCATCAGCCGACAAACTGGCCGCAGCCTATGCGGCGCTGGGGCTCGAAGGCGTGGCGCTGGACAGCGGCCCGGCCAACATCACGGTGCAGTTGCGCACGCCCAAGGGGCTGGTCAGCCTGCACAGTCTGGGCATCTGAGTTGCAGGCCATGGGCGCGAAGTTGATGTCCTTGTTCTTGCTCGGGCTCATCCGGCTGCTGACCGGCGCGCAGGCGCGCTGGTACGGCTGCCCACCCAAGGCCGAGCAGCGCATCTACTTTGCCAACCACCAAAGCCATGCCGATCTGGTGATGATCTGGGCCGCACTGCCCAAGGAACTGCGCCACAGCACGCGCGCCATTGCCGCGCGCGACTACTGGACCAAAACGCCCTTCAAGCAGTGGCTCACCACCCAAGTGTTCAACGTCATCTACGTGTCGCGCGAGCGCACGGCTGACGAAGACCCGCTGGAGCCGCTCATCGACGCGCTGGGCCAGGGCGACTCCATCATCCTGTTCCCGGAGGGCACACGCGGCCACGCGGGTGAGCCGCAGGCCTTCAAGGCCGGGCTCTACAACCTGGCACGCAAATGCCCGCAGGCGGTGCTGGTACCGGCCTGGATCAACAACGTGCAGCACGTGCTGCCCAAGGGCGAGGTGGTGCCGGTGCCCATTCTGTGCTCGGTGACCTTTGGTGCGCCGGTGCAGGTGCAGCCGGGTGAGGCCTGCAAGCCCTTTCTGGAGCGCGCACGTGCCGCTGTAATCGCCCTGCGCGATGTCTGAGCCACCCGCAGCGTATTGCCCATGTATTTCTATCTGAAAAACCTCACGCCCACGCAACAGATCGGTGCCCTGTTTGTGCTGGTCTTCGGCCTGCTGCTGCTGGCCAGCGTGACCTCCTTTGCCTTCTCCATCAAGGAATTTGCCGACGAAGAACAGGCGCGCCGACGCCGCGCCCACCTGGACAGCATCAACGGCATCATCCGCTCCAGCTGGCTGATGGTGCTGGTGTTCTGGCTGGGCTGGATGGTGGGCAACCGAGTGGCGCTTACCCTCTTTGGCAGCCTGTCTTTCTTTGCGCTGCGCGAGTTTTTGACGCTCTCCCCCACGCGCCGGGGCGACCACCGCAGCCTGGTGCTGGCGTTTTTTGGGGTGCTGCCGCTGCAGTATTGGCTGGTCTATGCCGAGCACTTCGACATGTTTGCGGTGTTCATCCCGGTGTTTGTATTTCTGGCCTTGCCGGTGGTCAGTGCCTTGGGCAATGATCCGCAGCACTTCCTGGAGCGCAACGCCAAGCTGCAGTGGGGCATCATGGTCTGTATCTACGGCATGAGCCATGTGCCCGCGCTACTCATGCTGCACTTTCCCGGCTACGACCACCGCAATGCCTTCATGGTGTTCTTTCTGGTGCTGGTGGTGCAGGTGTGCATGGTGACCCAGCATCTGGTGGGGCGCTGGCTCAAAAGCAAACCCGTGGCGCCGGCCATCAGCAGCAGTTTTCACTGGAGCAGCTGGTGCATGGGCATGCTCACTGCCAGCCTGCTTGGCGCAGCGCTTGCGGGCATCACCCCGTGGGTGCCGGGTACGGCCTTTGCCTTCTCCTTCATCGCCTGCCTGGCCGGTTCCCTCGGCCACTTTGCCATGAAAGCCCTCAAGCGCGACCGTGGCATCCCTAGCTGGGGCCTGCAGGGCCGCGCCAGCACCGGAGCCGGTGGCCTGCTGGACCGGGTGGATGCGCTGTGCTTTGCGGCACCGGTGTTTTTTCACTCGGCGCGCTGGTACTTTGATTTGTAGTGCCTATTCGTGGCCGGTTTGTCCGGACACCAGGGGGAATGCTGCTGGATTTCGAATGGAAGCAACCGACAGGTCCACATCCAGTTGCGGCCAATACAGATGGTCGACCGTTGGCCACTGAAGGTCTGTGAGCTGCTCAATTGCCGCCGCCTTGAACCAGGGGAATTGCGCGAACGGAACCAACTGCTCTTCCGAACCCAGCAACAACCAAAAGCCGTGCCTGGAGACATTGGTAACTTCAGCCGCCGAAGTGGTGGTGCCAGGCATTTTCAATTTCCTTCAAATGGGTTTCGACTACGGCATGTGCGTCGCGCAATTGCCTGGCCGAAAGCCCTGTGGAAGTCGCCAGCACCATTTGGGGCAAAAGCCAGAATTTGGCTTCTCCGTCCGGATGGGAAACATGTACGTGAATCCGCGTTTCTTCGCGTGAAAAGAAGAATAGCCTGAACTACCCATCACGTACAACGGTTGGTGACATTCGCGCAATGTAATTGAACCCAATCACCCCACTATCATCCCTGCATGCGAATACTCGGTATCGACCCCGGCCTGCGCACCACCGGATTCGGCGTGGTGGACGAAGAAGGCGGGCAGCTGCGCTATGTGGCCAGTGGCACCATCAGCACCCAGCACCTGGACACGCACGCCCTGCCCGCGCGGCTCAAGGTGCTGTTTGACGGCATTGCCGAGGTGGTGCAGCGCTACCAGCCAGACTGCGCGGCGGTGGAGATCGTGTTTGTCAACGTCAACCCGCAGTCCACCCTGCTGCTGGGCCAGGCGCGCGGCGCGCTGATCACGGCGCTGGTGACCAACAACCTGGCCGTAGCCGAGTACACCGCGCTGCAGATGAAGCAGGCGGTGGCGGGCCACGGGCGGGCGCAAAAAACCCAGATCCAGGAGATGGTCAAACGCCTGCTTTCCCTGAGCGGCCTGCCCGGCACCGACGCCGCCGACGCGCTGGGCCTGGCCATCACCCACGCCCATGCCGGCAAAGCCATGGCGCGGCTGGCCGCCGCCGATGGCTTGGGCCATGGCGTGAACATCGGCGCCAAGGGCTCACCCAAGGTGAGTGACAAGGCCTCGTACCGGGCCGGGCGCAGCCGTTAATTGGGTTACGTACCGCGTTCGTTCTCTGGCCACACGCCCCCTTTAAGGGTATAGCCTATGGGTGGCACATGATTTGCAAGTCAATACTGTCTTGCTAACCTGCACAGACCCCAACGGACCCGAAAACCATGCTGACTGCCAATGATATTTCCGCCCTCATGCGGGCCGACCACGGCGATGCATTCAGTGTCCTGGGCATGCACGAAAGCGCCGGCACCATCTGGGTCAACGCGGTGCTGCCCGGCGCCCAAACCGTTACCGTGCTCGACCGCCAGAGTGGCGCCGCCCGTGCCACCCTCTTGCCCGTGGATGACAGCGCCGTTTTCAGCGGCCAGGTCCCTGGCGCCGCCGCGCGCTTTGACTACCAGTTGCACATCGAATGGGCCGCGTCGCCCGAACGCACCACGCCCCACACACAGACGTTGGAAGACGCCTACCGCTTCCCCTTTGTGCTGCAGGAAATGGACGTGTGGCTGCTGGGTGAAGGCTCGCACCAGCGCCCCTTTGAATGTCTGGGTGCACATCTGACCACCTTGCTGGGTGTGGAAGGTGTGAGCTTCGCGGTCTGGGCGCCCAACGCCAAGCGCGTCTCGGTGGTGGGCAGCTTCAACCAATGGGACGGACGGCGCCACCCCATGCGCCTGCGCCGCGAGTGCGGCGTGTGGGAAATTTTCATTCCCGGCCTGGCCCAGGGCGATATCTACAAGTTCGAGATCCTGGGTGCCACCGGCGTGATTGCGCTCAAGGCCGACCCCTACGCTTTCCAATCGCAAATGCGGCCCGACACGGCCAGCGTGGTCTATCCACTGATGCCCCGGCGCCCCCTGCGCGCTGACCGCGCAGTGGCCAATGCGTTCGAGCAGCCCATGAGCATTTACGAGGTGCACCTGGGCTCCTGGCGCAAGGCCGACGGCTGGCGCTGGCTCACCTACCGCGAGCTCGCCACCAGCCTCGTGCCCTATGCGAAAGAAATGGGTTTCACCCACCTGGAGCTGCTGCCCGTCAGCGAGCACCCCTTTGACGGCTCCTGGGGTTATCAACCGCTGGGCCTGTTCTCGCCCACCGCGCGCTTTGGCACGCCCGAAGAATTCCGCGATTTTGTCGACGCCGCGCACGACGCCGGCCTGGGCGTGATCCTCGACTGGGTGCCCGCCCACTTCCCCAGCGACGCGCACGGCCTGGCCGAGTTTGACGGCACCCACCTGTACGAATACGCCGACCCCAAGGAAGGCTTTCACCAGGACTGGAACACGCTGATCTACAACTTCGGCCGCACCGAGGTGCGCAACTTTCTGGTCGG
>CANCCF010000225.1 GCA_947374485.1 Comamonadaceae bacterium | reverse complement strand
GGGCGCCAGGTTTTGCACCACCACATCGGCTTTTTCCAGCACCAGGCGCTGCAGCAGCTTGGCGGCCTCGGGGTGCTTGACATCCAGCGTCAGGCTTTCTTTGCTGCGGTTGGTCCAGACAAAGTGCGAGGCGATGCCGCGCACCCGCTTGTCGTAGCCGCGCGCAAAGTCGCCCACGCCGGGGCGCTCGATCTTGATGATGCGCGCGCCCAGATCGGCCAGCTGGCGCGTGGCAAACGGGGCTGCAATCGCATGCTCCAGCGTGACAACGGTAATTCCTTCAAGGGGTCGCATGGCGTGTCCTTAGCGAATGAGGGCGGTGGCGTCCATGGTCAACCAGCCCTCGTGGTCTTTGGCCCAGAGCTGGACCGTTTTGCCATCGGCCTGCAGCGCGCCGCAGACGAAAAAGGGGTGGATGTCAAACACCGGGCGCACGGCGCGAAAGCGGTAGCTCAGCACCTCGGCCTCGGGCATCTGGTGGCGCAGCAGGTCCAGCAGCAAGGTGGCGATCAGGGGGCCGTGCACGATCAGGCCGGGGTAGCCCTCGGTTTCGGTGACGTACTTGCGGTCGTAGTGGATGCGGTGGCCGTTGAAGGTCAGGGCCGAGTAGCGAAACAGCAGCACGTCATCGGGCACCCAGCGCTTTTCCCAGGTGGCCGTGGCGGGCGCGGCTTGGGGTGGGGGCTCCACAGCGCCGGGCTGCGCGGCCTCGCGGTAGACGATGTCGTGGAACTCGGTGAGCGCAACATCCGCCTCGCCCGCGCGGCGGATTTCGTGGCGCACCTTCACAAACACCAAAGGCCCGGTGCGACCGGATTTTTCGCTCACGTTGTCAATCGTCGAGGTGCGCTCCAGCGCGTCGCCAATGTGCAGCGGCTGGTGGAACGTGAACTGGCTGCCCGCCCACATGCGCCGTGGCAGCGGCACCGGTGGCAAAAAGCCGCCGCGCTTGGCGTGGCCATCGGCACCGATTTCGGACTGGCGGTAGAGCGGCAAAAAGTACAGCCAGTGCCAGAGCGGCGGCAGCGGCGTGCCGCTGGCCGGGCGCGTGGCCTCGCGGTCCAGCGTGGCCGACAGGGCGGCGTAGGGGGTGGGGGTGGCCGTGTCGCTGACCTGCTCGGAGCGGCCAATCCAGTCTGTGGCTTGCATGGGTGGTTTCCTTGTGGGTATGGGTTGGGCAGTTACATCATTCCCAGCCAGCGCGGGAACCACAGGGTCAGGGGCGCCCAGTAGGTCACCAACACCAGGAAGCCCAGCATGGTCAGCAGCCAGGGCCAGACGGCCACGGTGAGCTCGGTGATGCCCATCTTGGTGATGCCGGAGGCCACATAGAGGTTCAGGCCCACCGGCGGGTGGCACATGCCGATCTCCATGTTGACGGTCATGATGATGCCGAAGTGGATCGGGTTGATGCCCAGCTGCGTGGCAATCGGGAACAGGATGGGCGCCAGGATCAGGATGATGGAGGTGGGCTCCATGAAGTTGCCCGCCGCCAGCAGCAGGATGTTGGCAATCAGCAGGAAGGACACCATGCCCAGGCCCTGCGCCAGCATCCAGTTGGCCATTTGCTCAGGCACATGCTGGTAGGACATCAGGAAGGAGAACAGCGCCGCATTGGTGATGATGTAGAGCAGCATCGCGCTCATGTTGGCCGAGCCGATCAGCACCTTGGGCACATCGCGCAGCCCCATGTCCTTGTAGACAAAGACGGCAATCACAAAGGCATACACGGCGGCCACGGCAGCGGCTTCAGTCGGCGTGAACACGCCCGAGTAAATGCCGCCCATCACAATGAACACCAGCAGCACGCCCCAGAAGGCTTCGCGCAGGGCCTTGTAGCGTTGGCCCCAGGTGGCCTTGGGCTGGCGCGGGTAGTCGTGCTTGCGGGCAATGTACCAGGTGGTCAGGCCCAGCAGGATGGCCAGGAAGATGCCCGGCACCACACCGGCCATGAAGAGCGCGCCGATCGAGGTGTTGGTCGACACCGCGTAGACGATCATGGCAATCGAGGGCGGAATCAGAATCCCCAGCCCGCCCGACACTGTGACCACACCAGCACCAAACTTCATCGGGTAACCGGCCTTCACCATCGCGGGCAGCAGGATCGAACCAATCGCAACCACAGTGGCAGGCGACGAGCCCGAGATGGCCGCAAACAGCGCACAGGCCACCACGCCCGAGAGCCCCAGGCCACCATAGAAGTGACCGACCAGCGAGGTAGCGAAGGCAATCATGCGCTTTGCCACACCACCGTGCGTCAAAAAATTGCCCGCCACGATGAAGAACGGTATGGCCATGATCTCGAACTTCTCAATGCCGGTGAACAGCTTGAGCGCCACCGACTCGATTGGCACCTCGGTAAAGGCAAACAGAAACGACAGCACGGTCAGGCCCAGCGAAATCGAGATGGGCATGCCCGTGAGCATCAGCGCGATCAGCAGGCCCAGGATGATGAGGGTGCTCATGGCTGCTTGCTCCCCGTGGTGACGATGGGCGTGTGGGTTTCAAGCGGGTGGAAGGGGTCGGCAATGTCCACGTCTTCCAGGCCTTCGACATGGCTGTGGTCGTGGTGCGGCAGTTCACCGGTGTGGGCAAAGTCCCAGGCCACTTGCAGGAAGCGAAAGCACATCAGCGCAGAGCCCAGGGGAATAGCGGAATAGACGATCCAGGTCTGCCACTCCAGGTCTGGCGTGGTGGGACCGGGGTACAGCCCTTCGGGTATCTGGTGCAGCAGATTCAAGAAGGCGTAGTGCGCGCCGTTCTCCCACACAAAGCGGCCACCGAGCACCGAGACAATGCCGGTGAAGGTGGCACCGGCCAGCAGGCCAAACAGCACAAAGCGGCCACGGTTCTTGTCGCCCAGCTGGTTGATCAGCACATCCACGCCCACGTGGATGCCGGTGCGCACGCCATAGGCGGCGCCAAACTTGGCCATCCAGACAAACATGATGATGCACAGCTCCTGCGCCCACGACATGTTGACCTGCACCGCCAGGTCCTGGATCAGCGGGATGTGCCAGGACGCCAGGAAGCGGTGCACCACCGCGGCAAAGATGATGGCGGTGGCGCCAGCGACCAGAAACGCGATGAGCGTCTCTTCCAGTCGGTCAAGGAATTTCATGGGGTGTCTCCGGGCTGTGTGGGGGCGTGCTTTTCCCGGGACCATCCCTTGCATGAATGGCCCGGGCAGTGCGGCAAGCGCAGGTGCTTAGTTGGCGGAGGCCGCGATGACGGAGTCGATAAAGGCTTTGCCGCCCACGCGCTCGGCCATCTCGGCATGCACGGGCTGCAGGGTCTTGACCCAGGCCTCATGTTCAGCCGCAGTGGGCGTGTAAACCGCGGACTTGCCGGAGGCCTTGATGGCAGCCAGGGCCGCGGCCTCGTCCTTCTCGGCCACGGAGTCGTTGTATTCGGTGGCGTCTTTCATGGCCACTTCCAGCAGGGTGCGGATGGTGGGCGGCAGGCCGTCCCAGAACTTCTTGTTGGCCACCACCACGTAGTTGCTGATGGTGTGGTACGACAGGGTGACGTGCTTTTGCACCTCGTACTGCTTTTGCGTGTACAGGTTGGACAGCGGGCCTTCGGTGCCATCCACCACGCCGGTCTGCAGGGCCTGGTAGACCTCGGAGAAGGCCAGGCTTTGCGGCTGCGCACCGGCCGCCTTCATGATGGCCGCGTTCACTTTGGAGGAGTTGATGCGCATCTTCAGGCCGCGCATGTCGGCGGGGGTGTGGATGGGCTTGTTGGCGCTCATCACGCGAAAGCCGTTGTCCCAGTAAGACAGGCCCACCACGCCGCGCGACTCCAGTTTCTTCAGCAGCCCGGCGCCACCGGGGCCGCGCGCAAAGCGGTGCACGGCGTTGATGTCCTTGAAGACATAGGGCAGGTCAAACACCTCGAATTCCTTTACGCCCAGAGGCCCGAACTTGCCTGGCACCGGGGCCAGCATTTGCACCGTCCCGATCTGCAGGGCCTCGAGCTCTTCCTTGTCCTTGAACAGCGTGCTGTTGGCAAACACTTCGACCTTCACCTGCCCCTTGCTGCGCTCCTCCACGATTTTCTTGAAGTACTCGGCGGCCTGGCCTTTGGGGGTTTCGATGGCCGCCACGTGCGAGAACTTGATGACGATGGGGGCCTGGGCCAGCGCCAGGCCGGGCCAGGCGATGGCGCTCGCGGCGGCCAGGGCCGCTACCGAAGGCAAAAAGGCGGCCGCCATGCGGCGGGTGATGGGATGGGTCATGTGCTGTCTCCTGCTTCTTGTGTGCCCAATGATCCCCCAGATGGATTCGTCTGTGAATTGCATATTTGGGATTGATTGATCCACAATACGCATCAATAAAAAGGATGCTCCCATGGCCATGAACTTTGACCTGAACGACTTGCTGGCCTTCCGCGCACTGGCCGATGTCGGCAGCTTTCGCAAGGCGGCCGAATCGGTGCACATTTCGCAGCCCGCCTTCAGCCGCCGCATTGACAAGCTCGAGCAGGCCCTGGGTGCCCGCCTGCTCGAGCGCACCACGCGGCGCGTGAACCTGACGGCCGTGGGGCGCGACTTTGACCGCCAGCTGCGCCACATCCTGGACGCGCTGGACACCACCTTGCTGGGCATACGCGGTGTGGCGGCCACGCGCATGGGCGAGGTTACCGTGGCCTGTGTGCCCTCGGCGGTCAGCTATTTTTTGTCCAGCGTGATCGCGCGTTACCACCAGCTCTATCCCAAAATCCGCGTCAAGATCATGGATGACAGCGCCAATGAGGTGCTGATCGCGGTGGCGCGCGGTGAGGCCGACTTCGGCCTGAATTTCATCGGCGCGCAAGAGAGCGATGTGGAATTTGTGCCGCTGCTGGAGGAGCGCTTTGTGGCCGCCTGCCGCCGCGACCACCCCCTGGCCGCCAAGCCGCGTGTGCGCTGGTCGGAGCTGGCGCAGTATGACTACATCGCGGTGGGCAAATCGTCCGGCAACCGCCTGCTGCTCGACCAGGCGCTGGCCGGGGTGAAGACGCAACCGCAAAGCACCTATGAGACCCGGCATGGCACCACCACCCTGGGCCTGGTGGAAGCCGGCCTGGGTGTGGCGGTGGTGCCCGCCATGGCCATGCCCGCCGCTGACCACCCCCTGCTGGTCAGCGTGCCCCTGGTCGACCCGGTGGTCAAACGCAAGGTGGGCCTGATACGGCGCCGCTCGGCGGTGCTTTCACCCGCGGCCCAGCAGCTCTACACGCTGTGCGTCGATTGGAAGACGGGGCTCAAGGCCACGGGCGGCGCCAGTAGCTAGCTGGTCGCTAGCCGGTGTTGCGCAAGCCCGCCGCAATGCCGTTGATCGAGATGTGAATGCCGCGCTGCACGCGCTCGTCGGCAATGCCCGCACGGTAGCGGCGCACCAGCTCCACCTGCAGGTGGTGCAGCGGGTCGATGTAGGGAAAGCGGTGCTTGATGGAGCGCTGCAGTGAGGCATTGTTGGCCAGGCGCTGCTTCTCGCCGGTGATCAGCACCAGCGCTTGCGCGGTGGCGTGCCACTCGGCTTCGATGGCACTGAAAATCTTTTTGCGCAGCTTGGTGTCACTCACCAGCTCGGCATAGCGCGAGGCCAGCGCCAGGTCGCTCTTGGCCATCACCATGTCCATGTTGGAGAGCAGGGTCTTGAAGAAGGGCCATTGCTTGTACATCTTCTGCAGCACGGCCAGGCGCTCTTTGGATTGCGCGGGGGTGGCGCCTTCAATAAAGCTGTGCACCGCCGAGCCAAAGCCAAACCAGCCCGGCAGCGTCAGGCGGCACTGGCCCCAGCTGAAGCCCCAGGGGATGGCGCGCAGGTCTTCGATCGCCTGCGTGGCCTTGCGGGACGCCGGGCGTGAGCCGATGTTGAGCTCGGCAATTTCGCGCAAGGGCGTGGAGCTGAAAAAGTATTCGGTAAAGCCCGGGGTCTCATAGACCAGCGCGCGGTAGGCCGCCATGCTGAGTTTGGACAGTTCGGCCGCCGAGTCCAGAAAGGCCTTGCTGGCGGACTTGGTGGGCTGCAGCAGAGTCGCCTCCAGTGTGGCTGCCACCAGGGTCTCCAGGTTGCGTCGGCCGATCTCGGGGTTGGCATATTTGGAGCCAATCACCTCGCCCTGTTCGGTCAGGCGGATCTGGCCGCGCACGGTGCCCGGGGGCTGGGCCAGGATGGCCTGGTAGCTGGGGCCACCGCCACGCCCCACCGTACCGCCGCGGCCGTGGAACATGCGCAGCTTGATCTTGTGGTCCTTGGCCAGTTCGTCAAACAGTTCGACCAGGGCAATCTCGGCGCGGTACAGCTCCCAGTT
>CANCCF010000224.1 GCA_947374485.1 Comamonadaceae bacterium | reverse complement strand
ACGTGGATGGTTCGCATATTCAGGTGCTCTTGTTGACCCTGTTTTTCCGCCATTTCCCCAAGCTGATAGAGACCGGTCATGTGTTTGTAGCGCGTCCCCCTTTGTTCCGTGTGGACGCACCGGCGCGTGGCAAGAAGCCGGCCAGCAAGGCCTATGCGCTGGACGAAGGCGAGCTGTCGGTGATTCTGGACAAGCTGCGCAAGGAAGGTGTGAAGGAAGGGGCCTGGAGCATCAGCCGTTTCAAGGGTTTGGGTGAGATGAATGCGGAGCAGTTGTGGGACACCACGCTGAATCCGGATACCCGGCGTTTGTTACCCGTTTTGTTAGGGGCGGTCGACTTTGGCCAGACCGAGGCTTTGATTACCAAGCTGATGGGCAAAGGGGAGGCTGCATCGCGGCGTGAGTTGATGGAGTTGCATGGCGACTCTGTGGAAGTGGACGTCTGAGTTTTTGGCGATGACATCAGTCGCGTTGATTCGCTCTGTGGGGAAGACATTGCGTCCGGGCGGGGGAAGGGGTATGGGGGGCCTCCTCATGGTGGGGTACCACAAATCGTCGGCCCCCCATACCCCTTCCCCCGCCAGCAATTGGCCAGCGGTGTACCCAAGTCAGGAATGCAAACAACCGAAGGCCCGCAGCGCCAGACACAACGTAGCGAAGAGCATCAACAAAACCAACAAGGAAGCGGATGACGGTCATGACCCATCAACCAAGCCCTGAACGCAAAACCCTTGCGAGGAAACTGCTGTTCCCTCTTGTGCTGCTAGGTATGCCACTCTTTGCGCTCGCAGACGAATCTGCTGACCGCATACCGGCCTTGGTGGCAGAACCCGTGGCGCAAATTTCCGCCAGCGAGCCCGACCCCTTGAGCCCAACCGTACCCTGGCTCCAGCACATCAAAGACGCGGCAAGTGCCTATGGCGTGGACGAGCACCTGCTGCAAGCGGTGGTGAAAGTGGAGTCCAACTTCAACCCCTACGCCGTGTCACGCTCCGGCGCCATAGGCCTGATGCAAATCATGCCGGCGACTGCCGCCGGCTTTATCGGATTGCAGGGAACACGGCAATCTGTCCGGCAGCAATTGCACGACCCGGTCATCAACCTGCACGCGGGCGCACTCTATCTGCGCTCCCTGATGGACACCTTTTCCCAACGCCTGGACCTCGCCTTGGCCGCCTACAACGCGGGAGCAGGCAATGTGCGCAAAGCCGGCAACCGGGTGCCGCCCAACGGCCAAACGCCCCAGTTTGTGAACAAAGTTACCGCGCTGTATGCCAGCTTCAAAGACGCCGCCCTTGCAGGCGTAGCGCCGCCCGCCGCAACCGAGGCCGCAGAAATTCCCATGCATTGATTGCGCCGTCTGCGCGCTCTACTGAAAACCAAGAATGACCGAAGACCTTTTGACCCCCCTGACTCCACCCGCCGACGGTGACGACCAGCTCAACCTGGCCACCTACGCCCAGCGCGCCTACCTCGAATACGCACTCTCCGTCGTCAAGGGCCGTGCCTTGCCCGACGCCTGCGACGGCCAAAAGCCGGTGCAGCGGCGCATTCTGTACTCCATGTCGCGCATGGGCCTGGGCTTTGGTGGTGCCAATGGCAATACCGGCGCCAAGCCGGTTAAGTGCGCCCGCGTGGTGGGTGACGTGCTGGGCCGTTTCCACCCGCACGGCGACCAGGCTGCGTACGAAGCGCTGGTGCGCATGGCGCAAGACTTTTCGCAGCGCTACCCGCTGATCGATGGCCAGGGCAACTTCGGCTCGCGCGATGGCGACGGAGCGGCGGCCATGCGCTACACCGAGGCGCGCCTGGCCAAGATCACCTCGCTCTTGCTGGACGAAATCGACCAGGGCACGGTGGACTTTCAGCCCAATTACGACGGCTCTACCGAGGAGCCCAGGCACCTGCCGGCACGCCTGCCGTTCTCGCTGCTCAATGGCGCCAGCGGCATTGCTGTGGGCCTGGCCACCGAAATCCCCAGCCACAACCTGCGCGAAGTGGCGGACGCCTGCATCGCCCTGATCAAAAACCCGCAGCTCAGCGAAGAAGAACTCTTCACCCTGGTGCCCGGCCCGGACTTCCCCGGCGGCGGCCAGATCATCAGCCCGGCCAGCGACATAGCAGACGCCTACCGCACGGGCCGCGGCTCGCTCAAATGCCGGGCGCGCTGGAAGATTGAAGACCTGGCGCGCGGCCAATGGCAACTGGTGGTGACCGAGTTGCCGCCCGGTGTCAGCACCCAGCGCGTGTTGGAAGAAATTGAAGAACTCACCAACCCCAAGGTCAAGGCCGGCAAGAAGGCGCTCAGCCAGGACCAGACCCAGCTCAAGGCGAGCATCCTGGCGGTGCTGGACGTGGTGCGCGACGAGTCCGGCAAGGAGAACGCCGTGCGCCTGGTGTTCGAGCCCAAGACCAGCCGCATCGAACAGCAGGAACTCATCACCGCCTTGCTGGCGCACACCAGCCTGGAGTCGTCCTCGCCCATCAACCTGACCATGATTGGCTTAGACGGACGGCCCACGCAAAAGTCTTTCCGCCAGATGCTGAATGAATGGATCAGCTTTCGCCAGACCACCATAGAGCGCCGCAGCCGCCACCGCCTGGCCAAGGTGCTGGACCGCATCCACATCCTCGAAGGCCGGCAGACCGTGCTGCTCAATATCGACGAGGTAATTGCCATCATCCGCCAGAGCGACGAGCCCAAGGCGGCGCTGATTGCACGCTTCAACCTGAGCGACCGGCAGGCCGAAGACATCCTCGAAATCCGCTTGCGCCAACTTGCGCGCCTGGAAGCCATCAAGATCGAGCAGGAGCTGTCTGAGCTGCGGATCGAACAGGGCAAGCTGGAAGAAATCATCAACAACCCCGCTGCCCTGCGCCGCCTGATGGTCAAAGAAATCGAGGCGGATGCCAAGACCTTTGCCGATGCCCGCCGCACCCTGATACAGGCCGAGAAAAAAGCCGTGGCCGAGGTCCGGGTGGTGGACGAGCCTGTGACCGTGGTGGTCAGCCAGAAAGGCTGGGTGCGCACGCGCGGCGGCCATGGCCATGAGGCCAGCACCTTCGCCTTCAAGTCGGGCGATGCGCTCTACGACACCTTCGAGTGCCGCAGTGTGGATACGCTGCTGGTGTTTGGCTCCAACGGCCGCGTGTACTCGGTGGCGGTCTCGCTGCTGCCGGGCGGGCGCGGTGACGGCCAACCGGTCACCACGCTGATCGAACTGGAAAGCGGCACCCAGCTGCTGTACTACTTTGCCGGACCGGCAGTGGCCACCCTGCTGCTCAGCAGCACGGCGGCCTATGGCTTCCTGGCCACGGTGGCCAACATGATTTCACGCCAGAAGGCCGGCAAGGCCTTTGTCACCTGCAACGAAGGCGACACCTTGTGCAAACCCTCGCTGGTAAGTGGCGCGCAGGGCCGGGTGCTGACAGCCGGCACAACGGCGGCCTTGGTGGCACCGGCCACCCATGTGGCCTGTGCCTCTACCGGCGGGCGCATTCTGACCTTCGAGATTGGCGAGCTCAAAACCATGGCCACCGGCGGGCGCGGCCTGATGCTGTTGGACCTGGAGCCCAAGGACACGCTGGCGGGTGCGGCGGCCTACACACGCAGCGTGCGCATAGACGGCATAGGCCGTGGCGGCAAGGAGCGCGACGAGACGCTGGAAATCCGCAGCCTCAACAACGCCCGCGCTCTGCGGGGCCGTAAGGGCAAGGCGGCCGACCTGGGCTTCAAACCCAGCGGCATTGTGCGGGTGGAGTAGGGCGCAGCGCCTGGTGAGGGCTTGCAATCAGGCCTGCTCCCCGCATGCCTGTTGATGTCGCTCAAACCCGGTGTCAGCTACGCAAAAGAAGCGCCAACCACAATAGGCCATGAACAAAAACATGCTGATCTGCGGCGGCGGTATTGGTGGCCTGGCCACCGCCCTGGCCGCTGCCCGCGCCGGCTGGAACGCGGAGTTGCTGGAGCAGTCGCCGGTCTTTGGTGAGGTCGGTGCCGGCATCCAACTGGGGCCGAATGTGGTGCGGGTGCTGCAGGGCCTGGGCGTGGGGGATGCCTTGCGCCGCGTGGCAGCTTTTCCCGAGCGCCTGGAAGTGCGCAACGCCACCAGCACCGAGCTGCTGGGCGTGTTGCCCTTGGGCAAAACCGCCGAGCAGCGCTATGGCGCGCCCTATGTGTCGATTGCCCGCGCCGATATGCACAGCCTGCTGCTGGACGCCGTGCGCGCCCAGGGCGGTGTCGGCTTGCACCTGGACTCTCGCGTGATCGCCATCAGCCAGGATGCACAGCGCGTCCAGGTGCAAACCGTGCAGGACCACAGCTTCGAGGCACCGCTGTTGGTGGGCGCCGACGGCCTGTGGAGCCAGGTGCGCAAACAGGTGCTGGAGCACGATGTGGCGCCGCGCGTGACCGGCCATCTTGCCTTTAGGGCCATGCTGCCGCAAAGCGAGTTGCCGCCATCCTTGCGTTCCCAGGTCGTGACCGCCTGGATGGGGCCGGACTTCCATGCCGTGCACTACCCGGTGCGCGGTGGCGAATGGCTCAATGTGGTGTGCATCGTTCACGGCACGGTGTCGGGCGATCCGCAGTCCTGGGACCACAGCGCCAATGCCAATGAATTGCGCAGCCGCATGGCCCTGGCGCGCGGCACATTGCACGACTTGATTCACAGCATCAACAGCTGGCGCCTGTGGCCGCTGTCGGACCGCGCGCCCATGGCCAGTGCCGCCGAACATGCCAAGGGCCGCATCGCTTTGCTGGGCGACGCCGCCCACCCCATGCGGCCCTATCTGGCGCAGGGTGCGGGCATGGCGATTGAAGATGCCGCAGCACTCGCCCAGTGCATCCGTGAAACACCCGAGCAGGTAGCGCCGGCCCTGTCGCGCTTCGCGCAGATGCGCTGGCAGCGCAATGCGCGGGTGCAGGCGCGGGCCATTCGCAATGGCGAGATTTACCACCTCAAGGGCTTACGGCAGCTGGGGCGCGATATAGCACTCAAGCTCTTGGGCCCCAAGTTGATGGATGTGCCCTGGCTCTACAAGGGGCCTTGATGCGCGCCTAGGTGCTGGCCGGCGCTACACTGCGCGGGAGCCGAATTCGCTTTCACAACAAGAATCTTCTTCAGGAGACACCATGCACACGCTGCACCACCGTGCTTTTGCACGTTCTGTTTTTTCTGCAACCTCCCACCGGCCCTGGTTGGCCGCGACGCTGCTTGCAGCAGCCTTGTCGGGCTGCTTCAGCACGGGCGTGAAGGCTCCCCCCACTGCAGCTGCAAGCGGCAGCCTGGACAGCATCCAGAACGTGGTGGTGATCTACGCCGAGAACCACAGCTTTGACAATATCTACGGCCTGTTCCCCGGTGCCCATGGCCTGGACCAGGCCACGCCAGAACAAAAGCTGCAGCTAGACCATGACGGGCGGCCATTGCAACAGTTGCTGGTGTTCGGTCCCGACGGCAAGCCCGACGCTGCCTACCCAGCGCTGCCCAACACACCGTTTCGTATCGACGCGCCACCCGTGAGCCGCGCGCCCACGCAAATCGTGCCCAGCCCCACCCGCCTGTTTTACAACAACCAGGAACAAATCAACGGTGGCAAGAACAACCGCTTTGCCGCCATGTCGGCCGTGGGCGGCTGGGTCATGGGCCACTACGACGGCAGCCAGTTCCGCCTGTGGCAGTGGGCGCGGGACTACACCCTGGCCGACAACTTTTTCATGGGTGCCTTTGGCGGCTCCTACCTGAACCACCAGTACCTGGTGTGCGCCTGCGCGCCGCGCTTTGACAAGGCGCCCGACTTCATGCGCGCCAAGCTGGACGCCGAAGGCAAATTGCAAAAGCGCCCGGGCTCCCCCTCGGCCAATGCAGGCGCGGTGCAACTGGAAAGCGCCAATGGTGGCCAGGTCACGCCCGACGGCTACTCCATTAACACCACCCAGCCCCCCTTCCAGCCCAGCGGCGTGCCACCTGCAGCCAGCGGGCCCCTGGAGCTGGCCAACCCGGCCGGGGTCGCACGCAATGGCGCCAACCCGGAGCCGCCGCTGCCCGCGCAGACCGGCAAGACCATTGGTGACACGCTGTCGGCCAAGGGCATTGGCTGGGCCTGGTACGCCGGTGGCTACCAGCGCGCACTGCAGGACGGCATGCAAGACCCCACAGCGGCGCGCAAGGTCATCTACACCAAGGGCGCAGACTCACCGAACTTCCAGCCGCACCACCAGCCCTTCAACTACTACGCCGCCTATGCGCCGGGCACGGCGGCGCGGGCCCAGCATCTGCGCGATGGCGATGAATTCCTGCAGGCCATCG
>CANCCF010000223.1 GCA_947374485.1 Comamonadaceae bacterium | reverse complement strand
GCGTCTCTGGCCCACAAGAGCTGGGACAACTACATTGAAGAAGCGGTCATCAAGGCCATTGGCGTCACTCAGGACATCACCGGCGCCGAGACCATCAACGCCTTGGGGTTTTGCGTGGGCGGCACCATGCTCACCTCCGCCCTGGCCGTGCTGGCTGCGCGGGGTGAAAAGCCCGTGGCCAGTGCCACCCTGCTCACCACCTTGCTGGACTTCAGCGACAGCGGCATTCTGGACGTGTTCATTGACGAATCCTTCGTCAAGTACCGCGAAGGCGAAATGGGCAAGGGCGGCATGATGAAGGGCAGCGACCTGGCCAGCACCTTCAGCTTCTTGCGCCCCAACGACCTGGTCTGGAACTACGTGGTGGGCAACTACCTCAAGGGCGAAACCCCACCGCCCTTTGACCTGCTGTACTGGAACTCCGACAGCACGAACCTGCCAGGCCCCTTTTACTGCTGGTATCTGCGCAACACCTATCTTGAAAACAAGCTGGTGCGTCCAGGCAAAGCAACGGTGTGCGGCGAAAAGATCGACCTCGGCCTGGTGGACATTCCGTTCTACCTGTATGGCTCGCGCGAAGACCACATCGTGCCCATTGGTGGCGCCTATGCGTCCACCCAGGCGCTGCCGGGCAAAAAGCGCTTTGTCATGGGGGCGTCCGGGCACATTGCCGGTGTGATCAACCCACCCGCTAAAAACAAGCGCAGCCATTGGATCCGCGCCGACGGCAAACTCCCCAAAACGCAAGACGCCTGGGCCGCGGGCGCGGTAGAACATCCGGGCAGCTGGTGGACCGATTGGTCCAACTGGCTCAAAGGGCAAGCCGGCAAACAGATCGCCGCACCCAAGGCCTATGGCAAGGGCAAATACAAGGCACTCATGCCCGCGCCTGGCAGCTTTGTGAAAGCCCGGGCCTGAATTTTTTTAAAACACAAGAAGGAGACTCCACCATGGAAGACATCGTTATCGTTTCAGCGGCCCGCACAGCGGTTGGCAAATTTGGCGGCACGCTGGCCAAGACCGCCGCGCCCGAACTGGGTGCTGCCGTCATCAAGAGCCTGTTGGCACGCACTGGCCTGGGCGCCGACCAGATCGGCGAAGTCATTCTGGGCCAGGTGCTGGCCGCAGGCCAGGGTCAAAACCCGGCGCGCCAGTCACTCATCAAGAGCGGCATTGCCAAGGAAACTCCCGCCCTCACCATCAACGCCGTTTGCGGCTCCGGCCTCAAGGCTGTCATGCTGGCAGCCCAGGCCGTGGCCTGGGGCGACAGCGACATTGTCATTGCCGGCGGCCAGGAAAACATGAGTGCCGCACCCCACGTGTTGCCCGGCAGCCGTGACGGGCAGCGCATGGGCGACTGGAAGATGATCGACTCCATGATCGTCGACGGCCTGTGGGACGTCTACAACCAGTACCACATGGGCATTACCGCCGAGAACGTGGCCAAGGCGCACGGCATCACCCGCGACATGCAGGACGCTCTCGCCCTGGCCAGCCAGCAAAAGGCGGCCGCTGCGCAAGACGCAGGCAGGTTTGTCGACGAGATCGTGCCCTTCAGCATCGCCCAGAAAAAGGGTGACCCGCTCGTTTTTGCGGCGGACGAATTCATCAACCGCAAGTCCACCGCCGACGTGCTGGCGGGTCTGCGCCCGGCCTTCGACAAGGCCGGCAGCGTCACAGCGGGCAATGCCTCCGGCATCAACGACGGCGCTGCGGCCGTGATGGTCATGACGGCCAAAAAGGCCGCTGCGCTGGGCCTCACGCCCATGGGCCGCATTGCCAGTTTCGCCACCAGCGGCCTGGACCCGGCCATGATGGGCATGGGCCCGGTGCCCGCCTCGCAAAAAGCCCTGGCCCGCGCGGGCTGGAAGGCCCAAGACCTGGATCTGCTGGAAATCAACGAAGCCTTTGCGGCCCAGGCCTGCGCCGTCAACAGCCAGATGGATTGGGACACGTCCAAGGTCAATGTGAACGGTGGCGCCATTGCCATTGGCCACCCCATCGGTGCGTCTGGCTGCCGCATATTGGTGACCCTGCTGCACGAAATGCAGCGGCGCAACGCCAAGAAGGGCATTGCCAGTTTGTGCATCGGTGGCGGCATGGGCGTGGCCCTGACCATCGAGCGCTGATTCTTAATTTGCAAGTGTGTTTGAGTTGATATCAAAAAAGGAGATAGTCATGAGTCAAAAAGTAGCGTACGTCACCGGCGGCATGGGTGGCATTGGGACCGCCATCTGCCAGCGCCTGCACAAGGAAGGCTTCAAGGTCATCGCCGGCTGCGGCCCCACGCGTGACCACGCCAAATGGATTGCCGAGCAGGCCGCACTGGGCTACACCTTCTTTGCTTCGGCTGGCAATGTTGGCGACTGGGATTCCACCGTCGAGGCCTTCACCAAGACCAAGGCCGAGCACGGCACCATCGACGTGCTGGTGAACAACGCCGGCATCACCCGTGACCGCATGTTCATCAAGATGACGCGCGAAGACTGGGACGCGGTGATCGAGACCAACCTCAACTCCATGTTCAACGTCACCAAGCAGGTGGTGGGCGATATGGTCGAAAAGGGCTGGGGCCGCATCATCAACATCTCGTCGGTGAATGGCGCCAAGGGCCAGGCGGGCCAGACCAACTACTCGGCTGCCAAGGCCGGCATGCACGGCTTCACCATGGCTTTGGCACAAGAGCTGGCCAACAAGGGCGTGACCGTCAACACCGTGAGCCCCGGCTACATCGGCACCGACATGGTCAAGGCCATCCGCGAAGATGTGCTCGCCAAGATCGTGGCTACCGTGCCCGTCAAGCGCCTGGGTGAGCCGGGTGAGATTGCCTCCATCATTGCCTGGCTGGCATCGAATGATGGCAGCTACTCCACCGGGGCTGATTTCTCGGTGAACGGCGGCTTGCACATGGGTTGATGGTGCGGCGGCTTGGTTGCCGCTGGCATGTTGGCCGAAACCCTGCCCACCATGGTGGTTGGCAGGGTTTTTTTATGCCGGGCACCCGCTTTGATCCAGCAATGTGATTTAGTGGGCCATAATTCTCTGAAGGGGAGCAAAAGGCACGCAGTGGCTGAGATTCTGGCGGCACTTTGGCTCAATGCAAAAAGACGATTTCGATTTTGTAAGCACGCGCGATTTGCGCATCGGCTTGTTCGTCGATCTGGATGTCGGCTGGCTGGCCCACCCCTTTGCCAGCGGGCGTTTCAGGATTTCCACGCAGCGTGAGCTGGAGGTCTTGCGGGGCTTGGGGGTCGAGCGCATCCGTTTCGTGCCCGCCAGAAGCGCGCTGCACCCGGCACTGCCCATCCCCGAGGTGCTGGATGATTCGCGCGCCACGACCCTGCAGTTGCAGGTATCGGCCCGCCAGGCCGAGCAACGGGGTGCGGTGCGCAGCAGCCAGCAGCGAAGCCTGGCTGTGTGCGAGAGGCGCTTCACTGAAGCAGCCGGGCAATACCGCAAAACCATAGAGGCCGTGCACAGCAAGCCCGCTGAGGCAGCGCGCATCAGTTCGGGCCTGGTACAAGGCCTCAACAGCCAGATGCAGCAGCATGGCGAAAGCGCCCTGCGCCTGCTGAACGAGGCCAGTAGCGACAAGGCCTCCATGCACGCGGTCAATGTGACCGTTTTGTGCCTGCTGCTGGGCCGGGCCCTGGGCATGCCGGAGCAGGCATTGCTGGAACTGGGCCTGGCCGCCTTCTTGCATGACATGGGCAAGCAGGAGCTCACTGAGCGTGTGCGCGCGCACGATGCCCATTTTTCGCACGCTGAACACAAGGCCTATCAAAGCCATGTGGCACACAGCGTGCGCCTGGGCAAGGGCATGGCGCTGCCTCCCGGCGCCCTGCAAACCATGGCCCAACACCATGAAATGGCCGATGGCAGCGGCTTTCCCAACCAGTTGCGTGGTGATGCGATTGCCACAGGTGCCCACATACTGGCTCTGGTGAACCGTTTTGACGGGCTCTGCAACCCGGCCCGCCCCCAAGCCGCCATGACGCCGCACGAAGCCCTGGCGTTGATTTTTTCGCAGCAAAGGAACCGCTTCGACGGTGCGGTGCTGAGCACCTTTGTGCGCATGGTCGGCGTCTACCCGCCAGGCTCGGTGGTGCAACTCAATGACGAGCGCCACGCCCTGGTGGTGTCGGTGAACGCGGCGCGCCCACTCAAGCCCGGTGTGATCGTGCATGACCCTGCCGCACCACGCCACGAGGCCGTGATACTCGACCTTGAAACAGCGCACCATGCCAGCATCCGCCGCAGCCTCCGGCCCGCCAACCTGCCGGAGGCGGCGCTGGACTATTTACGGCCACCGCAACACCTGCGCTACTTCTTTGAGGCGCCTGAGGGGCAGCGGAACATGGGGGAGGAATAGGTGTCTGCGAATGCCACCGGACCGGCATCCTGAACCAGGGTTCAGGTGGGCGAGGTCAGCACCAGCCTTGGGTTCATCTGACGCGAGATGATCACGCTGGCTGGGCAATGTTCCAAGCCCTTGCTCAAAGAGCATTGGTACAAGGAAATATAAAGCCCGGCGAGCACCGCAGACAGCTTCATTGTAGGCGCAGCGCAGCGCCGCTGAAAGCCGCAGTTGGGCCTTTTTGTGTACCGGCAGGCGCCAGGATCCGCTACAGCAATTGGCCGTCTTCGCTCAGTGCATCGTCGAGCCGGTCCAGCAGGGCGCGCAAGGCCTCGCTCTCCGATTCGACCAAGGACGCGCCAGACACCGAGGTGCCGATGGCGGGGCGATCCGACAGGTCAAAGGCCAGGTTCAGCGCCGCCAAAACCGCAATGCGGTCCCGCGCACGCACCTTGCCCGCATCGCGAATTTTGCACATGGCCTCGTCCACCCGCTGCACGGCGGCGCGCAAGCGGTCTTCGCCACCCTCGGGGCAACCCAGCAAATAGCTTTGCCCCATGATTTGTACTTCAAGCTGGTTCAAGGTGCATCCTTCTGAGTGCCGGTGTTTTCAGGTAAACGCTCCAGCAGGGCATCCACGCGAGCGCGCGCTGCACCCAGCCGCGACTTCAGGGAATCGCGCTCCTGCTCCAATATCTCGACCTGCCGGGCCATCAGCGCATTGGTGCGCCGTAGCTCGGCATAGCGCAGCAGCAGACGCTCCACACGTTCGGTAATTTGGTCGATCTGAGACGGGTTCGACATGGACGTCGCGTTGTTCACCATAGAAGTCGCATTGTAGGGTTTTGGACCGCAGGCTACAGGTAAAATCCTGCCGTTGGTGCTCGCGGTGTGGTTCACATGCTGCAGTTCAACGGGAAGCAGGAGGGATGTGCCCAACAGGGCCCGCCTAACCTGCGCTGCCCCCGCAACGGTAAGTGGACGCGTCGCAAGACGCCGCTTTCATCACAGCCACTGAACGCTTGAACATGCGTTTGGGAAGGCGATGAAGGTAGCTCCACCAGCCCGGATACCGGCCAACAAGGTGGCCGCACGTGTGTGCGGTCTTAACGCCCATGCGCTGTCGGGGAAGACGGCGAGGGTTTTTTGGTCGGGTATTTTTCAAAATGAAATCAGCAATTTTCAGTGCGCGTTTGAGCGTGCTTTCCTTGGCTTTGTGCGGCGCTTTTGCGGCTTATGGGCAGACCCAGGCCAATGGGGCTCTCAAGGAGGTGGTGGTGACGGCGAGCCGTAATCCCCAATTGCTCAGTGCCACCTCTGCGCACACGACCCTTATCACCCGTGCCGACATCGAAGGTTCCCAAGCCACGGATATGGTCACGCTGCTGCAGAGGGAGGCGGGCTTGCAGGGCTCTCAAAACGGTGGTGTGGGCACGTCGTCGACCATCTTCATGCGCGGCATGCCGTCGTTGGATACTTTGGTTCTGATAGACGGGGTTCCGCAGACCAAGCAGGACGCCTCGGGCGTGGTCAGTCTGGAGCACATCATGCTGGACAACGTGGAGCGAATTGAGATTGTGCGTGGTAACGTGTCGGCGATCTATGGCTCTGGCGCAATCGGCGGTGTCATTCAAATTTTCACGCGCGCAGGCAGTCAGGAATCTTCGGCAAAACTGACGACTGAGATTGGTCCGCGCAACACCGCCAAAGGCTCTGCCCAGGTTGGCATCGCGGCTGGTGACACTTATCTTGCTGCGGGTGTGTCACGCCTGACTACGGACGGATTTTCCGCCATCAACACCCAGCAATACGCTTTTGCGAATCCGGACGCAGATGGATACCAAAACACATCTTCCAACCTGTCTCTCAGTCATAAACTGAACGCAGACCATCGCTTGGGCTTGCAGTTCACCCAGAGCAGCGGCAACTCGCAAAACGATTCCAACTACCGCTTCAGTCTGCCCGACGACCTGCATGCATCCACCGCCAAACTCAGCCAGACAACGCTTTATAGCGACGACAAATTTGGTACCTGGCATAGCCGTCTGAATATTTCAGAGCAAT
>CANCCF010000222.1 GCA_947374485.1 Comamonadaceae bacterium | reverse complement strand
GGGCGCCGATGACGACGTCGCGGCCGGTCTTCATCTGGCCGTCGGCCTGCACGCGGATACGGCTGCGCAAACGGTTCAACACCAGGGTCTGCTGGGTTTCGGCCAAGCCAATTTCCCAGGGGCTGCCGCAATGTTTGATGGACGACCAGGGTGAGGCACCGGTGCCTCCATCGTGTCCGGCAATCACCACGTGGTCGGCTTTGCATTTGGCCACACCTGCTGCAATGGTGCCGACACCGATTTCCGACACCAGCTTGACGCTCACACCGGAGTGCGGCGCCACGTTTTTCAGGTCGTGGATCAGCTGCGCCAGGTCTTCAATCGAATAGATGTCGTGGTGCGGCGGGGGCGAAATCAGGCCCACGCCGGGAACGCTGTGGCGCAAACGGCCGATGTACTCGGACACCTTGCCGCCGGGGAGCTGTCCGCCCTCGCCGGGCTTGGCGCCTTGGGCCATCTTGATCTGGATTTGGTCGGCGCTCGACAGGTACTCGGCCGTCACACCAAAGCGGCCCGAGGCCACCTGCTTGATGCGCGAACGCAGGCTGTCGCCGTCTTGCAGTGGCAGGTCCACCTCGACCACGTCGTTGCCGATCACGCTTTTCAGCGTGTCGCCCATCTTGATGGGGATGCCCTTGAGCTCGTTGCGGTAGCGGGCCGGGTCTTCACCGCCCTCACCGGTGTTGCTCTTGCCGCCGATGCGATTCATGGCCACAGCCAGCGTGGCGTGGGCCTCGGTAGAAATAGATCCCAGCGACATGGCGCCGGTAGCGAAGCGCTTGACGATCTCCGCCGCCGATTCGACCTCGTCCACCGGAATGGCCTTGGCGGGATCGAGCCTGAACTCAAACAAGCCGCGCAGCGTGAGGTGGCGCTTGGATTGGTCGTTGATGATCTGGGCGTATTCCTTGTAGGTGTTCCAGTTGTTGGCGCGCGTGCTGTGCTGCAGCTTGGCAATGGCGTCGGGCGTCCACATATGCTCCTCGCCGCGCACGCGCCAGGCGTATTCGCCGCCGGTTTCCAGCGCGTTGGCCAGCACCGGGCTGTCGCCAAAGGCGGCCAGGTGCATGCGGATGGATTCTTCGGCAATGTCAAACACGCCGATTCCCTCGACCCGGGTGGGCGTGCCAGTGAAGTACTTGGCCACCGTCTCGGTGGACAGGCCAATCGCTTCAAACAGCTGGGCGCCACAGTAGCTCATATAGGTGCTGACACCCATCTTGGACATGATCTTGGACAGGCCCTTGCCCACTGCCTTGACGTAGTTGTAGATGGCTTTTTCAGCGCTCAGGTCGCCCGGCAAATCCTTGTGGATGCTGGCCAGTGTTTCCATGGCCAGGTAGGGGTGCACGGCCTCAGCGCCGTAACCAGCCAGCACGGCGAAGTGGTGTACTTCACGGGCGGTGCCTGTTTCCACGACCAGACCGGCTGTGGTGCGCAGGCCCGCAATCACCAGGTGCTGGTGAATGGCCGACAAGGCCAGCAGGGCCGGAATGGCGACCTGGGTGGCGCTGATGTGGCGGTCGCTGATGATCAGGATGTTTTTACCACCCTTGATGGCGTCCACCGCTTCGGCGCACAGAGAAGCCAGCTTGGCTTCCACGCCCTCATGGCCCCAGGCCAGCGGGTAGCTGATGTCCAGGGTGTAGCTGCGGAATTTGCCGTTGGTGTGTGCCTCGATATCGCGCAACTTGGCCATGTCCCGGAAGTCCAGCACCGGCTGGCTCACTTCGAGGCGCATGGGCGGGTTGACCTGGTTGATGTCGAGCAGGTTGGGCTTGGGGCCAATGAAAGACACCAGCGACATGACGATGGCCTCGCGGATCGGGTCGATCGGCGGGTTGGTCACTTGGGCAAACAGCTGCTTGAAGTAGTTGTAGAGCGGCTTGTTTTTGTCTGACAGCACGGCCAGCGGGCTGTCGTTGCCCATGGAGCCAATGGCTTCTTCACCAGCGGTGGCCATGGGGGCGATCAGAAACTTCAAGTCTTCCTGGGTGAAACCAAAGGCCTGCTGGCGGTCCAGCAAGGAGACCTGGTCGGTCACGCGCTTGGGCTCGACCTTGGCTACCACATCGGACAAGGCGTCCTTGCTGCGGCGTTCCACAAAAGACACATCGTCAAGCTTGATGCGCAGGTTCTCGATCCACTGTTTATACGGCTTGCTGTTGGCCAGGTTGGCCTTGAGCTCTTCGTCGTCGATCATGCGGCCCTGTTCCAGATCGATGAGGAACATCTTGCCGGGCTGCAAACGCCATTTGCGCACGATCTTGTTCTCGGGCACGGGCAGCACGCCGGACTCGGAGCCCATGATCACCAGGTCGTCGTCGGTGATGCAGTAGCGCGAAGGCCGCAGGCCATTGCGGTCCAGTGTGGCGCCGATCTGGCGGCCGTCAGTGAAGACGATGGAGGCCGGGCCGTCCCAGGGCTCGAGCATCGCGGCGTGGTACTCGTAGAAGGCGCGGCGACGCGGGTCCATGGTGCTGTGCTGCTCCCAGGGCTCCGGGATCATCATCATCACGGCCTGGCTGATGGGGTAGCCCGACATGGTCAGCAGTTCCAGGCAGTTGTCGAAGGTGGCGGTATCCGACTGGCCGGCAAAGCTGATGGGGTAGAGCTTTTGCAGGTCTTCGCCCAGCACGGGCGAGGACATCACGCCTTCGCGCGCCTTCATCCAGTTGTAGTTGCCCTTGACCGTGTTGATTTCGCCGTTGTGCGCCACATAGCGGTAGGGGTGGGCCAGCGGCCACTCGGGGAAGGTGTTGGTGGAGAAACGCTGGTGCACCAGGCCCAGGGCCGACACGCAGCGCGCGTCCTCCAGGTCCTTGAAGTACACGCCCACCTGGTCGGCCAGCAGCAGGCCCTTGTAGACCACGGTGCGGCTGGACATGCTGGGCACGTAATACTCTTTGCTGTGCGTGAGCTTTAAGGCCTGGATGTTGGCGCTGGCGGTCTTGCGGATCACATAGAGCTTGCGCTCGAGTGCGTCCTGCACGATGACGTCGTTGCCGCGGCCAATGAAGACCTGGCGCAGGATGGGCTCTTTCTCGCGCACGGTGGGCGACATGGGCATGTCACGGTTCACTGGCACATCGCGCCAGCCGAGCAGCACCTGGCCCTCGGCCTTGATGGCGCGTTCCATCTCCTGCTCGCAGGCCAGGCGGGAAGCGTGCTCCTTGGGCAGGAAGATCATGCCCACGCCATATTCGCCTGGGGCTGGCAGGGTCACGCCCTGGGCCTGCATTTCTTCGCGGTACAGCGCGTCAGGCAGCTGGATCAGGATGCCAGCGCCGTCGCCCATGAGTTTGTCGGCACCCACTGCGCCCCGGTGGTCCAGGTTCTCCAGAATTTTGAGTGCGTTCTTGACGATGGAATGGCTCTTCTCACCGCGGATATGGGCCACAAACCCAACGCCGCAAGCGTCGTGTTCTTGTTGGTTGGAATACAGACCGTGGTCTGAAAGATGCTTGATTTCTGCAGCCGTCGTCATGGCGCGCTCCTGAGAATGACAGTGGACGTGGAGCTTACTGCAACGCAACAATGGTGCCAATTATTTTAAATGGGGTCAGATTCCAATTATCAGAATGCAACACCTGCCTGAATTTAATTGGGGACATGTTGTGCGCCCTGCCCGTGGCGCTTGGCTTGGCCCGGTTCACGCAAGCGCGCGTGCAGGCCTGCCCGCTTGCCCCTTGCTGAGGCGGCGCGGGCTTTCCTTTTGCAGGGCTTGCACAAAAGCCGCATCGCCCAGTGCCCAGCCTTTCATGGTGGCATCCAGCAAAGCCTGCTGCTGGGCTTCACCGACAGCAGTCTGAATCAGTTCAGCATAGGCGGCTTCGCGCGCAAATGGGGTGTTTCCCAATCCCCAAAACTGTGCATGCGGCGTCACAAGGCGGTCCACCCGCCGGCCAATGTAATGCCCGTGGCTGGACCAGGCATAGTCGGCCGCAGCAGCGGCCAGATCCGCGCGCTGGGGTTGCTGATCCATGGTGACCATGCACGGCAGCAAAAACCGTTCCGGCTGCAGCACGGTGCAGCGGTAGCGGCCGTCCCACAAGGTGCCGCTGCGACCCTGCTGGTCATTGAAATAGCGCACATAGCGCCTGCCCACCGCCTGCAGCAGGTTCGGCAGACCGGTGGCGGTCTGGGGGCTCAGCAGCAAATGAAATTGGTTGGGCAGCAGCACGTAGGCTTGTACCGCGACACCAAACTGGCGGGAATATTCCAGCAACAAGTCCAGCATCAGCTGGTAGTCGCTGGGACGTGTGAAAACCGCCTGGCCGTTGTGCCCGCGCTGGATCACATGGTGCGGCAGGCCCGCAAAGCTGATACGCGGCAGACGGGCCATGGCGCGCAAAGTCTGCCGGGAACGGGCGTTACTGCGGCGCCTTGGTGACCCGCACCTTGCTGCCCGTGGTGATGATGATGACCGGGTCGCCAGCCTCCAGCTTTTCAGCCGCCTTGGCCTGGACAATGGCGCGGCGCTCGCCGCCTTTGAGTTGCACCAGAATTTCCACCGCCTCCTCGCGTGTGGCAAAGCGCTCAATCACGTTACCCGCTGCCGCCCCAGCCACACCGGCCAGCACGCCCAGCACCTGGGCCTCACGCTGCACGCCGCTGCCGCCGTAGCCGCCAATGGCGCCCACCACACCGCCCACCGTGGCGCCTACGCCGGACTGGCTGCCGTCCACCGTGACGGTGCGAACGGACAGGACCACAGCGTCTTCAATCTTGGCCATGCGCTGGGCATCACCACGCTGAATCACATCAGGGCTGCTGCTGGCGCAGGCTCCCAAAACGGCCACCATGGAAACCACCAGCACCAGACGTATCGCTTTTTTCATGCATCTCTCCACAAACTTGATGAAAACATTCTCACCTCAACGCTTCAGAAAGGAACTTCGTTGTCGTGCCGATTGTCCAACAGCTGTGTAAACCGCTGGTCAAGCAGGGATTGAATGCCAAATTCACGCAAGATGGCCTGCAGCCGCTCGGCCGAGCTATGCTTGCGCTGGCCGGTGTAGCGCGCAAGGATCAGTTCATTTTTCATGCTGTGTTCCCAGCCCACCAGCTCGGTCACGGTAACCTGGTAGCCGCAGGCCTCCAGGTACAGGCAGCGCAGCACATTGGTGATCTGGCTGCCAATCTCGCGCGTGTGCAGCGGGTGGCGCCACAGCTCGGCCAGTGGCGTGCGCTTGAGTGACAGGGCCTTGCCCTGGTTCAGGTGCCGCGCCACTTCGGCCTGGCAACAGGGCACCAGCACAAAGGCGCGGGCCTTTTTTTGCAGGCCAAAGGCAATGGCGTCATCGGTGGCGGTGTCGCAGGCGTGCAGCGCGGTGACCACGTCCACCCGTTCGGGTAACAGCGCGCTCTGCGCCGACTCGGCCACCGTCAGGTTCAAAAAAGACATGCGCGCAAAGCCCAGCTGCGCTGCGAGTTGCGTGGATTTGTCCACCAGCTCGGCGCGTGTCTCAATGCCGTAAATGTGACCACTGGCACGGGCCTTGAAATACAGGTCATACAAAATAAAGCCCAGATACGACTTGCCTGCACCATGGTCGGCCAGGCTGATGTGCTGGCCGGGCCTCTGCGGTAGCTCGTCGAGCAGTTTTTCGATGAACTGGTAAAGGTGATAGACCTGCTTGAGCTTGCGCCGTGAATCCTGGTTGAGCTTGCCTTCACGGGTGAGGATGTGCAGTTCCTTGAGCAGCTCGGTGGATTGCCCGGGGCGCAGCTCTTCTGCCAGCGGGTTGGCCAAGGGCTGTGCTGGCTTGCCCGCCTGGGGCGTGCGGCCCGGGGTGCCTTCTTCACGCTTCATGGTTCACCTTCTGGTTGCGCGCTGGGCCCGACGGCCAGCGCTGCCCAGCCCTGCGGCCCCAGGCGTTGCATGGTTTGCATATTGGTCTCGAATATCGACTCAGCGTGGGGAAAAGCCGCCACGGCCCGCGCCACGCTGTCTTCGCGCAGCAGGTGCAGGGTGGGGTAAGGCGCGCGGTTGGTGTGGTTGGTAATGTCGTCGGCCTCGGTATCTTCAAACTGGTAGTGCGGGTGCAGGCTGGCAATTTGCACCACGCCGTCCAGCTCCAGGTCCTGCAGCAGCCTGTCGGCACGCTCCAGCAACGCGTTGAACTCCAGAAACTCGACAAAGCCGTCGGGCGCCATCAGCAAGGTGGTGTCCAGCACCTGCGGGTCGGCGGCCACCAGCAGCAAGAGTTCCTGCTTGAGGTCGGCCAACAGAGGCTTGGCGCGCGTGGCGGCACTCACCGCGTAGCGCACCTGCTGCTTGACCTCTACAGCCTTGGCAAAGGGGCACAGGTTCAGGCCGATCACAGCGCGCTGCACCCAGCGCCGGGTGTCAGCAATCACCTGTGTATCGCGGGCGCTTTGTTGCACGCTCACAGGCCATCCGCCAGAAGCCGCTGGCCGGTCAAGCGGCAATGCTCACGCGATGCAAAACGATCGGTCATGCCCGCAATATAGTCCGCCACATTGCG
>CANCCF010000221.1 GCA_947374485.1 Comamonadaceae bacterium | reverse complement strand
TAGGCTCGCTGTCCGCAACCTTGCTCTCTGACAACTCAAATGCACAACACCAACGGTTTGAATGAACCGAATGAGATTCCGATCTGGATCGCTTGCGCGATCCAGATTGGTGGAATCAAGCGTTTGACTTAAGGAGGAAGTCCTTATAGAGGTAGAGGAGGATAACCGGGCGCAGCCCGGTTCGGGAGACATGAACGGAAGCATTCACCCTGGTCTCAACGGCAACTACAAAAAGCACGCCAGCAAGGTCAGCGATCGCGGCATTTCGGATTTCCTGTACACATCAAGCCAAAGCTCATGGCCCGCCATTCAGCAATCAGTTCAAGGGCGCCAGACACACCAGCTTGCACTCGGTGTTCGAGGCCACCAGCAAGGTGGTCTGCTGGTAGCGAGTGACCTCTCCGCTGGCCCGCTGAAAGCTGCGCTCGCCACCTTCCCGGTGCAACACGGTTTGTGCACCCCACAGCCGGGTAAACAACACGCTACTGCCGGACAACTCATCGATCAGCGCCTGCATGGCCGCATCGCGCGGCCTGCGGCTGAAGTCGGCGCGGAATTCGGCCACCAGGCGCTGGGCGCGTTCCGGCCAGTCGGCAATCAGCACCTGCGCATCGGGCGACAGAAAAACGAAGCGCAAGAGGTTGCGGTCACGCTCCCCGTCCAACCAGCCGGTGAACAGGTTTGCAGCCGCCGCATTCCAGGCCCGCGCAGTCCATAAATGGTCCAACAAGTAGGCGGGCACCTGTAGCAGCGCGGGCAGAGCCAGCACGTGGTCGGGCAGCTCGGTGCGACGTTCGTTGGGCTCCACCGGGTCGCGGCGACCGGCCAGATCAAACAGCGAGGCGCGTTCGGCCGGGTTAAGTTGCAAGGCGTCCGACAGGCGGGCCAGGGCCGTGGGTGAGGCCGACACATCGCGCCCCTGCTCCAGCCAGGTGATCCAGGTCACACCCACGCCGGTGGCCTCGGCCAGTTCTTCGCGGCGCCAGCCCGGCGTGCGCCGGCGCCCGGCGGCCGTGGCGGGAAGGGGCAGCCGCTCGCGGTGGGCACGGATAAAGGCGCCCAGCAGGGCACGGGGATCGGCTTCGGTCATGGTGGAATTTATACCAGGATAAATTAGCTTCTTGTACCAGTTTAAAAACAGGTGCAGGATAGTGCCTTTCCACGCATCCAAAGGATCACCATGGGCCGCACGCTGTACGACAAGCTCTGGGACGAGCATGTCATCCACACCGAAGAAGATGGCACCTCCATCCTCTACATCGACCGCCATCTGGTGCACGAGGTCACCAGCCCCCAGGCCTTTGAAGGCCTGCGCGAAGCCGGTCGCAAGGTCTGGCGCATCAGCTCCATCGTTGCCACCGCCGACCACAACACCCCCACCACCGGCTGGGAACTGGGCTACGACGGCATCACCGACCCGACCAGCAAGGAGCAGGTCACCACGCTGGACCACAACATCAGCGAGTTCGGCTCTGCCGCCTACTTCCCCTTCCTCTCCAAGCGCCAGGGCATCGTCCATGTGATTGGGCCGGAGAACGGCGCCACCCTGCCCGGCATGACCGTCGTCTGCGGCGACTCCCACACCTCCACCCACGGCGCTTTTGGCGCGCTGGCGCACGGCATTGGCACCAGTGAAGTCGAGCACGTCATGGCCACGCAAACCCTCTTGGCAAAAAAGGCCCGGAACCTGCTGGTGAAAGTGGAAGGCACTATTCCCCGCGGCTGCACCGCCAAGGACATCGTGCTGGCCATCATCGGCAAGATTGGCACCGCAGGCGGCACCGGTTACACCATCGAGTTTGGTGGTTCGGCCATCCGCGCCCTCAGCATGGAAGGCCGCATGACGGTCTGCAACATGGCCATTGAGGCCGGTGCGCGCGCTGGTCTGGTGGCAGTGGATGAAAAGACCATTGCCTACGTCAAGGGCCGGCCGCTGTCTCCCGGCGCGAATGCAGCCACCCCCGAAGCTGCCGCCGTGGAATGGGACCAGGCCGTGGCTTACTGGAAGACGCTGCATACCGATGCCGACGCGACCTTCGACAGCGTGGTCGAACTCGACGCCTCAGAAATCGTGCCCCAAGTCACCTGGGGCACCTCACCCGAAATGGTGCTGGGCATTGACGACCGCGTGCCCGATCCGGACAAGGAAAAAGACGCCAACAAACGCGGTGCGATCGAGCGCGCCCTCACCTACATGGGCCTGGAGCCCGGCAAGCCTTTGAACGACATCTTTGTCGACAAGGTGTTCATAGGCTCCTGCACCAACAGCCGCATTGAAGACATGCGCGAAGCCGCCGCCGTGGTGAAGAGTTTGGGCCAAAAAGTGGCCAAGAACATCAAGCTGGCGCTGGTGGTGCCGGGCTCAGGCTTGGTGAAAGACCAGGCCGAGCGCGAGGGCCTGCACGAGATCTTCAAGGCCGCAGGCTTTGAGTGGCGCGAACCCGGCTGCTCCATGTGCCTGGCCATGAACGCCGACCGGCTGGAGCCGGGCGAACGCTGTGCGTCGACGAGCAACCGCAACTTCGAAGGCCGCCAGGGCGCCGGAGGCCGCACGCATCTGGTCAGCCCCGCCATGGCAGCTGCCGCGGCCATCCACGGCCACTTTGTGGACATCCGCAAGTTCAGCTAAAGCCTTGCCTGACAGGAAAAATACTCATGAACAAATTCACCATCCACCAAGGCCTGGTCGCTCCGATGGACCGCGAGAACGTGGACACCGATGCCATCATCCCCAAGCAGTTTTTGAAGTCCATCCGCAAGACCGGCTTTGGCCAAAACCTGTTTGACGAATGGCGCTACCTGGACGCCGGTTTCCCCGGCCAGGACCCCAGCAGCCGCAAACCCAACCCGGACTTTGTGCTCAACCAGCCACGCTATGCCGGTGCGTCCGTGCTGCTGGCGCGCAAGAATTTTGGCTGCGGTTCCTCCCGCGAACACGCGCCCTGGGCGCTGGACCAGTTTGGCTTTCGGGCCATCATTGCGCCCAGCTACGCCGACATCTTCTTCAACAACAGTTTCAAAAACGGCCTGCTGCCCATCGTGCTGCCGGACGCGCAAGTGGACCAACTGTTCAGCGAGGCGCTGGCCTTCCCCGGCTACACACTGACCATTGATCTGGAGCGCCAGGTGGTGGTGAAGCCGCAGGGCGAAGAGCTGCCGTTTGAGGTGCAGGGTTTTCGCAAGTACTGCCTGCTCAACGGCTTTGACGACATTGGCCTGACCCTGCGCCATGCCGACAAGATCAAGGCTTTTGAGGCCGAACGCCTGGCACAAAAGCCCTGGCTGGCGCGCTCCATGGTGCAGGCTTAACAAGAGCCATGGCCATGCAGTGGTTTCGCCGCACGGTTTTGTCCCGCCTGTGGTTGACCTATATCGTGCTGGGCCTGAGCTTTCTGGCATCCGGCGTGGGCACGATCAGACTGTTCTACACACTGGACGCCAACCTCAAGCTGATCTTCGAGCATGGCTGGATGGCGCTCATGGACGGCGGCGCAGCACAGTTTGTTGAACTGGTGCTGACCGCCTACCTGAGCCTGCTTGCCTACATCGTGTTCAAAGCCTGCGAATACCGCCTGAGCCACTGGGTCGTCGATGGACACCCCCACCAAACACACTAACTTTATTTGAGTCCCCCCATGAAAATTGCAATTCTTCCCGGTGACGGCATTGGCACCGAAATCGTCGCCGAGGCCGTCAAGGTCCTCAAGGTCCTGGACCTGCCGCTGGAAATGGAAACCGCGCTGGTCGGTGGTGCCGCCTACGAGGCCCACGGCCATCCCCTGCCCGAGTCCACACTGAAGCTGGCGATGGCGTCGGACGCCGTACTGTTCGGCGCCGTGGGCGACTGGAAGTACGACAAGCTGGACCGCCCCCTGCGCCCCGAGCAAGCCATCCTGGGCCTGCGCAAGAACATGGGCCTGTTTGCCAACTTCCGCCCCGCCATCTGCTATGCGCAGTTGGTCGATGCATCGAGCTTGAAACCCGAGCTGATTGCAGGCCTGGACATCCTGATCATTCGCGAGCTCACCGGCGACATTTATTTTGGCCAGCCACGCGGGCGCCGCACCGCCACCGACGGCCACTTCCCCGGTGCCGAAGAAGCCTTTGACACCATGCGCTACAGCCGCCCTGAAATCGAGCGCATTGCCCACGTCGCCTTCCAGGCGGCGCAAAAGCGCAGCAAGCGCGTCACCAGTGTGGACAAGAACAACGTGCTGGAAACCTCGCAGCTGTGGAAAGACGTGCTGGTCGAGATCGGCCAGCAGTACCCCGACGTGGAACTGGACCACATGCTGGTGGACAACGCGGCCATGCAACTGGTAAAGGCACCCAAGAAGTTTGACGTGCTGGTTACCGGCAATATGTTTGGCGACATCCTCTCGGATGAAGCCTCCATGCTCACCGGCTCGATTGGCATGCTGCCCTCGGCCAGCCTGAATTCCAAGGGCCAGGGCCTGTACGAGCCCAGCCATGGCAGCGCGCCCGACATCGCCGGCAAGGGAATCGCCAACCCCCTGGCCACCATCCTGAGTGCGGCCATGATGCTGCGCTTCAGCCTGAACCAGGAGGCCGCCGCCCTGCGCATCGAAGCCGCTGTGCAAAAGGTGCTGGAGCAAGGCCTGCGCACCGCCGACATTTACAGCGAGGGCACACAAAAGGTGTCCACGCTGGAAATGGGCGACGCCGTGGTCAAGGCGCTGTAAGCCTTGCCCTTACAATGGCCGCTATGCAAGCCACCTACAGCCCAAGCTCCCTGCGGACCTCGTCCGTTGGAGACTTGCTGTGCGTGCGCATTGCAGCGGCGCGGTCCCTTGTGACCAAAACCATTACCGGCTGACTCAGCCCGGTTCGTCGCGCCCCTACCGGCCAGACGAGCCGGGCAGATGAAATCTTAGTTTCGCAAATCTGAAAAGGGGCTTTAGTCATGAAAATCGGAAATCTGGTCGGCCTGGTAGGCTGGCGTGGCATGGTGGGCTCGGTCCTGATGGACCGCATGCAGGCCGAAGGCGACTTCGACCTGATTGAACCCATGTTCTTCTCCACCTCCAACGCCGGTGGCAAAGCCCCGGCCCAGTCCAAGAACGAGACCACGCTGCAGGACGCCTTTGACATCGCCGCGCTCAAGCGCTGCGACATCATCATCAGCGCCCAAGGCGGTGACTACACCTCCGAAGTCTTCCCCAAGCTGCGCGCTGCGGGCTGGAACGGCCACTGGATTGACGCCGCATCCACCCTGCGCATGGAAAAGGAAGCCGTCATCATCCTGGACCCGGTCAACCTGCCGGTGATCCAGAAGGCCCTCGCCAGTGGCGGCAAGAACTGGGTGGGCGGCAACTGCACCGTGAGCTGCATGCTGATGGGCGTGGGCGCGCTGTACAAGGCTGGCTTGGTGGAATGGATGTCTACCCAGACCTACCAGGCCGCCAGCGGCGGCGGCGCCCAGCACATGCGCGAGCTGCTGACGCAGTACGGCACCCTGAACGCCGAAGTGCGGGCCATGCTGGATGACCCCAAGAGCGCGATCTTGGAAATCGACCGCAAGGTGATTGCCAAGCAGCGCAGCCTAACGGCTTCCGAGACTGCCAACTTTGGCGTGCCCCTGGGCGGCTCGCTGATCCCCTGGATCGACAAGGACCTCGGCAATGGCATGTCCAAGGAAGAGTGGAAGGGCATGGCCGAGACCAACAAGATCTTGGGCCAGGGCCCAGACTTTGGTTCCATCGAAACCCCGGTGGACGGTTTCTGCGTGCGCGTGGGCGCCATGCGCTGCCACAGCCAGGCGCTAACCTTCAAGCTGAGGAAAGACGTGCCCGTGGCCGACATCGAGGCCCTGATTGCCGCCGACAACCCGTGGGTCAAGGTGGTGCCCAACACCCGTGAAGCGACGATCCAGGACCTGACCCCCGTGGCCGTCACCGGCACCATGACCATCCCGGTGGGCCGCATCCGCAAGATGGCCATGGGCCCGGAATACCTGGGCGCCTTCACCATTGGCGACCAGCTGCTGTGGGGCGCGGCCGAACCACTGCGCCGCATGCTGCGCATCCTGCTGCAGGATTGAACACTGGAACATACATCGACCGTGGTGATTGAAGTCCTCCGGTCGTTGCCCCAAGGCAACATTCCAAGCCTACCGGGTACCTTGCAAACACAGGCTGACAATTTAAGCGCTTCATTAGCTTGTAAGCCTAAGACATTGATGTTATGGTACTTTTCACGTTTTTAGAGTCAGGCGACAAAGCTGCATTTCTGCCCATCTTTGCGGCTCGCCTGAACACCGGAGGCTCATAAATTGATCGAAAACTCACACCGTTGGCAGAGGACGGCCATTGCCGCTGCAGCCCTTGCGCTACTTGCCTTGTCCTCCAGTGAGGTGTCTGCGCTGTCTCTGGGTCGCATCACCGTCCAATCCGCTTTGGGAGAGCCTCTCCGGGCAGAAATTGACGTTCCCAGCATCACCCCAGAAGAAGTGGCGTCACTCAAGGCCAATGCGGCTTCCCCCGCCGCCTTCGT
>CANCCF010000220.1 GCA_947374485.1 Comamonadaceae bacterium | reverse complement strand
GTCAGCATCAGCGGCGCGGCCCTTTGCAAGGTGTTCTGCCAGGAGAACCAGTCGCCAAACGCGCCCTTGAACAGGGTCAACCAGACATCGAGCGGGTTCACGCCCGAGAGACTGACAAACACGCCGAACACCAGCAATGCCGCAGCAATGGCCAGTATCGGCAACAGGATGTCCTTGAGGGATTCGCGCACGGTGCAGGCCGGGGTTGGGGCTTAGATCGAGCCGACCACGCCTTCCACCAGGTAGTTCATCTTTTCCAGCTCCAGATCGGTTTGCCCAAAGGTCTTGCCTGCAGGCACCACCACATTGCCCTTGTTGTCCTTGAGCGGACCCTTGAAGATGTCAAACGAGCCGGCAATCATCCTGGCCTTGACGTCGTCGGCCTGCTTCTTGGCCGCATCCGTCACCATGGCGCCGTAGGGCGACATCTTGACGTAGCCTTCCTTCAGGCCGCCACGTATGAAGTTGGGGTGGGGCTTGCCGGCCTGGGCGGCATCGATCACGGCCTTGTAGGCGGTCAGCCAGTTCCACTCGGCACCGGTCAGGTAGGCCTGGGGGGCGAGCTTGGCCTGCGAGGCGTGGTAGCCGCACACCATCTTGCCGCGCTTGGCCGCGGTTTCCACAATCACCTTGGGGCCGTCCACGTGCATGGTGAGCACGTCCACACCCTGGTCGCACAGGCTGTTGGTGGCCTCGGCCTCCTTCACTGCCATGGACCAGTCACCCGTGAAGATCACATGGCAGGTGATGCCGGGCTTGACCGAGCGTGCGCCCATCAAAAAGGAATTGATGTTGCGCAGCACCTGGGGGATGGGCTTGGCCGCTACAAAGCCGATCTTGCCGCTCTTGCTCATGTGGCCGGCCACCACACCATTGAGTTACTGGCATTCGTCGATGTAGCCGAAGTAGCTGCCCACGTTCTTGGGGTGCTTGCCCTCGGTCCACATGCCGCCACAGTGGGCAAAGCGCACCTCGGGAAATTTTGCAGCCAAGGCCAGAATATGGGGATCAAAGTAGCCAAAGGACGAGGGGAACAGCACCGAGGCGCCGTCCTGCATGATCATGCCGGTCATGGTCTTTTGCACGGCAGCGGTCTCGGGCACGTTTTCTTCTTCCACCACTTTCACGCCTGGCATCTTCTTGACCGCGGCAACCGCTTCGGCCTGGGCCTGGTTGTAGCCATAGTCGTCCTTGGCGCCCACGTAGATGGCACCGATGGTGATGGGTTTTTGCGCCAGCGCCAGGGTACTCCACGAGCCCAGGGTACTGGCTGCGCCCAGTGCGGCGATGGTCTTGAGGGAGTCTCGGCGGTTGGGATGGTGCAGGCTCATGGTCAGGGTTCCTTGTGGTGGGTTGAAAAGGGTCCAAAAAGGTGCAAAGCGATGCGAGAGGGTGCAAAAGGGTTAAAACATTCTTGGATACAAGATGGTGTGCAAAATCTGTGCCCAGTTCAGACAGGTCCCGCCAGCAGGCTGACATGGGCGCTCACCACCTTCCAGCCGGCGGCGGTGCGCATCCAGGTCTGGCTTTGGCGGCCGCTGTGCTGCGCGCCGGTGCGCTGGAACTCCAGGTTGACGGTGGCAAAGTCCTGCCCATAGGTGGTGATGCAGCTGCGCAGCACCGTGCGCGCCAGGCCGGCGGCGGGGCGCGCCGCGCGAAAGGCCTGGATGTCGGCATAGCCGTACAGGTTTTCCCCCACGCCGTAGCGCAGGGTGTGCGGGCTGTCCCAGAACAGTGCGTCCAGCACGGCCACGTCGTTGTTCACCAGGGCCTGCTCATAGCGATCACTGATGGCCTGCACCTCTTGCAGGACTGAGGGTAGGTTGATGTCCATGTCAGAGGGGTACCGGTTGGAGGTGGGCCACGCCTGCATCCTGCAGCGCCTGGGCGGCACGCAAGGCCAGGTCTTCGCGCCAGGGCGCGGTGATGAGTTGCACGCCTATGGGCATGCCAGCGGTTCCCGTAGGCCACAGCGGTGCGGTGACCACCGGGCAGCCGGAGTAAGAGATCGGCTGGGACAGCAGGCCGATGGCGGGGCGACAAGGGTATTGCCGGCCGTTGATATCCAGCCACTGTGCGCCCAGCGCCGGCGCACTCAAGGGCGTGGCCGGAGCAATCAGCACATCCCAATCCTCAAACAACTGCAGCACCCGCTCCCGGTACACACGGCGAAACTGCTGGGCGCGCAGGTACCAGGCGGCCGGTTGCAGGGCACCGGCAATGAAGCGGTCTACTGAGAGCGGCTCAAAGTCTTGCAGCTGCGTGCGCAAATCGGCCAGGTGCAGGCGCCCGCCTTCGCTGGCGGTGGTGATGAAGGCTGCGGCCCGCGCCAGGGACGCATCCGGCCAGAGCGTGGTGGCACGGGCGTTGAGCGCGCTGGCGGCCGTGGCTGCGGCCTGGGTTGCGGCCGGTGTGGCGAATTCCTCAAAGTAACCGGCCAGGCGGGCGATGCGCAGCTTCTGTACGCCTTGCTTGGTGCTGGCGCCCACGGGCTGCAGCCGCTGCGCATGGCAGGCCGGGTCCAGCGCGTCCGGGCCCTGCAGGGCGTCATAAGCCAGCGCCAGGCCCTGCACCGAATCGGCCAGCGGTCCCAGGTGGTCGATGCTGTGCACAAACGGGTAGCTGCCACGCCGCGAGAGCCGGCCAAAGGTGGGCTTGAGCCCCCATACACCGCAGAAGGAGGCCGGCACGCGAATCGAACCATTGGTATCCGAGGCCAGGGCGATGGGCACCTGCCCTGCGGCCACGGCGGCGCCCGAGCCGCCCGATGAACCACCCGCCGTGCACAGGGTGTTGTGCGGGTTGCGGGTGGCGCCAAAGTGGCTGTTTTCGGTGGTGAAGCCGTAGGCGTATTCATCCATATTGAGCATGCCCACCAGCACCGCACCGGCACGCCGCATCTGTGTGACCAGGAAGGCGTCTTGCGCGGCAGGCGCATGGGCGCGGTTGATCTTGGAGCCGGCCAGCGTCACCTCGCCCTGCACGTCAAACAGGTTTTTCACCGCATAGGGCACACCGGCCAGTGCCGGCAGGGTCTCGCCGCGGCTGCGCATGGCGTCAACCGCGTCGGCCTCCTGGCGCGCACGTGCCAGCGTGTGCCCGGTAAAGGCGTTGATGCGGGCATCACTGGCCACGATGCGCTGCATGCAGTCGTCCAGCGCCTCGCGAGCACTGAGCGCGCCCGTGGCAATGGCACTTGCCAGCTCGGCGGTGGCCAGTGGCGCGCTCATGGCATGCCCTGCACGGGATCGTGCGCCGGAAACGCGGCGGGGCAAAAAATTTCGCTCAGCTCCTGCGTCTGCGCCAGCGGGAAGGCTTCGAGTTGGCGCGTCATCTGCAGCGTGCGCCCGAGTTGCAGGGCAACGGCCTGCGCGCGGGCCTCGTCCAGCGGCAGCTCCAGCAGGCGGGCGGCCGCTTGCACATAGGCCAGCAGGTCGGCGTCGTTCATGCGGCCCCCTGCCTGGCGGAGGCCGCAAGGTAGGCGCGCCATCCGCCATAAGCCGAAATATCGGTTGCACCCTCCAGCGCCAATGGCTCGCAAATAAAACCCTTGACCGTGCTGCCGTCAGCCAGACGCAGGCTGCCTATGCCCAGGGGCTCGGGTATGAGCGCCATGAAAGAGCCAAACTGCGCCATGGGCATTTCCCACAGCTCGACTTCAATCGGGCTGCCGCTACCCGGGGCCACGCGCAGCAGGCCGGGTTTGGGCGGCTGGGTAGCGGGCAAGGCGAACAGCTTGTAGTCCGGGCTGGTGTGGGTGGTAGCCAGCAGTGTGGCCTGGCGCTCCAGCAACTGGCCGTTCAGCGGCATACCCAAGAGGTGCGCGCCGACCACCGCCACGCGCAGCGTCGGTGCCGCCTTCAATCCGGCAATGGCCACCGGCGCGGGCAGCGGCGTTTGCAGCGCGCCTTGCGGCAAACCACTGGCGTGGTGGAAGCGCTGGCCCAGTTCGGCCAACTGCCAGTCGCTGGCGCAAGGCCCGACCAGGGTCACGCCAAAGGGCAGCCCGTCGGCCCGGATTTCGCTGGGTACAGAGAGCGCCGCATAGTCCAGCAAATTGACAAAGTTGGTGTAGGCACCCAGGTTGCGGTTGAGCGTGACCGGGTCGGCCTGCATCTGGGCCATGGTGTAGTGCGTGGGTGCGGTGGGCAGCAGCAGCACATCCACGCCCTCCCACATGGCGTCGGCCTGCTGGCCCAGGGCGCGCAGCCGGGTCTGCGCATCGAACACGTCGGCCGCAGCGAAGTCCCGCCCACGGGCAATGATGCTGCGCACCGGCTCTATCACCTCGGCTTCGTGCGCATCAAAGAAGCCGCGGATTGCCGCATAGCGCTCGGCCACCAGGGCGCTTTCGTACAACAATGCGGCGGCCTGTGCCAAGGGTTCGTAGGCAATCGTGACCGCCACCCCGCCCAGTTCCACCATGCGCTGCACGGCGTTCTGGTAGGCCCGCTCGGCCAGCATGTCGCCAAAGAACTCCAGGCGGTCCGGTACCCCAAGGCGCAACGCGCGCGGCAAAGGCTCCTGCTTGAGGACCAGCTTGCGCGAATAGGGGTCCTGGGCGTCATAGCCCATGGCCGCTTCCAGCACCTGCACCGCCATGCCCACGGTGCGGGCGAAGATGGACACACAGTCCACACTTTGCGCGGCCGGCAACACGCCCCGTGTACTGATCAGACCCTTGCTGGGCTTCAAGCCCACGATATTGTTCAGGCCGGCTGGCACCCGACCCGAGCCGGCGGTGTCGGTGCCCAGGGCAAAGTCGACCTGGCCGCTGGCCACCACATAGGCCGAACCGGCACTGGAGCCGCCGGATACATACTCCGGCTTGAACGCATTGGGTACTGCCCCATAGGGCGAGCGGGTGCCGTTGAGGCCGCAGGCAAACTGGTCCAGATTGGTCTTGCCGACCAGTGCCGCACCGGCTTCGAGCAGCCGGCTGACCACTGCCGCACTGTCTTTGGGCATGGCGGAAAAGGCCGGGCAGGCGGCTGTGGTCGCCACGCCTTGCACATCGATGTTGTCCTTGATGGCAAAGCGCAGGCCGCTCAGAGGTCCGTCGCACGGTTGGGACAGGTCTGCAGCAAAACGGCTGATCCAGGCCTTGTCGTTTGCACGCACACCGGCTGCCGCAGCACTTGGAATTGATTGCACCATTTTGAGGAATCCAATCTTGTATCCAAGTATCCAACGCAAAGGCCGTGCCACATGCCGTGGAGTCCTGTTCGCTTTTGGGCGCCGCTGGGCCCTGCGTGTGCGGGGGCCGGTTCGGCGGCCCAGGTTCAGAACATAGAATAGGCCGACTCTAGCCATCCGCAGCAAAGGCCATGTCCATGGACTATCCTGGTAATCTTTTTGTCGTCGCAGCCCCCAGCGGGGCCGGCAAGTCCAGCCTGGTCAAGGCCTTGCTGGAGCTCGACTCCCACGTACAGCCCTCGGTCTCCCACACCACGCGTCCGCCGCGCGGCCAGGAAAAGCATGGGCGCGAGTACTTCTTTGTATCCCCCGGTGAGTTCGACGCGATGGTGGCGGCGAATGCCTTTGTCGAATGGGCCCATGTGCACAGCCAGCGCTATGGCACCTCCAAAAAGGCGATAGAAGAGCGCATGGCCCAGGGCGCGGACGTGATTCTGGAGATCGACTTCCAGGGCGCGCTGCAAATCAAGCACATTTTCTCCAACGCCATCTGCATCTTCATCCTGCCGCCCAGTTGGGAAGAGTTGCGCTCGCGGCTGGAGCGGCGTGGCGAGGACGCTCCCGACATCATCGAGCTGCGCATGAAAAACGCCCAGCTGGAGGTGGCGCAGGTGGAGAAATTCGACTTCGTTATAATCAACGAGTTGTTTGACCGTGCGCTGTTCGATCTGAAAGCCATTGTTCACTCCCAGCGGCTCAAGTTTTCGGCGCAGCGTCGTGCCCGGGCCGAAACATTCAAAGCGTTGCACATCCCTTAAGTATTGGAGACATTCATGGCCCGTATTACCGTTGAAGATTGCCTGGAAAAGATCCCCAATCGCTTCCAGCTCGTGTTGGCCGCCACCTACCGCGCCCGCATGCTCAGCCAAGGCCACACCGCCAAGATCGAGAGCAAGAACAAGCCCGGCGTGACCGCCTTGCGTGAAATTGCCGCCGGCAAGGTCGGCATCGAGATGCTGAAAAAAGTGCCTTTGTAGGCCACTGCTCAGCACGTGCGGGGCACACCGCCTGCCCCCAGCAAAAACACCGCTTGCGGTGTTTTTTTTCGCCGGTACCCCTGTGCCCGGTAGAGGCGCCCTGCTGCGCTACATTTAGCGCATGGGCAATGCCACTCCGATCAAGCCACCTGCCGTCAATGCGGCGGTCGCCAATGCTGCGTCCGCCAGTTTTGCCGGCCTGACGGCCAAGCTGGACTACCTGTCCGCGGCCGATGTGGAGCAGGTGCGCTCGGCCTACCGCTTTGCCGACCAGGCCCACCTGGGCCAGCTGCGCAACAACGGCGAGCCCTACATCACGCACCCGATTGCCGTGGCCCTGCAGTGCACCGAATGGAAGCTCGACGCCCAGGCCCTGAT
>CANCCF010000219.1 GCA_947374485.1 Comamonadaceae bacterium | reverse complement strand
CAAGCTCAAGCAAATTGACACCACCAATGTTGGCAAGATGCAGGTCGCCTGGACCTTCTCCACCGGCGTGCTGCGCGGCCATGAAGGTTCGCCGCTGGTGATTGACGGCACCATGTACCTGCATTCGCCGTTCCCCAACAAGGTGTTTGCCATTGACCTCGACACCCAGAAAATCAAATGGAAGTACGAGCCCAAGCAAGACCAGGCGGTGATTGCACAGATGTGCTGCGACACCGTCTACCGTGGCCTGGCCTATGCCGAGGGCAAGATCTTCCTGCAGCAGGCCGACTCCAACCTGGTGGCACTGGACGCCAAGACCGGCAAAGTCATTTGGAGCGTCAAAAACGGCGACCCCAAGATAGGCGCGGTCAACACCAACGCACCGCACATCTTCAAGGACAAAGTCATCACTGGCATCTCGGGTGGCGAGTGGGGCGTGCGCGGCTTCCTGGCGGCCTATGACATCAACTCCGGCAAACTGGTCTGGAAGGGTTACAGCACAGGCCCGGACGAGGAGATGCTGGTAGACCCAGCCAAGACCACCACCTGGACCGACGGCGCCATCAAGCCCGTGGGCCCCAACTCGTCGCTCAAAACCTGGCAAGACGAGCAGTGGAAGCATGGCGGCGGCACCACCTGGGGCTGGTTCAGCTACGACAAGGCCCTGAACTCGGTGTTCTACGGCAGTGGCAACCCCTCCACCTGGAATCCGGCGCAACGCCCTGGCGACAACCGCTGGTCCATGGCCATCTGGTCGCGCAACCTCGATACAGGCAAGGTCAACTGGGTTTACCAAATGACACCCTATGACGAGTGGGACTATGACGGTGTGAATGAGATGATCCTGGCCGATATCGACGTCAAAGGCAAACCCACCAAGGCCCTGGTCCACTTCGACCGAAATGGTTTTGGCTACACACTGGACCGCACCAATGGTGCCTTGCTGGTGGCCGAAAAATACGACCCGGCCGTGAACTGGGCCACCCACGTGGACATGAAGTCCGGCCGCCCTGTGACGGTTGCCAAATACTCCACCGCCCGCAATGGCCCTGACGTCAACACCAAGGGCATCTGCCCCGCAGCCCTGGGCACCAAGGACGAACAGCCCGCCGCGTTTGACCCGGAGACCAAGCTGTTTTACGTGCCCACCAACCATGTCTGCATGGACTACGAGCCCTACAAGGTGGACTACACCGCAGGCCAGCCCTATGTCGGCGCCACGCTGTCCATGTACCCGGCCCCCAACAGCCACGGTGGCATGGGCAACTACATCGCCTGGGATGCCAGCGCCGGCAAGATCGTGCAAAGCCACGCCGAGAAATTCTCGGTCTGGAGCGGCGCGCTCAACACGGCCGGTGGCCTGTCCTGCTACGGCACGCTGGAAGGCTACCTGAAGTGCGTGGACAAGCGTGACATCAACAAGGAGCTCTACAAGTTCAAAACCCCGTCCGGCATCATCGGCAACGTCTTCACCTACCAGCACAAGGGCAAGCAGTACATCGGCGTGTTCTCGGGCATTGGCGGCTGGGCCGGTATCGGCATGGCCGCAGGCCTGGAGAAAGACCAGGAAGGCCTGGGGGCAGTGGGCGGCTACCGTGAACTGAGCCAGTACACCGAACTCGGCGGCTCCTTGACGGTGTTTGCACTGCCCAACTGAACGTTCAGTGCCATGCTCCAAACCGCAAAGACAGCCTTGTTGTCTGCGCTTCTGTGCCTGGGAAGCCTCGCGGCCCAGGCACAGGACAAGCCGCTACAGGACAAACCGCTCTACACCGTGGTGGACGGCTACAAGGTGGACTCTGAAACCATGAAGGGCTTTCGCGCCTGGCGTGCCGGGGCCTGTGACCGCTGCCATGGCGCCAACCAGGAAGGCTTGGTGGGCCCGTCCCTGATTGAAAGCCTGAAGACGCTCAGCAAAGAAGACTTCATCACCACCGTCACCAACGGGCGGCTGGAGAAAGGCATGATGCGCTTCGCCGAAAACCCCACGGTCATGGCCAACATCAACCAGCTCTACGCCTACCTGAAGGGGCGCTCGGACGGCGCCATCACCCGGGCCAAGGTCGAGGAACTGCCCAAATGAGGTTTTTGTCAGCGCTCCTGTGTGGCGGTATGGGGCTGTGGATGGCGTGCGCGCAGGCGCAGGAAGCTGCCCCACCGCGCACCGCCTTGCGCGTCTGCCAGGACCCCAACAACCTGCCCTTCGCCAACCTCCAGGGGGCGGGCATTGAGAACAAGATTGCCGAACTGTTCGGCAAGTCACTGGGCCTGCCTGTCACTTACTACTCGTTGCCGCAACGCTTTAACTTCGTGCGCAATACCTTGCGCTTCAAGCTACCCGATGCAGACTACCCCTGCGACATCCTGATGGGGGTGCCGGTGGGCTTTGACCAGGTATCGGTCACCAAGCCGTATTACCGCTCCACCTACGCGCTGGTTTTTGCGCGCGACAAGGGCATGAACCAGGTGCATTCGGGTGATGACTTTTTGAGGCTGGCCCCGGCATTTCTGGGCAAACTGCGTATAGGCCTTTTTGACCGCTCACCCGCCTCCGACTGGCTCGCCAAGCACGGTCTGGTGGACCAGGGTGTGCCTTACCGCATGCTCAGCGCCGACCCCGACCAGTACCCGGGCCAACTCATCGAACAAGACCTGGCACTTGGCAAGGTGGACGTGGCCATTGTCTGGGGCCCCATTGCGGGCTTCTACGCCCGACGGGTACAGTCGCCGCCCCTGGTGGTGGTGCCGCTGAAGTCGGAACCCGGCGTCAGGTTTGACTACCCCATGGCCATGGGCGTGCGCTACGGCGAGCGCGCCTGGAAGCAGCAAATCGAAGACCTCATTGATGCCAAGCGCCCTGAAATCCAGAGCATTCTGGCCGCCTATGGCGTGCCCCTTGTCGCGGAACCTGCTGATGACGCTCCCACACAACCCCAAAAGCCCTAAGGTCGCGTTCAACGCATGGGGCAGGCGCCTGCCTGCCGCGGCGTGCGCCGTGAACATGCTTTGCGCTTTGTGCGCATTGCCAATGGCAGCAGGCGCAGCACCTGCCAATGACTTCCCCACCATGGACCGCGTGGTCTATGTGCAGGAGTGCATGCGCGCCCACTCGGGGCCTGGCTATGAGATGACCAGCAAATGCGTCTGCGTGGTGGATGCCATCGCCGCGCAGGTCAGCTACGACGACTTTGACACCATGTACACGGTCAGCAAGGCCACCAGCATTGCCGGTGAGCGCGGCGGCACCATCCGTGACGCACCCGGCATGGCTGAGCAGCTCAAGCGTTACCGGGCGCTGCAGGCGCGGGCCGAAAAGTCCTGCTTTATCAGCACCGCGCCGCGTTAGGCACACCATGCCATGCGCGCTGCCGCCCTCATGCCAAAAGAAGCGGCTGTGGGCCGCTTGGCTGGCGGGCCTGTGCTTTTGGCTCACGGGGCCCGCCACAGGCTTTGCGGTTACACGGGCCCAATATGCCACTGAAGGCGTGGCCCTGCAGGTGACTGAAATGGCCCCAGGCATCTATGTTCACAGGGGTGCCATGGAAGACTGGGCCCCAAGCAATGGCGGCGATGTCGCGAACCTGGCCTTGGTGGTGGGCAGCCGCTGCGTGGCGGTGGTGGATACCGGCGGCACACCGGCAGTGGGCCAGGCCTGGCTGCGGGCCATTCAGGGCGTGACCAAACTGCCGGTGTGCTTTGTTGTCAACACCCACGCCCACCCCGACCACATGCTGGGCAATGGCGCCTTTGCCAACCTGGTGCCGCGGCCCCGGTTTGTGGCCAGTGCCCGGTTTGCGGCCACGCTCTCAGCGCGCGAACCCTATTACCGCTTGGCGCTGGAGCGCGAATTCGGTGTCCGCCTGCCACCCGGTGCCATCACTTATCCCACGCTCGAAGTCGCGCAGTCACAGGATCTGGACCTGGGCGGACGCAAGCTGCGCGTGCAGGCCTGGCCCACGGCGCATACCGACAACGACCTTACGGTTTTTGATCAGCGCACGCGCACCCTGTTTGCGGGCGATCTATTGTTTGCACAGCACCTGCCCGCGCTGGACGGCAGCTTGCGCGGCTGGTTGTGCGTGCTGGAAGACTTGCGCCGGGTGGATGCCGCGGCCGTACTGCCAGGCCATGGGCCGGTCGGCCGGGAATGGCCCGCCGCACTCGATGCCGAGCGCGGCTACCTGCAGGCCCTGCTGCACGACACCCGTGCTGCCATTGCCAAGGGCCTGAGCCTGCCACAGGCGGTGGAGCAGATCACGGCGGCGCCCGATGCAGGCTGGCTGCTGACCGAACGCTTCCAGCGCCGCAACGTCACAGCCGCCTATGCGGAACTGGAATGGGAAGACCCTGGAGCGCCACCATGCAAGCATTGAGATACACCTTCTTTTCGGGCCTGCTGTTGTGCTGCATTGCCCTTTGCAGCGGCGTGGCCCAGGCCCAGGCCTTGGGCAACGCCAGCGGTGACAACCCGGAAGACAGTGCCATCTGGCAAAAGGTGCGCACCAGCCTGTTCCAGAACCGCCCCATCACCGCAGCGGGCCAGGATGTGATTGCGCTGGAGGCGCCCACCCGCGCGGAAGACGCGGCCATTGTGCCGATTGCCCTACGGGCCGGTTTTGCGCAAACACCGCAGCGCTTCATCGACAAGGTCTACCTGGTGATTGACAACAACCCGTCACCCATCTCGGCCACTTTCCACTTCACCCAGCTCAGCGGCCGCGCTGATATCGAGACCCGGGTGCGCATCGAGCAGTACACCTTTGTGCGCGCCATTGCCGAAACCAATGACGGCAAGCTCTACATGGCCACGCGCTTCGTCAAGGCGTCTGGGGGTTGCTCAGCGCCGCCGGGCAAGGACGCGCAGGCCGCACTGGCCAGCCTGGGCCGCATCCGCCTGCGTGTGGAAGACAACAATGCCAGCCAGCCGGTGCTGGCCCAGCTCATGCTCAGCCACCCCAATACCAGCGGCCTGGTGATGGACCAGGTCACGCGCCTCTACGCTCCGGCCGACTACGTGCGCGCACTGCGCGTCACGCTGGGCGGCGCGCCGGTGCTGACGGCTGAGCTGGACATTTCCATCAGCGAGAACCCGAACTTCCGTTTTTATGTGTTCCCCCGCGCCAGTGGCGAGCTGCGCGCCGAGGTGGACGATACGCAAGACCGGCACTTTGCGGCCTCCATCCCCATCCAGCATCCGCAGGGCGTGGCAGAGCAGCCGCTGGCCGCGCAGCAAGTCGCACCCGGTGTGTACCTGCTGCCCGGTGCGTCGGGCGAGGCCGATGTGGCCAACCAGGGCCGCATTGGCAATGTGGGTTTCATCGTCGGCGAAGCCGGTGTGCTGGTGATCAACACCGGCACCTCCTTTCGCCATGGGCAGGCGCTGCTGCAGGCCATTCGCCGTGTGACTGACAAGCCCATCGTGCTGGCGCTGGTCACCCACACGCGGCCCGAGTTCCTGCTGGGTGCAGCGGCCTTCCAGGCCCAGGGCATACCGGTGCACATGCACCATGCGGCCGCCGAGCTGATGCGGGGGCGCTGCGAGCGCTGTCTGAAGAAGCTGCAAACCCTGCTGGGGACGGACGCCATGCAAGGCTCTGTCATCTTCAAGCCCGACGCGGAGTTTACGCAGGCCTCTGCGGTGGCAGGCATGGGCCGCAACATCCAGGTGCTGTATTTCGGGCACTCCAGTGGCCCGGGTGATGTGGCGGTGCTGGACGTGGCAACGGGCACCTTGTTTGCCGGGGGCTTGCTCGACAACCAGCGCATACCGGATGTGCAGGACGGCGATGCCACGGGTTGGCACAGCGCGCTGCAGTCTTTGCACAAACTGCCCATTCGCCAGATCGTGCCAGGCCACGGCGCCGTGGGCAGCATGGCTTTGGTCGATGACACCGGGCGCTACCTCTCGCAACTGGAGGCGCGCGTGGCGGCGCTTCTGGAGGGCGGCACGCAGCTCGCTGCCATCACCGAGGCCGCCACCTTGCCCGCTTTCGCCCACTGGGATGGCTACGCAACCATTCACCCGCGCAATGCCACGGCCGTCTATGTGCGCCCGGAGCGCGCCAAACTCTTCAAGCCGTAGACGGACCTGATTGCGCGGGGGCCTGCGACAGGTGCTGCCTGCCACGGCCCCGGCGCGGCCTGCGCGTATCCAGCAAGCGGGCCAGGTTGCTCTCCAGTGGCAAGGGCTCGCCACACATCTCGGCCACCAGCAGCTCTGCGCACAGCGCGGAGAAGCTCAGGCCCCTGGCGCCCATGCCTGCGCACAGCCACAGCGTGGGGTTTGCGGCGTCTTCCATTGGGCCCACCAGCGGCAGGCGGTCGTGGCTGATGCAGCGGCTGCCTTGCCAGTGCTGCACCTGGTGTTGGGCAAACTGGGGCGCCAGAGCCCGTGCGGCTGCAGGTAACAAGACCTGCAGCTTGAGCAAATTCAGGGCATGTTCCTGCGCCACCTGGGCGTGCTGAGCCGCGTCGCTCTGGAAGGTGGCACCGGCATACCAGCGCGCGCCTTGCGCGCTGGGGACATCCGACACAAAGCTGCCGTGCCCATTGACGGGGAACGCGGGCAG
>CANCCF010000218.1 GCA_947374485.1 Comamonadaceae bacterium | reverse complement strand
CGGTCTGGTAGAGCCAGTCGGTGCGCGGGTTGCCGATGCAGTACAGGTAGCCCACGGGGATGTGGATCCAGTGGTAGTCGTCGCGCCGGCCGGCCTCGACCAGCAGCACGCGCTTGGAGGCGTTGGCCGAGAGGCGGTTGGCCAGCAGGCAGCCGGCGGTGCCCGCGCCTACGATGATGTAGTCAAAAGTGGTGTCGTTCATAAGAGCAAAAAGAAAGCGGCGGCCACACAGGTGGGCAGCAGGGCGCCCAGCAGCAGGCCGAGGGCACCAATCGAGCCGTCGTTGAAGCCGCTCTTCAACAGCGCCACACCGGCCGGGTTGGGGGCGTTGGCAATGACGGTGAGGCCGCCGCCGGTGACGGCACCGGCCACCAGCATGTACTGCGAGGTGGCCGATATGCCCTCGATCAGCGAGCCCAGGTAGGTGAGCGCGGCGTTGTCGGTCATGGCCGTCAGGCCCACGGCGCCAAAGAAGAGGGCGGTGGGCGACAGGCCCGACACAATGGGTTGCAGCCACCACTGCTGCAGCCCGCCCAGCACCACCAGCCCGGCCAGAAAAAAGCCCACCAGCAGGCCTTCTTTGAGGATCAGCGGGCTCTGGTAGCGCGCATAGGCCGGGGGGTAGCCCAGAAAAAACAAACAGAGGCCGAGGAACAGCACCGGGTGGTGCGCCAGCGCCACCACGCCCGCCAACAGCAGCAGATGGATCAGGCTGACCGACAGCGGCACGCTTGCATCATCTGGGCTCGCGCTCTCCTCGTGCGGGCGCAGGTGGGTGCGCAGCAAAAAGGCAATGCCCGTAGCATTTACCAGCACGGCCAGGGCCGCCTTCCCGCCGAAGGTGCTGGCCATGAAGGCGGTGTCCCAGTTCCAGGCGCCGGCCACCATCAGCACGGGCGGTGCGGCATACGAGGTGAGGGTGCCGCCTATGGAGATGTTGACAAACAGCACGCCCAGGGCGCCGTACTTCAGGGGCTCGGGTATGCCCTCCCGGAAGATCTGGGTGCTGAGCATCAGCGCAGCCAGGGTCATGGCAGCAGGCTCGGTAATCAACGAACCCAGCAGCGGCACCACCGCCAGACCCAGCCAGGCCTGCACCAGCGGCGTGGGCAGGGGCAACAGGCGCGCAACAAAGCCCAGCACGCGCTGCACGATGGACAGCACCGGTTTGGAGGCGGCCACCACCATCACCACAAACACGAACAGTGGCTCGGTGTACTGCAGCGACTCGGCATAGGCAATCGCCTGCTCGCCCCCGGCCAGCAGGGCCATGCTGGCCACCAGCACAAAGGCCCAGAAGCCAAACACCACCTCCACCTCGCCGAGCAAATGCAGCAGCCCGGCGTGGCGCGGATGGCGGTGCGCCAGCAGCTCGAACTGCTTGGCGCAAAAGGTGTGCAGCAAGGCCAGGCCGAACAGCGCGGCGCCCACGGTTTGCATCAGGCTGCTGTGTTCAAGCGGGGTTTGCATAGCCTGTATTTTGCTTGCAAGCAGGCACAAGGCAGTACCATGCCCTGCATATTCTTTTCATCCCGCAAAGCGCCCGTGCAAGACCTCCAGCCCCGCATCGTCAAGGAAGCCGCAGCAGAAGGCGAAAGCTTCACCTTGTACGGCAGCTGGAGTGCGGCAGCCCTGGCCCAGCTGGAGAACTGGACGGCGCTGGAAGACTCCATGCCGCGCAAGGGAATTGCCCGCATGGAGGCCAGCTGGGACCTGCGCCAGATCAGCCGGCTCGACCACACCGGCGCGCAGCTGCTGTGGAACGCCTGGGGCCATGCCTGGCCGCGCCACGTGCTGGTGCTGGACCTGCAGCGCGCAACCCTGAACCGTGTGGCCCGCTTTACGGTGCCAGCGCCGCGGCCTGTGCGGCGCGGCCTGCGTGTGCTGTTCATGCAACTCGGGGCGTGGCTGATGGGCCTGGAGAGCCATGCCGCTAGCGCCTTGCGCCTGACCGGCCAGCTCTTTCTGGACCTGCTGCAATTCCTGCGCGACCCCAGCCGCGCGCCCTGGCGCGACATCTCCGGCCACATCTACCGCATTGGCGCCACCGCCTTGCCCATCACCGCCCTGGTGGGCTTTCTGGTGGGCGTGGTGCTGGCCTACCTGATGGCGCGCCAGCTGCGCCAGTTTGGCGCCGATGCCTTCATCGTCAACATTTTGGGGCTGGCGCTGATCCGGGAGTTGGGGCCGGTGCTGGCCGCCATCCTGATTGCCGGGCGCTCGGGCTCGGCCATCACCGCGCAGATTGGCGTGATGCGCGTGACCGAAGAGCTCGACGCCATGCGCGTCATGGGCATCCGCTGGGGCTCTCGCCTGGTGCTGCCGCGCGCGCTGGCGCTGGCGCTGGTGATGCCGCTGCTGGCGGCCTGGACCACGGCGGCCGCATTGCTGGGCGGCATGCTGGCCACCGACCTGAGCATGGGCCTGTCGCCGGAATATTTTCTGGTGGCCTTGCCGAAGGCGGTGCAGCTCAGCAACCTGTGGCTGGCGATGGCCAAGTCGGTGGTGTTTGGCCTGCTGATTGCACTCAACGGCTGCCACTTTGGCCTGCGGGTGCTGCCCAACACGCAGAGCCTGGGTGAGGGCACCACGGCCTCGGTGGTCACCTCCATCACCCTGGTGATTCTGGTGGATGCGCTGTTTGCGGTGCTGTTCAAGGGGGTGGGGCTTTGACCACCGCTTCACCCGTTGTTGCCATTGAAAACCTGTGCTCGGCCTTCAGCACGCGCGGCGTGCGCGCCGTCATCCACCAGGACCTGAACCTGTCCATTGCCGAGGGTGCATTCCTCTCCATCGTCGGCGGCTCGGGCAGCGGCAAGACGGTGCTGCTGCGCCAAATGCTGGGCCTGGAGACGCCGCAAAGTGGTCGCGTCACGGTGCTGGGCGAACCGGCCAGCGAGCTGGGCCGCGCCGGTGCCGCCAGCCGCGTGGGCATGCTGTTCCAGCACGGCGCGTTGTTCTCGGCCTTTACCGTGCTGGAGAACATTGCCTTCCCCTTGCGCGAACTGGGCACGCTCCCCAAGGCCCTGATCCATGACACGGCGATGGTCAAGCTGCAAATGGTCGGCTTGGACCCGTCGGCCGCGCACAAGATGCCCGCCGACCTGTCGGGCGGCATGGTCAAGCGCGTGGCGCTGGCGCGTGCCCTCATCATGGACCCGCCACTGCTGTTGCTGGACGAACCCACGGCCGGGCTGGATCCGGATGCGTCCGACGCGTTTTGCACCCTGCTGCGCTCGCTGCACCAGGAGCTGCGCCTGACGGTGGTGATGGTCACGCACGACCTGGACACGATTTTCGAGCTCAGCACGCGCATTGCCGTGGTGGCCGACAAGCACGTGATCGTGGATGCGCCGCCGCGCGAGGCGATCCGCTTTGACCACCCCTTTGTGCGCGAATTCTTTTTGGGTGAGCGCGGCCACCGGGCCATGGAAGTCTTGCAGGGCCCATCGACAAAGCGCCCGCAAGGCGTGTAAAACAGGAACCTGATGGAAAACAAATCCCACGCCCTGGCTGCAGGCACCTTTGTGCTGCTGCTGCTGGCCATGCTGATCGCCCTGGCGGTCTGGCTCACGCGCGACACCAGCGGCCAGCGCCTGTTTGATATTTCGAGCAAGGACGCCGTCACCGGCCTGCAGCCGCAGGCCGGTGTGCGCTACAAAGGCGTGCAGGTCGGGCGCGTGACCAGCATCGCGCTGGACCCCCAAACCCGCGGCAACGTGCTGGTGCGCATTGCCGTGAACGACACCGCGCCCATCACCATCACCACCTTTGCCAGCCTGGGTTTCCAGGGCGTGACTGGCCTGGCCTTTGTGCAGCTGGACGACAGCAACGAGGCCAGTGCGCCGCTGGCCACCAGCAGCACGCGCGTGGCGCGCATCCCCATGCGTCAGGGTCTGGTGTCCCGCCTGACCGAGCAGGGCGGCCACATGCTGGGCCAGCTCGACCAGGCCAGCCAGCGCCTCAACACCCTGCTGGAGCCGGACAAGCAGCAGGCCATGGTGGAGGCGGTGAACAACCTGTCCAAAGCCGCCGCCCAATTGGGCCGGCTCACGCGCCATGCCGACCAGGTGCTCAGCGGCAACGGCCCTGAGGGCAGCGCCAACCTGCCACGGGTGGCCGCACAGGCCGAGGCCAGTTTCAAAAGCATCCAGACAACGGCCGAGCGCCTGCGTGACAGCGCCGAGGTGGTCAAGGGTGCGGCCGAAAATTTCAGGCGCACCACCACCCGCATGAACGAGGCCGGTGGCACGCTCGACAAGATCGCCCGCAGCACCGAAGCCCTGGCTGCCACCAGCACCGCGCTGAATGCCACCCTGCTGCCGCGCCTGAGCCGCACCAGTGACGATGCGGCGCGCACCGTGCGCCAGTTTGGCCGCGTCGCCGAAGGCCTGGCCGAGCAGCCGCAGTCCCTTTTGCTGGGCCGGGGTGCTGCCTTGCCCGGCCCGGGCGAGCCCGGCTTTGCGCCACCCCTGGCTGAGAAATAAGGCCCACCATGCAAAAGTACAGTCTTCCACCTGGCTTGGCCGCTTGCGCGCGCACTTTGGCCGCCATGCTGCTGCTGGCCACGCTGGCGGCCTGCAGCACACCCGCTGCGCGCCTGACCATCTATGACTTTGGCCCCGGCGCCACCACACCGCAGGCCACCACCCGCATGGCGCCGCTGCCGCCGCTCCTGCTGGCCGAGGTGGAGGCCGCGTCTGCGCTGGACAGCACGGCCATGCTCTACCGCCTGTTATATGCCGACGCACAACAGCTGCGCCCCTACGCCCAGGCGCGCTGGAGCATGCCCCCGGCGCAGTTGCTGCGCCAGCGCCTGCGTGAGCAACTCGGCCAACGCCGCAACGTCCTCACGCCGCTGGACGCAGTGGCCCCGGGCACGCTGGCCCTGCGGGTGGAGCTGGAGGAATTCAGCCAGCTGTTTGATGCGCCAGCCAGCAGCAGCGCCCTGGTGCGCGTGCGCGCCACCCTGGGGCGCAGCGGCAACCCGGCCCGGGCCCTGGCGCAAACCGTGCTGGTGCTGCAGCAGCCCAGCCGCAGTGCCGATGCGGCCGGTGGCGCGCGCGCCCTGGCGCAGGCCACCGACGCGCTGGTCCTGCAGCTCGAAAGCTGGCTGCAGCAGGTGGCGGCAGCCGAGCCACAGTAGCACCACGGCAGGTGCGGGCTGGCCGCCGCCCGGCGCGGCGTGCGCCACACGCTGAAAAAAGCCGGTGGCGGCTTGCCAACTCCGCACGGGTTTGCGTTGCTGGCTTGTTCTTTTTTGGTGTTCTCCGTAGTATGAATAAGTACACATTACAAGGGGCACACCATGGTCGTCGATCCAGCCATCATTCCCGCCAACGAGGCCGAGCGCCTGCAGGCCCTGCGCCGCTACGACATCCTGGACACGCCGCCCGACGGCACCTTTGACAACGTCACCAAGCTGGCCTCCAAGCTGTTTGGCGTGCCCATTGCCATCATCAGCCTGGTCGACACCGACCGCATCTGGTTCAAGTCCCACCACGGGGTGGACGTGCCGCAAATCGACCGCGAGCCGGGCCTGTGCGCCTCGGGCATTCTGGGCGATTCGCCCTATGTGCTGACCAACGCCATTGAAGACCCGCGCTCGCTCACCAACCCGCTGGTGGCGGGCTCCTTCGGCCTGCGCTTCTATGTCGGCGTGCCGCTCAAAACCCACGACAACTTCAACCTCGGCATGCTGTGCTGCCTGGACGCCAAGCCGCGCGAAGTCACGCAGGCCGAGCTCGACGACCTGGCGTGCCTGGGCCAACTGGTGATGGACCAGATGGAGGTGCGCCTGGCCGCGCGGCGCATTGACGAGCTGAGCCAGCAAATCAAACAGTCGCAGGAGCGCATGCAGCTGGCGGTGCGCGCGGGCAATGTGGGGGTGTGGGGCCTGGACATGGCCAGCCTGCGGCTGGACTGGGACGAGCAGATGCACGCGCTCTACGACCGGCGCCCCGGCGGTTTTGCCACCACCACCGAAGCCTGGCTGCAATTGGTGACGGAGGCCGACCGCCCGCGTGTGCGCGCCGCCTGGCAGGCCACCGTGGCCTTTGGTGCGCCCTTTGAGCAGGAGTTTTGCGTGGCGACGCAAAGCGGCGAGCCGCGCTACCTCAAAGGCCTGGCGCAGGCCTTTGAGGGCGACGACGGCCGCACGCTGCGGGTGCTGGGCGTGAACTGGGATGTGACGGCCGAGCGCCTGGCCTCCGACGCCCTGCGCCGCGCCAAGGAAACAGCGGAAGCGGCCGAGCGCGCCAAGAGCAGCTTTCTGGCCAACATGAGCCACGAGCTGCGCACCCCGCTCAACGCCATCATCGGCTTTGCCGAGGTCATGAAGCACGACAGCAGCCTCTCCCGGGTGAACCGGGAATACGTCAACATCATCAACCACAGCGGCAGCCATTTGCTCTCGCTGATCAACGAGGTGCTGGACATGGCCAAGGTCGAGTCGGGCCGCATCGAGCTGCTGGAAAACGACCTGAACCTGCCCCATTTTCTGGGCGCCGTGGCCTCCATGATGGAACTGCGCGCCGAGCGCAAAGACCTGAAACTGGTCAAAGCCTTCGATGCCCAGCTGCC
>CANCCF010000217.1 GCA_947374485.1 Comamonadaceae bacterium | reverse complement strand
AAAACCACGGTGATGAAGGTACTTGCCAACTGCTGGGAACGGCTTGGCGGGGATGTCATTATGTGCGCTCTTGCTGGCAAAGCATCGCTCACACTGTCGCGTGGAGCTTCTACGTCCACACGCCCTCGCTTGGCTTACACGATTGCGCGTTTGATTGGAATGGCTGAGCGGCAGCAGTTAAAAGAGGAAAACCCAGCACTCAAACGTCCAGTTCATGACATTGACTTTACCCCCAAGACGCTTCTTGTAGTCGATGAAGGGGGCATGCTCGATACTCCTAGCCTTCACGACCTACTCAATTACTTGCCCGCCTCAGCCAAGTTACTGCTTGCCGGCGACGAGGGGCAACTGCCGCCCGTTGGGATTGGCAAAGTATTCCATGACGTTGTCGCAGAAGGCTCACGAGTTGCACGACTTACGACGGTGCTCCGTCAGGCAGCGGACAGTGACATCCCGAAGATTGCGTCCATGTTTAGAAATGGCGAGGCACCTGAATTGAAGCCTTGGACAGGTCAATCAAAAGGTGTATTCCTTGTACCTTCCAACAAAATTGATGATGTGCAGCGGTCGTTACGCGGCAAAGTTGAATTGATGGTGATCGCAGCGATGAGAAAGACGGTCGGATCAATCAACATCAATCAGGCGTTTCAATCTCGTGACAACAAAACACCGGTTCGAAGGCTTGGGCCTTTGGCCACCGTTGCAGTTGGAGATCCGGTGGTGGCCACAGGTAATCGCTACCAAGATGGCCTCTTTAACGGGTTGCTTGGAGTTATTGACACCATCGCTGGAGAAGAAGTAACAGTGCACTGGGATGGTGAAAATGCCGCCCGCCCCCTTCCCAAGGAAGCTGAACACGACATCGAACTTGCCTATGCAATCACTTGCCACAGGAGTCAGGGCAGCAGTTCACATTCAGTGATCACCTTGGTAGAACCTTCAAGACTTGTTACACGTGAATGGCTTTATACGGCAATAACCAGATCGCGTGAGTTAGCTATTCTGGTGGGTGATTCTTCTGAACTAACAAATGGCTTGATGCGCAGGACCACCCGAACCACAGCGTTTAGTTTGCCCGCAAGAAGTTGATGGGCGTAAGCCCATGTACGCCGAAGGCCGCAACTGATGCTTTGCAGCCTTGAATTCGTCCTGATAAACAAGGCTGTTTAAACCCTCTTATCGCGAGGTCTACGCAAAGCGCAAGGTTCCTGCCTAAATTTCTACAAGGCGCAACCAGCTGCATAGGCTGGATCAATCCCGCCAGTCGCAAAGCTCCAATCCCGCCATCGGTTATGCCGCATTGGCGCCACTTTTGGTAAGACTGATCGTTTAAGGCAAGAATTCAATTGTTCCGCAGATATCCAAAGGCGACATTCAATCTCAGCAATGGGCTGGAAGCGGGTGCTCCCGACAGTCGGCTTTCCGGTTGTCCCGTTCAATCCGATTCAGCAGCCAATTTTGGCCGTCGGCATCGTGCCCATTCCGGTCTTAGGTCTTCAAAAAAAGGCGGTCATTTAGCCGGGACCACCTTTACCGTTGCCATAGCCAGTGCATCCGCGCAAGTTAGCCAATTTCGCAAAGCCCCGCTTCGCGAACATCAGTTTTAGGTTGATTCCAGCGATCGACCACCTGCTTTAGACAGGCTTCAAAAGCAGGGAAAACACTTAGAAAACTATCCTTGACCGATACATTTTCGTCTCGTAGGATACCGCCAATGAACAAAAGCACATCTACTGATCAAATGTTCAAACGAGGCAAGGAAATGAATTCAGAGCAAAGTCTTTCCATTCGTGCCGCGTGGCTGGCTTATGTCGGTGGGCACACGCAAGAGCAGATTGCAGAGCGACTGGGTCTCTCCCGCATCAAAGCACAGCGCCTCATCGCCTTGGCGACCCAAAGCGGGCTGGTCAAATTTTTTGTGGAGGGCGTGCCTGCCGAGTGCATGGCGCTTGAGGAGCAACTCACAAAGGTATTCGCACTTAAGCGCTGCGTGGTCGTCCCCAACATGCAGGATGACGTGGACAGTGAGTCAGTGGGCGTTATCCCGTCCCTGGCGGTGGCGGCGGCCAGGCACCTGACGCGAGTGCTGGAGTCTGGCGAGGTGCGCACAGTCGGTGTAGGCCACGGCCGAACACTTGCTGCCATCGTTGAAAAGTTGCCAGCAGCCAACCGACAGAACACGCGCTTTGTGTCGCTGCTGGGCAGTCTGACGCGGCGCTCAGCAGCCAACCCTTTTGACGTGATCGCCAAGCTGGCTGAGCGAACTGGCGGTGAGTGCTATTTCATGCCAGTGCCCTTCCTGGCCGACAGCCACGCGGATGCGCAAGTGCTGCGTGCCCAGCGTGGCGTCCAGCACGTGCTTGCTCTGGTTCGCGAGTGCCAGTTGTGCGTGGTGGGTGTAGGCGAGTTGGGTTTGGGCACGCAGTTGCTACGCACCCAATCGGTCACCGACGACGAATTGACCACCCTGCGCGAGGCCGGCGCTGTTGGGGAATTGGCCGGCTGCTTCGTTGCGGCGGACGGTAGGCCCGTTCAGTGCGAAATGAATGAGCGAGCGGTCGGCGCAACGCTCGACGATCTGCGTGGCCGCGATGTGTTGGCTGTAGCGGGTGGCCAGGGCAAAGCCGATGCAATCAGTGCGGTGCTTAAGACGGGCGTAATTACCGAGCTGATCGTTGACGAAGCCACGGCGCAGACATGTTTGCGCAATGAGCAGGCACTGAAGCAGCTGCGTGCTCCTGTGCGCAGCACAGGCGGCCGAAAAGTCCCCTGAGACTCCACCCAATCCGGCGCATGCCTTGCACCGGGTCCGGGTTCCATTGACCGATTTACTTTGGAGGATGCCTCACATGAGCGCACAAGCCGAGAAACCTGCGAACGTGACTCCAGCATCACGTTCCAAAAAATACGTCCTGCCAGTGGCTGCGCTGGTCTTGCTTGCGGCCATGGTGCACGACACCCATGTGATTCGAATAGGCTCCCAGCAGGATGTGCAGGCCAATGTATTTTCTGCCGAAGCCTATGGGCACAAGGCCTTTCCGGTAATCCAATCGGCCATCGAACACAGTGCCGTCGAGGCCCGGGTACTAGCGGCGGCCATCAGCTTGGACAAGGCCGCAGCGGCCGAAAAGTTCGGCAAGCCCGGCAGTGTCGGACCGATTTTCCCCATTAAATTCAGTGGCGTGGCGGGCGAGCTCAAGTCCGGCGCCCTTACTGTTTCCGTGGAGGGCCTGCCAGCTAGTCTGCGCATCCGGGTGCAAACCGGTCCGGCCATTAACGGCACCGACGTGCGGGACGCCACCGGCACCGTCAGCTTTGGCAGCTTCACCAACCAGATCGAATACCAGGACGCCGGCTCTGCGCTCAACAACGAGGTCAAGACCAGCGTTCTTGCCTTGCTGGACCGCGAGCGCCTCAGCGGCAAAAAGGTGGAGGTGGTCGGCGTGTTCCAGCTTATCAACGCGACCAACTGGCTGGTAACACCGGTGCGGATGACGGCGCAATGAACGACGAAATTGTGCTTTCGGCCAAAAATGTGGCCAAGTCCTACGGCAATGTGCACGCACTGAAAGGCGTCAACTTTGACATCCACCGCGGGCAGGTCACCACACTGTTCGGCGAGAACGGTGCAGGCAAGTCCACTCTGATGAAAATTCTGTCGGGCGTGGTCACACCCACTGAGGGCGAGATCGTGCTGGATGGAAAGCATGTCCTCTTCGGTTCTGCGGCAGAGGCCAGGGACTGCGGTATATCCATCATCCACCAGGAGTTGTGCTTGGCGCCCAACCTGTCGGTGCGCGACAACGTCTTCATGGGTCGCGAGCTGCGCACCCTGACCGGGGTGGACTTTGCCGAAGAAGCGCGACGCACCCGCGCGCTGATGGAGGAGCTCGAAGAAGACATCGACCCGCTGACCCTGGTGGAAGACCTGCGCCTGGGCCAGCAGCAAATTGTCGAGATTGCCCGGGCACTGTCCGTCAACAGCCGCATTCTGATCATGGACGAGCCAACATCGGCACTTTCGGCGGCCGAGGTGGAGGCCCTGTTTAAAGTCATTCGCGATCTCACAGCCCGTGGTGTCTCCATCGTCTACATCTCTCACCACTTGGAAGAGGCTTTGCAGATCACCGACCACGCGGTAGTGCTGCGTGACGGCACCATGACGGCCAAGGCGCCGCGAGCCGAGATCGATCTGGAGTGGATCGTTCGCAATATGGTGGGTGAGAACTTCGACCTCGGCAGCCCACCAACCGGCTATGCATTTGGCCCGGTAGCGCTCTCCATCCAGGACGCTGTCATCACCGAAAACTCCGGCGCCGATGTGGTGGACCACCTGTCACTCGATGTGCGAGCCGGTGAAATTGTATGCATCTACGGTCTCATGGGCGCGGGCCGAACTGAACTCCTGGAGGCAGTGGCCGGTCGCTCGGCACTGGATGGCGGCTGTGTCCTGCTGGAAGGGCAGGACGTCTCCGGGCTGACCATTGCACAGCGCATTGCCAAGGGTCTGGCGCTGGTGCCCGAAGACCGCCAGCGTGACGGTCTGGTGCAGACCATGAGCGTGGGCCAGAACCTGTCACTCGCCAGCATTGGCGCGTTTGTTAAAGGGCTGTTCACTTCGGAGGCACGCGAGCGCGCGCTGGTGGACGAGTCCATTCGCCGCGTCACCATAAAGACCAGTGGCGGCCAGGCAGCTATCGGTTCCCTGTCAGGCGGCAATCAACAAAAGGTGGTGATCGGCAAGATGCTGGCCACACACCCCAAGGTCCTACTTCTGGATGAGCCCAGCCGCGGCATTGACATTGGTGCCAAGGCCGAGGTCTTTCGTCTGCTCGCAGAGCGAGCACGCAAGGGTCTGGCGGTGGTGTTTTCCACCTCTGAAGTCGGTGAATGCCTGAGTGTTGCGCACCGCATCGTCGTCATGCGCCGAGGCCGCATATCGGCCCAGTTCGGCGCAGACGTCACCAAAGAAATGATCATGGCCGCCTCTGGCGAAGCCCTGCCTACCTAACGTCACTTTGAACGGAACCCCAATGACTGAAGCTACTTCACCCGCCCGGAGCCCAAGCCCGACGCAGCCTGCCGGCGGAATCGACATCATCCGCCTACTGCTGGAGGGGCGCGCCTTCTTTGCCCTGATCACCATCATCGTGGTGTTCTCACTTTTGTCGCCCTTCTACCTCTCCACCGCCAACTTCCTGACCATGGCTTCCCATGTGGCGATCTTTGGCCTGCTGGCCATCGGCATGATGATCGTGATCCTGACCGGCGGCATCGACCTGTCCGTAGGCTCCACCCTGGGTCTATGCGGCGTCATTGCCGGCCTGTTGATGCAAGGCGTGAAGATCGACGCTCTGGGGCTGGTGGTCTACCCGCCAGTCTGGGTGGTAGTGGTGCTCACCTGTGCGCTGGGCGCCATGGTCGGCGCGGTCAACGGCATACTGATTGCCTACTTCAAAGTGCCGGCCTTTGTGGCAACTTTGGGTGTGCTGTATGTGGCCCGGGGTGTGGCGTTGCTTATCACCAACGGCCTGACCTTCAATGCACTTGCGGGCCAACCCGAGCTTGGCAACACCGGCTTTGACTGGCTGGGTTTCAACCGCCTGATGGATGTGCCAATCGGCGTGCTAGTGATGGCCGTGGTCGCACTGGTGGCCATCGTACTGCTGAACCGCACCGCGTTTGGGCGCTGGGTCTACTCCACCGGTGGCAACATGCGTGCCGCCGAACTCTCGGGTGTGCCGGTACGTTTCACCACCATCACCGTGTACGTGCTCTCAGGTGTATGCGCAGCCATTGCCGGGCTGGTGTTGTCCTCCCAACTTACTTCCGCTGGCCCCACCGCCGGCACAACCTACGAGCTCACTGCCATAGCGGCCGTGGTAGTCGGTGGTGCGGCTTTGACCGGTGGACGCGGCAACGTACGCGGCACGTTGCTGGGCGCCTTTGTCATCGGCTTTCTGTCGGACGGTCTCGTCATCATTGGCGTGTCCTCGTACTGGCAGACCGTCTTTACCGGCGCGGTGATTGTGCTCGCCGTGCTCATGAATTCCATCCAGTATGCACGCCGGCCCGCACGCCCTGTGTCCGTCATCGCTGCGACTGCCCCTAACTCTCATCAAGCGGGAAACTAAACCTAAATGGTAGCCCGACTGATGAAAGCCCCCGCCGAAATTTCGGCACTTGTTAATTACTAAATCCGGAGATCCACACCATGTTCAAAGCTACCCGTCGCAAGCTAGTCGCCGCACTGCTGCTCACCCCCTTCATGATCGGCTCAGCCTTGGCCCAGGGCAAGGGCCTGATCACTATCATCGTCAACGACCCCGCCAATCCCTACTGGTTGACAGAAGGAAATGTGGCTAAAGCCACAGCCGAGAAGCTGGGCTATACCGCCATAGTGGCGGCTCACACCGGCGATACCAATTCCGAGAGCAAACTGATCGACACGGCCATCACCAACAAATCGGTGGCAATCATTCTTGACCCGGCCAATGCCAGTGGCTCCGTGGGCGCTGTGCAAAAGGCTGTCAGCGCCAACATTCCCGTGATTTTGGTTAATGCCGAAATCAACCGTGAAGGTTTGGCC
>CANCCF010000216.1 GCA_947374485.1 Comamonadaceae bacterium | reverse complement strand
TCACGCAGGCCCGGCTGCGTGAAGCCCAGCTCGTAGGCGGCATGGGCATGTTCCCGTGCCTGCTCAAAGTATTTGTGCTCCAGGTAAATCAGGCCCATGTTGTAGTGGGTGGGCAACAGCCCGGCTATTGCCGAGCTGCGTCGCCAGATTGTCAAGGTGGCCCACCTTGCTGACCTACCACTACGGCTATCCGGTGACCGAGCAGGCCGTGTTTGAAGAAATGTTTGCCAGCGGCAACCAGGAGCTGATTCGCAAGGACGGCTTTTCGCTGCTGGATATCAAGAACTACCTGGCACGGCACGACTTTGTGGCCGATGCGTTTGAATTCCCGCTGGCAAAGCTGGTAGAGGCACGGCTACCGGCGCTGGTGCTGATTGTGGAGAAGGGCTACCACCACTTTGTGGTGGTAAAGGGCATGCAGGATGGGCGCGTGTTGATAGGCGACCCGTCCAGTGGCACGCGCGCCATGTCCAGAGCGAGCTTCGAATCGCTGTGGGGAAACAAGCTGCTGTTCGTCATTCACAACAAGCAGGAGCAGGCGCGTTTCAACGTCCTGGCGGACTGGCGCGTGGTCCCCAAAGCGCCTTTGGCTGCAGGTATGGCGGCGGATGAAATACCTGCGCTGGCCTGGTCCAAGCTGGGGCTTGGTGACTATTAGAAAAATGGAATCAAGAGGCTTGCCATGCTGAATTTACCTGCACGATGGACCTGTGCGTGCGCACTGCTCTGGGCCGCTGGCGGCGCGCTGGCGGCCGATGGTCCAACTGCGTCTCCCTTTCTTGCCACTGCGTGGCAGGCGGTTGAAGATGACGTACTGGACCAGATGCGCGGCGGCTTCGAGTTGAGCTCAGTCGGCTCCGGCCTGGCGGTGTCTTTTGGCTTTGTGCGCAGTGTGATGATCAACGGTGACCTGGTGTCCCAGACCCGCTTCAGCCTGCCCGACCTGGGCCATATTTCGGCCGACCAGGCCAAGCTGGCAAGCGATGCCCTGGCACAGGCACAGGTCGTTCAGAACGGCCTGGGCAACAGCGTGGGTGTCAACAACCTACCCGTCAACCTGGGCGCTACCACGGTCGTGCAGAACAGCCTGAGCAACCAGAACATCCAGACCCTGACGCAAATTGACGCCGGCGTGAACAGCCTGGGCTTGCTGCGGTCCCTGAATCTGCAGGGGGTGTTGCAGGACGCGCTGGTGGGGGCGCTGAGGGTGCGCTGATCGTGTGTTGAGGGTGCGTGCGGAACCGCTGGCCTACTTGCCGTCGGGAATCACCGCGTCCGCCACTGCGCCCACGGCCTTGGCGGTGATCTTGACACCGGTGGCCACCACGGTCACCGCGGCATCGGCTACGGCGACTACGGCGCAGGCTTGCAGGGCCAGCAGGACGCTGACTGCGGCGATGCAGCGCAAGGCTAGCTTCAGCTTGGCTTCATTTGGCTTGTTCGTTGCCATAGGTCTTCACCAGGTAGTCCACGATGAGCGGCATGTCGGCGTCATCAATCGGGGCTTTGAATACGGTCTTCATGCGCTTGACCATGGCATCCCAATAAGGGCGTGCCGCCGTGGGGGGCTGGTAGAGCATGTACTCGGCCGAGTGGCAGGTCGCGCAGGCTTGCTGGGCTTTGGCGTAACCGGGGTGGTCGTTGGCGGTCAGCAGCACCGCGTCTGGCGGCAGGGTGATTTGCTTGGGGGCGGCGTGTGCCACGCCCAGGGTCAGCGCGCAGGCCAGCAGCAGCGAAGGTTTTGCGAAAGATAGCTTCATGGGGTAGGTCCTTACGCGGCGAAGATTTTGACGGACTCGACCACGTTGCGCATATAGCCTGCGGGTTGCCACAGGGCCTCCATGGGCTGGCTTTGGCCGGAGCGGTTCCAGGCCCGCACACGCAAGTCCAGCGCACCGGCCTGCGGTGTGATGGCAAAGGTGAACTCACGGAAGGAATAGCGTCCCAACTCCGCGCCCAGCTTGGCTGCACGCCAGGACTGGCCACCGTCTGCCGAGTAGGCGACCTCGCGTATGCCCTGGCCACCGTCAAAGGCAATGCCACGCACCACCAGCGACTGGCCGGCAGCCACCCGCGCGCCGTCGGCCACGGAGGTGATGAAGGAGCGCACATTGAAGCGCCCAATCGGGCGCGTAGCGGCCGGTGTGGTGCCGGGCTCTATGCAGGCGCAGTCGTTGTCGGGGATGCGGTAGGCCGGCTTCATCCAGAAGTCCTCGAAGGTCTTGTCGACGACTTCGATTTCGGACAGGTGCTTGACCCAGTAGGTGCCGTAGTAGCCCGGCACGATGAGCTTGACCGGGTAGCCGTTGAGCATGGGAATATCGGCACCATTCATCTGGAAGGCCAGCATGACTTCACCGTCCATGGCGTGGCCGACATCGATGGACTTCACAAAGTCACCGCCGCCCAGCACGCCGTTGTCCAGGCCGTTGAAGGTGACCTGGCGGGCACTGTCTTTCAGCTCAGCGCGGGCTAGCACGTCTTTCAGTGCCACGCCACGCCAGACCGCATTGCCCATGGCGCCATTGCCAAGCTGCCCGCCGGTCACGCGTGGGTTGAAGAAGCCCCGGCTGTTGCCCGAGCATTGGTTCACCGCTGTGTATTCGATTTGCTTGAACTGCGTGCGCAGTTCTTGCATGCTGAGCACGAAGGGCTTTGCCACGGCGCTGCCGCCGATTTTGATGACATGGGTGTCGGCATCGACCGAAGTGGGAATGGCTGCGTTGTGGTAGCGCACAAAGAAGGCGTCGTTGGGGGTGATGATGCCTTCGTTGAAAATCGGGAAGGGCGTTTCCAGCTGCGGCGGGCGCGAGGTCAGCACAATCAGCGGGCGCTTTTCCGGGTAGGCCAGCAAGCGGCGTTTGCCGTTGGCAAAGGGGTGTTCGAACGTGGCGGACTGCGCCAGGGCGCGGCTCCCCATGAGCCCCAGGCCGGCGCCGGCGAGCACGCCAACACCGGCGCCCAGCAGCTTGCGACGTTGCAGTTCGGGAGTATGTATGGGGCCCATGGCAGTCCTTTTTTGGGAGTGATTCTGTTGCATGATCGCAGTGTTGCGGGATGCTACACGATGGCCGGCGCTGCGAAGCCATTGCAGCTCTGGGCGCGGGGAAATTACATCCTGAAACACATGCAAGCGGCATTAAGGTTTGTGGGGCGGACTGCAGGTCTACACTTTTCAAACGCGCTGCCGCTGACGAAATACGTTGGCAAATACCCCGGAATTATGTTGAACAAAAATACATTGGCCTTGGCTGGCTTGTTGCTCCTCGCATGCATGCCGGCACGGGCCGAACTGAGCGTGCTGGCCGCGTTGGAGCCGACCTTGCGCAGCGAAGGTGTCACGCTGTCGCGCGCACGGCTTGAAGCCGCCCTGGGCAAGGCCCTGGGCCAGAGCGTGGCGGTCACCGTCACCGATGACCTGACGGACGCCATACGCAGCACCCGCAGTGCGGGCTATGACGTCTTCATTGCACCGGCGCAGATTGCCGCTTCGTCTCTTGCGCATGGCTACGCCCTGGTGGGCTCCACCGATGTGGAGGAGCAGTACCTGTTGATCGGCAAAGCCGGCTTGGGCGCAACGGCCCAGCTGCGCAAGGGCCGCCTGTATTTGCCGCAGCAGGACTCCCTCTACACCTACCTGGCGCGTGGCATGCTGACCGCCGGTGGCCTGTCCTTCAAGGACTTGAGCCGGGTAGAACATGCCCGCTATCCCCAGGCCGGTCTGACTGCGATTGGCATGCATGCAGCGGACGCCACCGTGGTGCAACTGGCGGACTGGGAGCAGTGGCAAAAGAGCAATGCCGGCGTGGCCACGGTGCTGGCAACGGCGGCCGGCGTGCCGGGTGGCCTTTCTGTGACGGTCAAGAAGGACATGCCACCCAAAATGCGTGAGCAACTCGCCCAATGGTTTGCCAGCTCGGCAGCGTCGGGTGGCATGCGCGCGGTGCTGCAGCATGCGGAAACTTCCAAGTACCAGAAGCTGGCCGAGCTCGGCACCTTCACACCACCGGCAGTGCCTGGTGCAACCCTGGTGGGTGCCGACGAAATCCAGGGCCTGGTGGCGCGTGGCGCGGTGCTGGTGGATACGCGCACCGAGAAGGAATACAAGCAAAACCACATACCCGCAGCCGTCTTCCTGCCCTACCACGAGAAGAGCTTGAAAGACGTGGGCTACGACGCCGCACTGGACGACTTCACCGGGCTCAAAACCCTCAACAGCAAAACGCCCACGATTTTCTACTGCAATGGTGCGGAGTGCTGGAAGAGCTACAAGAGCAGCCGCGCTGCCGTGGCAGCCGGGTTTGCCAAGGTCTACTGGTACCGCCTGGGCATGCCGGACTGGGAGAAGCAGAACACTAAGGCCGCTGCCGATTGAAGTCTTTTCAGCCCTGCTGCAGGGCCTCCTCAAACTCGGCCAGTTCCTTGGCAATGGCGGCGTATTTTTTGGACTTGGCTTTGTTGTCCGCCCAGTTCAGGATGGCGCCTTCCAGGTCTTCCTTGAAGTGGGCGAGGGCCGAGTCCTTCAGCGTCTGGGTGGCCGCCGGGTCGGTGCTGACCCAGAACTCGATCAGGTCGGACAGGCCGTTGTCGAACTCTTCATAGGTTTCCAGGTAAATCCATTTGCCGCTGGTGTCGAACATGGCGTCTTTCGTACGTGATTTGTGTAATAGCGAGAAAAAATCCCCTGCGATTCTTTGCAAGGGATTTTCTCCATTCTAATAAGGCGTGAATGATCATTGGATAGCCAACTGGAAACGCACCCTCAACCACGAAGGTGTCACGCGTGGGGCGCAGGCGCTGCTGGCGCTCAGCTGCGTGCTGGCCCTGGCTTGGCAGGCCGGCTGGCAGGACGAATGGATGCCGGTGCTGCTGGGTGTGCTGGCCAGTGCCTTTACCGAAACCGATGACAACTGGAGTGGCCGCCTGAAGACGCAGTTGCTGTCGCTGCTTACTTTTGCCCTGGTGGTGGCGGCAGTCTGGGCTGCGCTGCCGTCGTTTGTGACGCTGGCTGCCGTGCTGGCACTGTCGGCCTTTGTGCTCACCATGCTGGGTGCTTTGGGCGAGCGCTACCGGGCGATTGCCTTTGGTGCGCTGGTGTTGTTCATTTACACCGCTTTGTCGGCGCAAAGCAACCGCGATCAGGCGCTCGATGCCGCGCCGTATTTGTTAGGTGGTGCCGCCTGGTATGGCTTGGTGTCGCTGTGCTGGGCCGCCGCCTGGCCCCGACCCACGGTGCGCCACCGCCTGTCCCGCCTGTATGCCCTGCTGGGTGAATACCTGCGCCTGAAGTCGCAGTTGCTGGAGCCGGTGAGCGACATTGATCTGGCCGGGCGCCGGCTGGAACTCGCGCTGCACAATGGCCGCGTGGTGGATGCCCTGAACAACACCAAAGACAGCCTGTTCAGTCGCCTGGGGTCGGGGCCGCCACCGGCCTGGATGCTGGAGGCCATGCGCCAGTACCTGGCCGCGCAGGACATCCACGAGCGTGTCAGCTCGTCGCATGAGAGCTATGCCGTGCTGGCCCAGGCCTTTGCGCGCTCGGATGCTTTGTACCGTTGCCAGCGTGTGCTGAGTGTCCTGGGAGAGCAGGCACAAAAGTTTGCGCGTGCCTTGCGTGAGCGCACTCTGGCACAGCACGCGGGCACCACTGCCAGGGCAATTGGTGACATGCAGGCCGCCATACGCCATCTGGATGCCACGCAAACTGCAGCCGCCTTGCAACAGCCTTTGCATGCCCTGCATGCGCTGGGTGAGAACCTGACCAGCTTGGCCAGCGTGTTTGCTGGTGCCACGCATGCCGGTGGCGTGGCGCCAGACCTGTCCCTGTTCGATCGCGAGCCGCAGACGCTGCGCCAGGCCTGTGGCCTGGTGCGCGCCCAGCTGAACCTGCGCTCGGCCCTGATGCGCCATGCCTTGCGCCTGTCGCTGGCGTTACTGGTGGGCATCGCGGTCATGCGGGCCATCCATGATCCGCACGGCTACTGGATTTTGCTGACGGTGGTGTTCACCAGCCAGCCCCACTTTGCTGCCACCTTGAACCGTATGGTGGAGCGGGCGCTCGGCACGGTGCTAGGTCTGGCAGTGGGCTGGGCGCTGATCCGGCTGTTTCCCGGCGCGCTGCTGCAAGCCGCTTGCATGGTGGTAGCCGGTGCCCTGTTTATCGGCAAGCGCCAGACCGACCTGCGTGGCGCCACGGCCGCCATCACCGCACTGGTGTTGCTGAGCTTCCACCAGATGGGCATGGCGCAGGGCGTGATTCCAGCCCGGCTGTTGGACGCTGCACTGGGCAGTGCCATCTCGGCCCTGGCCGCCTGGCTGGTGCTGCCCAACTGGCAGGCACGTCACCTGCCGCATTTGGCGGCACAGGCCTTGCGCGCGCAGGCTGGCTATCTGCACGAAATCCTGTTGCAGTACCAGGCCGGCAAGCAGGACCACCTGGCCTATCGACTGGCCCGGCACAATGCCCACAACGCTGATGCCGCGCTGGCCAATGCGTTCGGCGCGATGCAGAAGGAGCCCGCCCGCACGCGCTTGAACGAGGCGGCCTGCGGGCAATTCGTGGTGCTGTCGCACATGCTGCTGAACTTCCTCTCGGCACTGGGAGCACACCGCGGCGAAATTGAGGTCGGCGCGCTGGACGACATTTCGCAGCAGGCCG
>CANCCF010000215.1 GCA_947374485.1 Comamonadaceae bacterium | reverse complement strand
GCTGCCGGGTGTGGCATAGGCAGGCAGCTTGTCGTTCAGGCGCGGGTCGAGAATCTTGACGTCGATTTGCATGGAGTGTTTTCAGGCAGATTGTTGGGCGATGCGTTTGGCAATGTTGGCGACGAGCAAGCGCGCCAGCGCCAGCTTGCTGTTGCGCGGGATTTCTGTGGCGCCGTGGGCATCCACCAGCAGCAGCGCGTTGTCGTCTTGGCCAAAAGTGGCCGGGCCGATGTTGCCCACCAAGAGCGGCACTTGTTTGCGCGCCCGCTTGGCGGTGGCGTGGGCCAGCAGATCATGGCTCTCGGCGGCAAAGCCGACACAGAACAATTCGCCGGAGGCGCCGCGGGGTGACTGCGCCAGCGTAGCCAGAATGTCCGGATTCTCGACAAATCCCAAGTGCGGCACCTGGCCCGAGCCGTCTTTCTTGATCTTCTGGTTGGCCGCCGTGTCGGGCCGCCAGTCGGCCACAGCAGCAGTCGCCACAAACACGGTCGCTTGATCCGCCTGCTGCACACAAGCCTCCATCATCTCCAGCGCCGACACCACGTTGATACGGTGCACACCGCGCGGTGTGGCCAGGGCCACGGGCCCTGCCACCAGAGTCACCGTGGCACCGGCCTCCTGTGCCGCACGGGCAATGGCAAAGCCCATCTTGCCGCTCGACAAATTGGTGATGCCGCGCACGGGGTCGATCGCCTCAAAGGTCGGCCCCGCGCTCACCAGCAGGTGCTGCCCGGCCAGGCTCTTGGGCTGAAAGAACGCAATCACATCCTGCAGCAATTCTTGCGGCTCCAACATGCGGCCGTCGCCACTCTCGCCGCAGGCCTGCTCGCCACGGCCCACGCCCAGCAGCGTGGTGCCGTCCGCGCGCAGCTGCGCCATGGTGCGCTGGGTGGCGGGGTGCGCCCACATCTCGCGGTTCATGGCCGGGGCAATCAAGAGCGGCACGCGCTCCAGGGGCCGCGCCAGGCACATCAGGCTGAGCAAATCGTCGGCGCGGCCATGCAGCAGCTTGGCCATGAAGTCGGCGCTGCAAGGGGCAATCAGGATCGCATCGGCCCCGCGGCTGAGGTTGATGTGCGCCATGTTGTTGGGCTCGCGCGGGTCCCACTGCGAGCCATAGACCGGCCGGTTGCTAAGCGCCTGCATGGTCACCGGTGTGATGAACTGGGCTGCCGCCTCGGTCATCACCACCTGCACCGTGGCACCTTCCTTGATCAACGCCCGGCACAGCTCGGCCGCCTTGTAGCAGGCAATGCCGCCGCTGAGTCCCAGAACAATGTGTTTGCCGTTCAGATCCATGGGGTGTGCGCCCGGGGGCGCGGTATGCAGATGCAACGCAATGTAGCAGAGCCTTGCATTGCGCCACAGCGTGGTGCAAACCGCCCAACGCCCACACGTATAATCTCGCTTTACCACCACATCGAACCTGATGGTTCGCCCCTGACATGACCAAATTTGTCTTCGTCACCGGCGGTGTCGTGTCCTCCCTTGGCAAGGGAATCGCCTCAGCCTCCTTAGCTGCGATTTTGGAATCGCGAGGCCTCAAAGTCACTTTAATCAAGCTCGACCCCTACCTCAACGTAGACCCCGGAACCATGTCGCCCCTGCAGCATGGTGAAGTGTTTGTCACAGACGATGGCGCAGAGACTGATTTGGATTTGGGCCACTACGAGCGTTTCATCGAAACGCGCATGCGCAAGAGCAACAACTTCACCACCGGCCAGATCTACCAGAGCGTGCTCGACAAGGAGCGCCGGGGCGACTACCTCGGCAAGACCGTGCAGGTGATCCCGCATGTGACCAACGAAATCCAGGAATTCGTCAAACGCGGTGCGCGCTTTGGTGAGCTCGATGCGGTGGATGTGGCGATTGTGGAAATTGGTGGCACGGTGGGTGATATCGAATCGCTCCCCTTCCTGGAAGCCGTGCGCCAGATGAGCCTGAAACTCGGCCCCAACAACAGCGCCTTTGTGCACCTGAGCTATGTGCCCTGGATAGCGGCCGCTGGTGAACTCAAGACCAAGCCCACCCAGCACACGGCCAAGCAGCTGCGCGAAATCGGCATCCAGGCCGACGCCCTGATCTGTCGCGCCGACCGGCCCATTCCCGATGAAGAGCGCAGCAAGATTTCGCTGTTCTCCAACGTGCCCGAATGGGGCGTGATCTCCATGTGGGACGTGGACACGATTTACAAGGTGCCGCGCATGCTGCACGAGCAGGGCCTGGATGGCCTGATCTGCGACCGCCTGCGCCTGAACACCCACCCGGCCAACCTCAAGCGCTGGGACGACCTGGTGTATGAAACCGAGCACCCGCAAGGCGACGTCACGATTGCCATGGTGGGCAAGTATGTGGACCTGTCGGACAGCTACAAGTCGCTCAACGAAGCGCTGCGCCATGCGGGCATGAAGAACCACGCCAAGGTGCGCATCGAGTACATCGACTCCGAAACCATCACCACCGACAGCGTCTCGCAACTCGCCAAATTCGACGCCATCCTGGTGCCCGGCGGCTTCGGCAAGCGCGGCATCGAAGGCAAGATCACCGCCGCGCGCTTCGCCCGTGAACGCAAGGTGCCGTATCTCGGCATCTGCCTTGGCATGCAGGTCGCCACCATCGAATTCGCACGCCATGTGGCAGGGCTCAAAGACGCCAACAGCACCGAGTTCGACGCCGCCAGCCCCAACCCCGTGATTGCCCTCATCACCGAGTGGAAAGACGCCGACGGCACCATCAAGACACGCGACCAGAACTCGAACCTGGGCGGCACCATGCGCCTGGGCGCGCAGAGCTCGGACGTGGCCCGTGACACCCTGGCGCACCAGATCTACGGCGACGTGGTGACCGAGCGCCACCGCCACCGCTACGAGGCGAATGTGCATTTCCTGGACCGCCTGCGCGCAGCCGGTCTGGTGATCTCGGCGCTGACGCAACGTGAGCAGCTCACCGAGATGGTGGAGTTGCCCCAAGCCGTGCACCCCTGGTTTGTGGGCGTGCAGTTCCACCCGGAATTCAAGTCCACGCCCTGGAACGGCCACCCGCTGTTCAATGCCTTCATCAAGGCTGCGCTGGACCACCAGGCTGCGGGAAAAAACCTGAAGGTTGCAGCATGAAATTGTGCGGCTTCGATGTGGGGCTAGAGCACCGCTTCTTTTTGATCGCTGGCACCTGCTCCATTGAAGGCTTGCAAATGTCGCTCGATGTGGCCGGGCAGCTCAAAGAGATCTGCACGGGTCTAGGCATCCCCCTGATCTACAAAGGCTCCTTTGACAAGGCCAACCGTTCCTCGGGCAACACCCAGCGCGGAGTAGGCATGGATGCGGGCCTGAAGATCCTCGACGAGGTGCGTCGCCAGATCCAGGTCCCCATCCTGACCGATGTACACGACGCCTCGCAGGTGAGCGCCGTGGCCAACGTGGTGGACGTGCTGCAAACACCGGCATTCCTGTGCCGCCAGACCGACTTCATCCGCGCCGTGGCGCAATCGGGCAAGCCCGTCAACATCAAGAAGGGGCAATTCCTGGCCCCTTGGGACATGAAGAATGTCATCGACAAAGCGCGTGCCGCAGCGGCGGAAGCCGGACTTCCCGAAGACAGCTTTTTGGCCTGCGAGCGTGGTGTGAGCTTTGGCTACAACAACCTGGTGGCCGACATGAGCAGCCTGGCCGAGATGCGCAAAAGCGGCGCACCCGTGGTGTTTGACGTGACCCACTCGGTGCAAAAGCCGGGCGGCCAAGGCAGCACCAGTGGCGGTGCGCGCGAGATGGTGCCGGTGCTGGCCCGCGCCGGCGTGGCCGCGGGTGTGGCCGGTCTGTTCATGGAAACCCACCCCAATCCGGCAGAAGCCTGGTCGGACGGCCCCAACGCTGTGCCCCTGCGCCACATGAAGGCGCTGCTGGAAATCCTGGTGGCGCTGGATGCTGTAACCAAAAAGAACCCATTCCTCGAGAACGATTTCCAGTAAACGGATGCAAGATCGCCCCTGCACCCACCCCCTTGTTTTGAAAAGTTAAGAAAGAAAAACCATGAGCGCAATTGTTGACATCGTCGGCCGCGAAATCCTCGACTCCCGTGGCAACCCCACGGTGGAATGCGATGTGCTGCTGGAATCCGGCACCATGGGCCGTGCGGCCGTGCCAAGTGGTGCGTCCACCGGCTCGCGCGAAGCGATTGAGCTGCGCGACGGCGACAAGAAGCGCTACCTCGGCAAGGGCGTGCTCAAGGCCGTCGAGCACATCAACACCGAAATTTCTGAAGCCGTGTTGGGCCTGGATGCCTCCGAGCAGTCCTTCCTGGACAAGACGCTGATCGACCTGGACGGTACCGAGAACAAATCGCGCCTGGGCGCCAATGCCATGCTGGCCGTCTCCATGGCCGTGGCCCGCGCCGCTGCCGAAGAGTCCGGCCTGCCGCTGTACCGCTACTTTGGCGGCATGGCGGCAGTGCAAATGCCCGTGCCCATGATGAACGTCATCAACGGCGGCGAGCACGCCAACAACAACCTCGATCTGCAAGAGCTGATGATCATCCCCGTGGGGGCTCCCAGCTTTCGCGAAGCCCTGCGCTACGGCGCCGAGGTGTTCCACGCGCTGAAGAAAATCCTGCACGACAAGGGCATCAGCACCGCCGTGGGCGACGAAGGCGGCTTTGCCCCCAACGTGCCCAACCACGAAGCCGCCATCCAGATGATTCTGGAAGCCATCGACAAGGCAGGCTACGTGGCTGGTGAGCAAATTGCCCTGGGCCTGGACTGCGCCGCCTCCGAGTTCTACAAGGACGGCAAATACGAACTGGCCGGTGAAGGCCTGAGCCTGACCGCGCAAGAGTGGACCGACATGCTGGCCACCTGGGTCGACAAATACCCCATCATCAGCATCGAAGACGGCATGGCCGAAGGTGACTGGGATGGTTGGAAGATCCTCACCGACCGCCTGGGCAAGAAGGTGCAAATCGTCGGTGACGACCTGTTCGTCACCAACACCAAGATCCTGAAGGAAGGCATTGACAAGGGCATTGCCAATTCCATCCTCATCAAGATCAACCAGATCGGCACGCTGACGGAAACCTTTGCGGCGATCGAGATGGCCAAGCGCGCCGGTTACACCGCCGTTATCAGCCACCGCTCGGGCGAGACCGAAGACTCTACCATCTCCGACATTGCAGTGGGCACCAATGCCGGCCAGATCAAGACCGGCTCTTTGAGCCGCTCCGACCGCATGGCCAAGTACAACCAGCTGCTGCGTATCGAAGAGGACCTGGGTGATGTGGCCGTGTACCCGGGCCGCGCTGCTTTTTACAACCTGAAGTAAACGGCAGTGCCCGTGGGCAAGCGCTTCGTCCCCCTGCTCCTGATTGCCCTGCTGGTCATCCTGCATGGGCAGCTGTGGTTTGGGCGGGGCAGCGTGCCCAATGTCAGCAGGCTGCAAAGCGAGCTGGACACACAGAAGCAGAAAAACGCACAGGCGGCCCTGGCCAATGACCGCCTGTCTGCGGAAATTCGCGACCTCAAGGAAGGTCTGGAAATCGTGGAAGAGAAAGCCCGCAGCGAGCTGGGCATGGTCAAGAACAACGAAATCTTTGTGCAGGTTGCACACTAGGCGCATGGCCCTCCGGGCACACAGCTGCAGGCCATGAAGATCGCCATCCTCGGCGCCGAATGCACGGGCAAGACCACGCTGGCGAAAGCCCTTTCATTCCAGCTTCAAGCCGAATTTCCCCGCGTGGTGTGGGTACCTGAGTACCTGCGGGAATGGTGCGAGCTGCACGACCGCACACCGCGCGCCCATGAGCAGGCACACATTGCAGAAACGCAGATGGCGCGCGTGCAGGCGCACGCAGAAGACACGGTGGTTCTGTCGGACACCACACCCCTGATGACCGCCGTCTACAGCGACGTGGTGCTGGGCGATGCGTCTCTGTATGCACAGGCCGCAGAACAGCACGGCGCCTTTGGCCTGACCCTGGTGACCGCGCTGGACCTGCCCTGGATGGCAGACGGCTTGCAGCGCGATGGCCTTGCCATGCGCTCCAAGGTGCACCAGCGTCTGCGCGCGGTGCTGCTGGAATACAGCATTGGTTTTTCCATGGTCTATGGAAGCGGCGAGTCGCGCACGCACAACGCACTGCAGGCCATCCGCTACGCACTGGGTGCGCCACGCCCCGCAGGTGCCCGCAGCAACTGGAAATGGCCTTGCGAGAAGTGCTCGGACCCGCAGTGCGAGCACCGGCTGTTCAGTGACTTGCTGGGTCGCGCATAGGAAGCCTGCAGCGCAGGCGGCAGAACTTTACTGCGCCTGCCCACTCCCGCTCACCATCTGCACCGGCTCCACAAACAAGAGCGCCGCATCCACCGGGTCGAAGCGGTATTGCAGGCCGCAGAACTCGCAGCCGACCTCGATGTCGGCACGCTCGGCCAGAATGCTCTCGGCCTCTTCGGCCCCCAAGCTCACGATCATCTTGCCCACGCGCTCGCGGCTGCAGTTGCAGCGAAAACGCGGTGCGGTTTCGCCGATGAGTGGCTCAAAGCGGGTGATGGTCTCTTCCCAGAACAGGCGGCGCAGGATGGTGTCCACATCCAGCGTCAACAGTTCCTCGCGCTTGAGGCTTGCGGCCAGCACGGCAATGCGGTTGTAGTCCTCGTTGCGTCCGATCTGGTCTTCGGTTTCCCTGGACACCATGCTGCCGGCCAGATTGCCGGCACCGGCCATGGGC
>CANCCF010000214.1 GCA_947374485.1 Comamonadaceae bacterium | reverse complement strand
AACCTTGCCCCCACGCTCCCCCACTGCGTGTGGGTCGCTGCCCCCCGAGGGGGCCGCGTTTTTCCGTGGGGCGGCCCGGCGGAAAAACATTGCCCCCACGCTTCCCCACTGCCTCTGGGTCGCCGGGTTATTTTTTAGCGGTTGGTTTTGGTCAGGCGCAGGCCGCTGCTGAAAGTCCACAGGCGTGTGACTTCCACCACGTCATAGTCCAGCGCCAGGTCGGCGGGTATGCGCCGGTAAGGCGCCAGTGAGGCGATGATGATGCGGATGGCGTCGTCAATGGCGGCAGTGCCACTGGAGCGCTTGAACACCACGCTCTCCACACTGCCGTCTTTGTTCAGGGTGACGGCCACGATCGGGTTGGTGTAGGGGCCGTTTTTGGCAGCCTCCAGAAACTCGAATTCCGCATTGAGCTGCACCCGCTGGCTCCAGCTTTCGGCATACACCGCCAGACGCTCGTCCAGATCGGCCCGGCCAATCAGGGTGCGCTTGCGCGGCTTCTCGGCCGGCAATTCCGTGGGCAGATCCGGCACGCGTGCCGCTTGCTGGCGCTGCAGCGCGGCCGCCTGCTCGGCTGCAGCGCGGGCGGCTTGCTCGGCCGCAGCGCGGGCCGCTTGTTGCCTGGCAAGCTCTTGCCTGGCCAGATCCTGCCGTTGTGCCTCTTGCCTGGCTGCATCTTGCTGCTGCTGTTGCAAGGCAGCTGCCTGGCGCGCTGACTCTTGCTGCGCTGCAGCCTGGCGTTGACCCTCCAGCCTGGCGGCCTCCTGCCGTGCTGCTTCCTGTTGGGCTGCGGCTGCCTGGCGCGCAGCCTGCTGGCGCTCGGCATCCGCAGCAGCGGCAGCGGCATTGGCGGCGGCCGCAGCAGCAGCGGCAGTTGCCGCGCGCTGCGCATCTTGCCGCGCAGTCTCCTGGCGTTGTGCTTCCTGCTGCAAGGACTGTTGCCGCAGCGCCTCCTGGCGGTTGGCTTCCTGTTGCCTCTGGGCGTCCTGTCGCGCCGCCTCTTGTCGTGCAGCGTCCTGTCGAGCGGCGTCCTGTTTGGCCTGCTGGGCCTGTTCGCGTTGTCGGGCTTCGGCTTGCCGGGTGGCCTCCAGGCGCTCTGCCTCGGTGCGTGCGGCTTCCTGCTGCGCGGCGGCCGCGCGGGCCAACTCCTGCTTCTGGGCCTCCTGCTTCTGCGCCTCCTGACGCTGGGCTTCCTGCCGGGCGGCTTCGGCCCGCTGGGCTTCCTGTCGGGTGGCCTCTTGCTGGGCAGCATATTGGCGCGCCAGCTCTTGCTTGAGTGCCTCTTGCCGGCGTTCAGCCTGGCGCACCGCCTCCTGCTGTGCGGCTTGTTGCCGTGACTCTTCCTGCTGCTGTGCTTCCAGCCGTGTGGCCTCTTGCTGTGCCGCAGCCAGGCGCGCCACTTCCCGGCGTTGGGCCTCCAGCCGGGTGGCCTCCTGCTGTGCGGCTGCGACCCGCAGTGCTTCCTGGCGCGCGGCCTCCACGCGCAGTGCATCCTGCCGGGCGGTTTCCTGCTTGAGCAGGTCCTGGCGAATCACCTCCGCCCGCTGGGCCTCCAGCCTGGTGGCTTCCTGCAGTGCGGTGGCCTGGCGCGCGGCCTCCAGGCGGGTGGCTTCCTGCTGCGCGGCTGCCACCCGCGCCGATTCCTGACGTGCAGATTCCTGGCGTTGCGCTTCCTGTTTGGCCTGCTCCTGCTTCAGGTTGTCCTGGCGCACCTGCTCGAGCCTGCGCAATTCCTGCCTGGCGATTTCCAGCTGCGCGGCGGCCTGGCGTGCGGCCTCCTGGCGCAGGGCCTCTTGCCGCGCGGCTTCCTGTTTCAAAGCCTCCTGCCGGGCCGCCTCCTGTTTGGCAGTCTCTTGCGCTGCGGCCCGGTCTGCCGCTGCCTGTTGTGCCTGCTCCTCGCGTTGCACATCGACCTGGGTCGCCTCGCTTGTGGCGCTCGGTTCGGGCGGGGCTGTATCGGGTTGGGCTAGGGGTGCGGGTTCCGGTACGCGCTTGGGTGCGGGCTTGGGTGGGCGCACAGGCTTGGCCGCCGGCGCGGGGGGTGGCTGGCGCACCGTCAGCTCCGTGACCACTTGCGCGGCGGGCGGTGTGGGTGTGGGTACGGGTGCGGGTTCTGGCAGAGGCTCGAGCCGGACAGCAATCGGTGCCTCCACACCGCGCCGCCCGGTATCGCTGAACAGGCTGTCGGGCAGGCCCAGACCTGCCATGTCAAACTGCAGCGTCAACAGCAGCCCGTGCACCACCAACGACAAGAGCACGCCAGCCAACAAACGCGACTCGGGCATGCGCCACGGCGTTTTGGTTTGGCCCCATACGTGCGGACGTTGTTTTGAGGATTTGTATTTTGCTGCTTCGGCATTCATGCGTGGTGCCATGCTAATGCCAAGCAATGGCCCTCCCGGCATTGGCAGCCGCAACTATCAGGCCGAAACGGTCAAATTTGCGCTAACCGGCCAGCACAATCACTTTTACCGACCGGAAATTTGTAAGGGATTGTGTGCCAGGCGGGTGTCGGCAGCATGGTGCCGCTCAGGGTTTGGGGTACACACCCAGCATGCTGAGGATGAAAATCAGCAAGGCAGCACCCGCCACAGCGATCGCAAAACGCAACAGGCTGCCCACCGCCACCACGCCCAGCAGCCCGGCCACCCAGTAGCCCAGGAGCGAACCCACCACGCCGATCACCACATTGGCAATCCAGCCCATTTGCGCGTCGGTTTTCATGATCAGGCTGGCCAGCCAACCGACGATGCCGCCAATGACCAGGGTAATGATCCAGTGCATACGCAACTCCTTTCTTAGGTGATCAAAGTTCAGTGCAACAGGCTGGCGGGCACATTGCCGCCATTGGCCGCAATGCGTGCCAGCACCTCCTGGTGCAGCCAGGTGTTCATGCTGGCGGAGTCCGCCATCACGCTGGGCGGACAAGCTAGTTCGGTGGCCAGGGCCCGGCGCGCCTCCAGGCTGCTGTCCATGTCGAGCAGCTTGAGCAGGTCGACGATGGAGGTTTGCCAGTTGAGCTTTTGTGGATTGGCCGCTGCGCGCTGTTCGAGCTGGGCCACCACATCGACTTCTGGCATCGGCGGGGCCGGGGGTGCACTGCCGGTATCGGGTGCAGCGGGTGCCGCAGGGGTATCGGCTACTGCCGACGTGGCAGCCGCTGCAGCCACATCCGAGTGAAAACCCAGTTTTTCGAGCATCTTGCTGAAGAATCCCATGGTGTGCTCCTTGGCTGCGCATTGAAAATTCATGCTAGCCAGCAGGAGGCCTGTGCCATTGCGAATTCGCAATCCAGACCATGGGCCCGTGCGCGACCTGCGCCACCCTTGCGAGTGCCCAAGGCACGAAATTTGCATGGCGGCACACCAGCCTCCCAACCCACCACACCATGAAAAAAATCAAAAGCATCCTGGTCGCCAACCGCAGTGAAATTGCCATCCGCGTGCTGCGTGCCGCCTCCGAAATGGGCATACGCACCGTGGCCATTTACTCCAATGAAGATCGCTTTGCCCTGCACCGCTTCAAGGCCGACGAGTCGTATCTGGTGGGGGCCGGCAAAAAGCCGATCTCGGCCTACCTGGACATTGCCGACATTATTCGTATCGCCAAGGAGGCGGAGGTGGACGCCATCCACCCCGGCTACGGTTTTCTGAGCGAGAACCCCGACTTCGCCGATGCCTGTGCCGCCGCGGGCATCGCCTTCATCGGGCCGAACGGCGATGTGATGCGCACCTTGGGCAACAAGGTGGCGGCGCGCGCCGTGGCCGTGGCAGCCCATGTGCCGGTGGTGCCTGCCACCACCGCACTGCCGGACGACATCGAGGGTTGCAAAAAAATGGCGCTGGAGGTGGGCTACCCGCTCATGCTCAAAGCCAGCTGGGGCGGCGGCGGCCGCGGCATGCGGGTGATCGAAACGGAAGCGGACCTGGCGCCCATGAAGGAGCTGGCCCAGCGCGAGGCCCTGGCCGCCTTTGGCAACGACGAGGTGTACCTCGAAAAGCTGGTGCGCCGCGCCCGCCACGTCGAGGTGCAGGTGATGGGTGATAAACACGGCAACCTGGTGCATTTGTTCGAGCGCGACTGCTCGGTGCAGCGGCGCAACCAGAAGGTGGTGGAGCGCGCGCCTGCGCCCTACATGGATCCGGCCACCCGCGCCGAACTCTGTGCGTCGGCCTTGAGGTTGGCCCGTGCCGCGAACTACACCCATGCCGGCACCGTCGAATACCTCTTCGATGTGGACACCGGCAAGTACTACTTCATCGAGGTGAACCCGCGCATCCAGGTCGAGCACACCGTGACCGAAGTGGTCACCGGCGTGGACATCGTCAAGGCGCAGATCCGTGTCACCGAAGGCGCCAGCGTGGGCGATGAAGACTCCTTCATCCCGCTGCAGCAAGACATCTCGTTGCGCGGCCACGCCCTGCAGTGCCGCGTCACCACCGAAGACCCGGAAAACAATTTCACGCCCGACTACGGCAAGATTGGCGTGTACCGCAGCGCGGCCGGTTTTGGCATCCGCCTGGATGCGGGCACGGCCTATGGCGGCGCGGTGATCACGCCCTATTACGACTCGCTCTTGGTGAAGGTCACGGCCTGGGGCCATACGCCGGACGAAGCCGCCTCGCGCATGGACCGCGCCTTGCGCGAGTTCCGTGTGCGGGGGCTCTCCACCAACTTGCAATTCCTGGAAAACGTGATTGCGCACCCGCTGTTTCGCAGCGGCGAATGCACCACGCGCTTTATTGACACCACGCCCGAGTTGTTCAACTTTGTGAAGCGGCGTGACCGTGCCACCCGCTTGCTGAAATTCCTGGGCGATGTGGCCATCAACGGCAACCCGGAGATGAAGGGCCGCACCCTGCCCGCCTTGCCACTGGCCGCACCCATCAAGCCGGTCTGCGATTTGACAGCGCCGATCCCGAAGGGCACGCGTGACACCTTCAAGGCGCTCGGTGCCAAAGACTTTGCGCAGTGGATGAAGGAGCAGCCGCAGGTGCTGCTCACCGACACCACCATGCGCGACGCCCACCAGTCGCTGTTTGCCACGCGCATGCGCAGTCACGACATGGAGCAGATTGCGCCGCACTACGCGCGCATGCTTCCCGCATTGTTTTCCATGGAATGCTGGGGCGGCGCCACCTTCGACGTGGCCCTGCGCTTTCTGAAGGAAGACCCCTGGGAGCGGCTGGCGCGCTTGAGAGAGGCCACACCCAACATCCTGTTCCAGATGCTCTTGCGGGCGTCGAATGCCGTGGGCTACACCAACTACGCCGACAACGTGGTGCGCTACTTTGTGCAGCAGGCGGCCAAGAACGGCGTCGATGTGTTCCGCGTGTTCGACTCGCTCAACTGGGTGGACAACATGCGCGTGGCCATGGACGCGGTGATTGAAAGTGGCGCGCTGTGCGAAGGCGCACTCTGCTACACCGGTGACCTGTTCGATGGCACGAGAGCCAAGTACGACCTGAAGTACTACGTGGGCTTGGCCAAGCAACTGGAGAAAGCCGGTGCGCATATTCTGGGTATCAAGGACATGGCCGGCGTCTGCAAGCCGCGCGCTGCGGCCGAGCTGGTAAGGGTGCTCAAACAAGAGGTGGGTCTGCCCATCCACTTCCATACCCACGACACCAGCGGCATTTCGGCTGCCAGCGTGCTGGCCGCGATCGAGGCCGGTTGCGATGCGGTGGACGGCGCGCTCGACGCCATGAGCGGCCTCACCTCGCAACCCAACCTGGGTTCGATTGCCGCAGCACTGAGCGGCTCGGCGCGCGACCCCGGCATGGACCTGAACGCCATGCAGGCGCTCTCGCACTATTGGGAAGGCGTGCGCCGCGCTTATGCACCTTTCGAGGCCGACATGCGTGCGGGCACGTCCGACGTCTACAACCACGAAATGCCCGGCGGCCAGTACACCAACCTGCGCGAGCAGGCCCGTGCCATGGGCCTGGCGCACCGCTGGCCGGAAGTGTCCAAAGCCTATGCCGATGTGAATGTGCTGTTCGGTGACATCGTCAAAGTCACACCCACTTCCAAGGTGGTGGGTGACATGGCGCTGTTCATGGTGGCCAACGACCTCAAGCCGGCCGATGTGGGCAACCCGGAGCGCGACGTGGCCTTCCCCGACTCCGTGGTTTCTCTCTTCAAGGGCGAGCTGGGCTTTCCGCCGGATGGTTTTCCCAAGGCGCTGGAACACAAGGTGCTCAAGGGGGAAGCCCCGGTGCAGGGCCGCGCGGGTGACCACCTGCCGCCGGTGGATCTGGAGGCCAAGCGTGCAGAGGCGGAGGCCGCCGTGGGCCGCAAAGTCAGCGACACCGACCTGGCGTCTTATTTGATGTACCCCAAGGTCTTCAAGGACTATGCCGAGCACCGCCGCGAGTTCAGCGATGTGTCGCTGCTGCCGACCTCCCCGTTCTTCTACGGCCTCTTGGACCGCGAGGAAGTGTCCATCGACATCGACAAGGGCAAGACCCTGGTGGTGCGCCAGACCGGCCGCTCGGACGGTGTCGATGAAGAAGGAAAAATAAAGGTCTTCTTCGAATTGAATGGCCAGCCGCGCACGGTGCGTGTGCCCAAGGCCGGCGTCAAGGGTGCGGCTGCCAAGGCGCGCGCCGAAGAGGGCAACGTGAATCACGTGGGCGCACCCATGCCCGGCATGGTGGTCACGGTGGCGGTGAAGGTGGGCCAGCAGGTGAAAAAGGGCGAGCCCCTCTTGTCGCTGGAGGCCATGAAG
>CANCCF010000213.1 GCA_947374485.1 Comamonadaceae bacterium | reverse complement strand
GAAGTCAGAAGGCAAAAACCCCGAGCGCATGCTCGAAGCCACCAAGCACGAAATCCGCAAATACATCAAACGCGAGCGCCGCCGCGCACTGCCCGAAGGCGTGGACTTCTGGGACTTTGACTGCAAATTCGGCACCTCTGAGGCGACTGCACAAGTGGCCCACCTGGCGGAGCTGATTGCGTTGATTGACGCGCTGGTGAAGAGCGACGGTGCGCAGTTCTATGTGGAAATTTTGTCCAAGCATGGTCACCGCCAGGTGCGCGCCCGCACTGGCGCTGCGGCCGACACCGCGGGCGAATAGACATGCAGGTCCGCTCGCTGACTGAACTACGCACGCTGTATGCCAGCGCACGCGAACGCTCGGTCAAAAAAGAATTGCACGCATTGGACGCCCATTGCACACGCTTTGTGGCGCTGTCGCCCCTGGTCATCGTGGCCAGTTCGGCCAGCCATCTGGCACTGGACGCTTCGCCGCGCGGCGGCGCACCGGGTTTTGTGAAGGTGCCGGACGCCCACACCCTGCTGATACCGGACGCGCCGGGCAACAACCGCCTGGACACGCTGGAAAACATCCTGCAAACCGGCCAGATAGGGCTGCTGTTTTTGCTGCCCGGTGTGGACGAGACGCTGCGCGTGAATGGCACGGCCATATTGTCCACCGCTGCGGACGACCTGCAGCAGTGTGCAGACCCCAAACGCGCCCCCAAACTGGTGATCCGTGTCCACGTGCAAGCCGCCTACCTGCATTGCGCCAAGGCGCTGATGCGCTCCGCACTGTGGGATGCCACGCGCCACGTGGCGCGCTCCGTTATGCCGTCCATGGGCGAGATGATGAAGGACCAGATCGGCGGCGACCTGCCCGCCGAAACGCAGGCAGAAATGCTGCAGCGCTACGCCCAGGACCTGTAGCAATGCCACCTCCCACCGTTCGAGAGCCCGCCTTCAGCCCGGCCGCCGAGCGCAACAAGCAACCCATTCTGGAAGTGCTGCTGCCCCTGCTGGGCGCGCGTGGCACCGCACTGGAGATTGCCAGCGGCACCGGCCAGCACGTGGCCTGGTTTGCCCGGCACCTGCCGGGCTGGAGCTGGCAGCCCACCGACAATCATGTGGCGGCGCTGGACAACGTCAGTGCCCGCATCGCGCAGTCCGCCCTGCCCAACGTGAAGGCACCCTTGCTGCTGGATGTGCTGAGCCCGGCCGGGCTGCCCATCGATACCCCACCGTTTGACGCCATCTACTGCGCCAACATGCTGCACATCGCCCCCTGGGCCACCTGTGCGGCGCTGATGCAAGGCAGTGCCCGGCATCTTTCGCCCAGGGGCATGGTCATCACCTACGGCCCGTACCTGGAAGACGGCGTACCCACGGCCCAGGGCAACCTCGACTTTGACCATGACTTGCGCCTGCGCAACCCGGACTGGGGCCTGCGCCAGCGCGCAGCGGTAGAGGCCGAGGCGGCCCGTGCAGGCCTGCGCCTGCAGCAGCGTTTTGCCCTGCCTGCCAACAACCTGCTGCTGGTCTGGACACACACGGTCTGATGCAAGACACCCACCGCCGGGCCTGCAGGGCTACGTTTGCTTGCAATTCAAACGGCCCGCTTCACAGACCCGACACCCGCAGGCTCGACCATAGAGCCTTGCTTACTTTGAAGGCCCGTATGAAGAAATTTTCTGTGTCCGTCTGTGCCCTGGCCGCTGCCGCGCTATTGACCAGCAGCCTGTCCTTTGCCGATGGCCGCGAGCACGGCCGCGATGGCGATTACCGCCACGGTCGCGAGCACGGCCGCCAATGGGAGGACCAGCGCTACGACCAACGGTATGACCAGCGCGACGGCCGCTGGAACGAGCGCCGCCCGGAATACAACGCGCGTGGCCCCGCCTTCTACCGCGGCGGCTACATCCCGCGCGAGTACCGGGCCCCTGTCTACGAGGTGGACTACCGCGACTACCACCTGAGCCGCCCGCCCTCTGGCCACCGCTGGGTGCAAGTGGGCGCGGACTACGTGCTGATTGCCATTGCCACCGGCGTGATTGCCAACATCATCCTGAGCCACTGATCCTTGTACAGGACCTATACTTTTGGCATGACCCCAACAGCCTCCATCCCCTCGCGGCGCAGCGTATTGCGGGCCACTGCCCTGAGCCTTGCCGCAGCCGCCCTCGCCGCCTGCACCCCGCAAGACAGTTCGCCCAAGCCTGCGGCGGGCAGCGTCAAGCCTGCCGACTCTTATGCCCTGCTGGCCAAGGAAGGCCGAGGCTTTAGCGTGGGCTCGCTGATGAGCGCCAACACGGTGTATGTGATGTTTGACCCGCAGTGCCCGCACTGCGGCCACCTGTGGCAGCAGGCCCTGCCGCTGCAGAAGAAGCTCAAGTTTGTGTGGATGCCGGTGGCCTTTATCAACGCCAAAAGCGCGCCCCAGGGTGCGGCCCTGCTGGGTGCTGCCAACCCGCTGGAAGCCATGACGGCGCACGAAGCCTCCATCCTTGAAGGCAGCGGCGGCACGGCCGCCTCCAGCAGCATCCCGGATGACATCGCTGCGGCCATCAAAAAGAACACCGACCTGTTCAACAGCATGGGCGTGGAATCGGTGCCCTACATCGTGGCCAGGAACGCCAGCACCGGCCAGGTGGTGACCAACACAGGCGCCATGGAGACGGCCGCGTTGGAGAACTTTTTAGGGCTTTAAAAAGGGGCAACCCCGCGCCGGGCCGCCCCAAGCGGGGTTAGCCCCTTGAGGGGGCAGCGCGGTCCGCGCAGCGTTCTCGCAGAGCGGCGAAGCCACAAGCGTGGGGGCTCTTATTTCAGCGTGTCACGAGTACGGGGATGCTGGACTCGGCCACCACCTTGGTGGCCACGCTGCCCAGCATCAAGCGCACGATGCCCGTGCGGCCATGTGAGCCCATCACGATCAGGTCACAACCGAGTTCCTTGGCGCTCTCCACAATGCCACTGGCAGCGGCCACGTCTTCCACCAGACGGGCCTGCAGCGCAATGGGCGGGCTCTCGGCCTGGCACAGCGCCTCCACCTGCGCGTGGGCCTGGGCTGCCAGCTTTTGCGCCGCTGCCGAATAGGCCTGGTAGCCCATCGGATTGACCTCGCCTACCCCGAGGTAAGGGTATGGGTCGGACACATAGAGCGCAGTGAGTGCGGCGCCGTGGATGCGGGCCAGGCCCACAGCGAGTTTGGCCGCGTGTTCGGACGCGGCAGAGCCGTCGGTAGCCAACAAAATATGCTTGAACATAAAAGCCTCGCTGGGTTGTAGTAGTGGAGCTCGATGATGCGCTGGCCTGCGCCCAAGGCATTTGACAAGGCTCAAATGACCATCACAAACCCGTGCCACCGCCCTTGCTTCGATAATCCCCTTCACCCCATCAACAAGGACGCCCATGCAAGCCATCTGGAACAACACCGTCATCGCCGAGAGCAACGACACCGTGCTCGTCGAGGGCAACCACTACTTCCCCGCCAGCTCGCTCAAGCGCGAGTTCGTCACCTTCAGCAACCACAAGACCAGTTGCCCCTGGAAAGGCCAGGCCAGCTACTACAGCCTGATGGTGAACGGCGAGCTCAACACCGATGCGGTGTGGTACTACGCAGACCCCAAGCCCGAAGCCGAATCCATCCGCGACCGCGTGGCGTTTTGGAAGGGTGTGAAGGTGCAATAGGCGGCCCCTGATGCGCCCGGACACCCGCGATCGAGCACACACCATGCACACCACTGTCATCGACGGCGTCACCGTCTACACCGAGGGCAGTGGCGAAGAAATTCTGCTGATGCTGCACGGCTGGCCGGACAGCTACCGGCTGTGGGACAGCACCGTGGCGGCCCTGAAGGACCGCTTTGTGTGCGTGCGCTTCACCCTGCCCGGCTTTGACGATGCCCTGAAGGCACGCCCGCTGGCGCTGGCCGACATGACGGCCGCGCTGCTGCGCATCGTGCAAGCGGTCAGCCCCGACAAGGCCGTGACCCTGTTGCTGCACGACTGGGGCTGCGTGTTCGGCTACGAGTTCGCCGCACAGCACCCCGAAAAGGTCACCCGCATGGTGGCGGTGGACATTGGCGACCACAACAGAAGCCACTTCGCACGCGCTCTGCAAGCCAAGGCCAAGCTGCAGCTGGTGGCCTACCAGTTGCCACTGGCGCTGGCGTGGTACCTGGGCCGCCACATCAGCACCGGCCTTGCCACCTGGATCACGCGGCAGATTGCGCGGGGCGTGCAGTGCCCTGCTTCAGGCGTGCATATCAGCTGGAAGCAGAACTACCCCTATGCCATGGTCTGGTTTGGACTCCAGGGCGGCTTCAAGCGCGCCGCCAAGGTCCAACCGGCCTGCCCGGTGCTCTACATCTACGGCGAACACAAGCCCTTTATGTTCCATTCGCCGCAATGGCTGGCACAGCTGGACAGCACCCCTGGCAGCCGGGTACAGGCCTTTGCCACAGGGCACTGGGTGATGCTGGAGCAGCCCCAGGCCTTTGCGGACTGCCTGCGCGCCTGGCTGCCCGCAGCCTAGAACAAGGACAGGTTTTGCCCTGGCAGGGGCACTACAGGCGTTTGCCCGGTAGCGGGGCCTGTTGCACGCGGCGCCGCCTGCCCCCGCATCTGCTCTGCAGGCCAGGCCTGCATCCACTGCATGGCCGTTTGTGGCGTGACGTTGAGCCAGCCAGCGTAGTCCTTTTCGGCCACCAGCACCGGCATGCGCTTTTCTTCACCGGGTTTGTGCATGCGCCCCATCAGCGCATGGCCGTCGGCGTTCACGGTGAGCAAAGTAAAACTGTCGAGCAGCGTGCCGTCCTGCGGGTGCAGCCAGCGCTCCCACAAACCGGCCACGGCAAAGTCACTTTGCTCAGTCAGGCCGATGTGCCAGCGCACGGCGCGACCCCCGTTGTGGCTGGCTTCTTCCCAGCAAGGTTCATAAAAATGCCGCATGGGCGCCAGCGCCCATTGGCGGGCCTGCCAGGGGCCGCGGTAGCTGGGTTTTTCAGAGGCCGTTTCACTGCGCGCGTTGTAGGTCTTGCGGCCCATATCGCGGGCCTGTGCTTCATCTTTGCACCAGCGCGGCACCAGGCCAAAGCGCGCCACGCGGCACGCCAGGGTGTCACCTTCGCCGCGCAGCAGAATGGGCGCGGCATAGCCCGGATAGATTTCGTCCGGCCAGTCTTCGTGCGGCAGCTCCAGCACACCCAGGCGCTTGGCGGCCAGTTCCTGGCGGGTGGAGGCTACGTAGTTGGTGCACATGGCCAGGCCTTCACACGCCCTCAGTCGCTGGGCTCATCCTCGCCGTCCTGCTCACCCGGTTGGGGCGCACCCCGGCTGCCAGCCTTGGGTGGGCGTGGCACCTTTTTCAGGCGGATGTTGCGTGCCAACTCGATCGCGTCTTTCTTGATCTGGCGCTCGGCATCGAGCTTCTCACCCACCTGCAGCCACTCGGCAAACTCGGTGGGTGTCTCCAACGTCAGCCGCCCCAGCGCGCAGGTGCGGAAGTCGTGGATGACGATTTCAGCCGCGTGGTTCAGGTTCACCCGCCCGCCACCCAACAAGGCGCCGCGCTTGCGGCCCACAGCCTCCAGCAGTTGCTCGTCAGACAGCGCTGCGGCATCGGCAATCCTGTAGCGCGCCTCCAGCGCCGGGGCATAGTGCTGGCGCACATAGTCCAGCAGTTCAAGCGCCACCTCTTCGTCCTCAAAGGCGTTGCGGCCCACGGCGCCGCTGGCGGCCAGGTTGTAGCCGCTCTTGGCGACGATGATGCGTGGCCACAGAATGCCCGGCGTGTCGTACAGATAGAAATCGTCGGCGATGGTGATGCGCTGCTCCAGCTTGGTGACACCGGCCTCGTCGCCGGTCTTGGCGGCGCGCTTGCCCTTGAGGGTGTTGATCAGGGTGGACTTGCCCACATTGGGGATGCCGCAGATCAGCACGCGCATGGGCTTGGTCATGCCGCCACGGTGGGGCGCCAGCGCATGGCAGGCGGCCACCAGGGCGCGGCTGGGTGTGCTCATGCTGGCATCCAGAGGCAGCGCACGCACGCCGGGTTGCGCATTGAAGTGTTCCAGCCAGGCGGCCGTGCGCGCGGGGTCGGCCAGGTCCTGCTTGTTGAGCACCTTGAGCGCCGGTTTGCCTTTGGTGATTTCGGCCAGCATGGGGTTGGCACTCGAGCCGGGCAGGCGCGCGTCGAGCAACTCGATGACCACATCAATCTCTTTGATGCGCTCGCCAATGGCCTTGCGCGTCAGGTGCATGTGGCCGGGGAACCACTGGATGCTCATGCGGCAACCCCAACCGGGCGGGCCAGCAGGCGTTTGGGCGAGAGGTATTCCTGCAGGTAGACGTCGAAGGGCATGGTGTCGGCCGCCTCGATCGCCGCCTGGTCCTGCAGCGACTGCGCGCTCAACTGCGCCCAGTGCGCCGCGTCGGCGTCCGTCATCGGCAGGTCGAGCATGGCCTGGCGGGTCTTGACGGACTGCGCCCGCACAAAGGCCACGAAGGAGCCGTCAAACTCCTCCTGCACGGCCTTGAGCACGCGTGCCGAGGGCGTGGTGTCGGGGTGGAGCAGGGCGTGTTCGGCAGCAGCCACGGCGGCGGAATAGTCGCTGCTGGCGTGCACCGCATCGAGCTGTGCGGCGATGGGTTTGAGCTGCTGCACGATCTCCAGGCCCCAGCCGGTGAGGGTCTGTGTGCCCTGCCCTTTTTCCAGCTCCAGGCCGGGTTCGCGGCCGCGCTCGGCGGCGCGGTGCTGGTTGCGGCCCAGGGCGGCAATTTCCAGTGGCGTGTCGTCCGGGCTGTCGGTCTGCAGGCAGTGCAACA
>CANCCF010000212.1 GCA_947374485.1 Comamonadaceae bacterium | reverse complement strand
GCGCTGCGCCGGTGCCGCGGCCCAGACAATGCCCTTGGCATTGCCAGGCTTGATGTCGGCAATGGCGGCTTCGCTGGACTTGAGCCAGGCATCCAGCGCGCTGATGCGTGGGACATCCAGGCTATGGACGGGGTAGGGGGGCATGGCAGTGCAGTACAGGCGGGAAGAGCGGAGTGGCTAAGATGGTACACCGGCATGCCATTTTTAACGGCGCCTTGAATACACGGGAGACCATCCATGAAACAGCAGGGTTTTGCACGTACCGCGTCCATGGTTGGCACCGCGCTGCTGGTGGTATGGCTGTTCGGCTGCGCCAAGGTGAATGACACGGGCCTGCGCCTGGTCTCCACCAAAACCAGCGCCTACCTGATGCTCAATGGCCAATGGCTGCAGGGCGACGTGCTGTTGGTGCCCGACCGCACCGGGCGCGTGACCTTTGCGGTGGATGAGGCGGCCAACAAGGGTGCCATTGCCACTTGCAGCGGCAGCCTGCGCTACACCGCCACCTATTCAGCCGAGATTGATCTGCATTGCAACGACGGCACGCAACTGGCCCTGCAAACCACGCTGCTCAGCGAGACCCGGGGCTATGGCTATGGCACCACCGCCCAAGGCCCGGCCAGTGTGGCCTTTGGCCTGCCCGAGGCCGATGCCTATGCCTTCATGGGGCGCGCAGCGCCGCAATCGCCAGCGCAGACGCCTTGACCAGGGCCGGGCCGCCGTAGATCAGCCCGGTGTAGATTTGCACCACATCGGCCCCGGCGCGGATTTTGGCGACCGCATCGTCTGCGCCCAGAATGCCGCCCACGCCGATGATGGGAAAGTCCCGGCCCAGTGCGGCGCGCAGTTGCGCAATGACCTGGTTGCTCATCTGCAGCACCGGCGCTCCCGACAAGCCACCGGTTTCCTCTGCGTGCGGCAAACCCTTGATGGCCTCGCGGCTGAGCGTGGTGTTGGTGGCCACCACGCCCCAGGCGTTGGTGACCTGGCCCGCGCTGTCGGTGCCGTAGCGCCTGAGGGTGGCGGCAATCACTTCAATTTGCGCGGCGTCCAGATCGGGGGCGATTTTAAGAAAGACGGGTTTGCGCTGGCCATGGCGCTGGGCCAGCAGCTCACGGCGCTCGGCAATGGCGCCCAGCAGGGCATCGAGGGCCGCGTCGCTTTGCAGCGAGCGCAGGTTCTTGGTGTTGGGGCTGCTGATGTTGACGGTGATGTAGTCGGCGTGTGGGTAGACCCCGTCCAGGCAGGTGAGGTAGTCGGCGGTGGCGTTCTCAATCGGCGTGGCGGCGTTTTTGCCGATGTTCAGGCCCAGCAGCAGCGAGGGGTTTTTCTCGCGGCGCAGGGCAGACTGCTGCACATTGCGTACGAAGGCGTCCAGCCCCTGGTTGTTGAAGCCCAGTCGGTTGATGAGGGCGCGCGCCTTGGGCAGGCGGAACATGCGCGGCTTGGGGCTGCCGTCCTGCGGCAAGGGGGTGACGGTGCCCACCTCCACAAAGCCAAAACCCATGGCACCCAGGCCGTCGATGCAGCGGGCGTTTTTGTCGAGCCCTGCGGCCAGGCCCACGCGGTTGGGGAAGGCCAGGCCCGCCACCTGTATCGGGTCTTGCACCTGGGCCGTGCGGTAGAGCGCGGCCAGCGCATGGCCTTGGGTAGCGGCCAGGGTGGACAGGGTGAGGTCGTGCGCGGCCTCAGCGTCCAGGGCAAACAAAAAGGGACGCGCCAAGCCGTAGGGGACAAGAGCCATTGGATAATTCCTGCAGTATTTTTTAACTACCCTGATTTTCCGCCATGAACACCCCCACCACGCCCATGCACACGCCCGCCACAGCCCTGACACAAGACGAACTCAAGACCCTGGTGGGCCAGGCCGCGCTGCAGTATGTGGTGCCCGGTGAGATCGTGGGCGTGGGCACCGGCTCCACGGTGAACAAGTTCATTGATGCACTGGCCAGCATCAAGGAGCAGATCAAGGGCGCTGTGTCCAGCTCGGTAGCCAGCACTGCGCGCCTGCAGGCGCTGGGTATTGCGGTGTTCGATTGCAACGACGTGGAGCGCCTGTCGGTCTACATCGATGGCGCCGACGAGATTGATGGCCAGGGCAACATGGTCAAGGGTGGTGGTGCGGCCTTGACGCGCGAAAAAATCGTGGCCGCGCAGTCGGCGCGTTTTGTCTGCATTGCCGATGAAAGCAAGCTGGTTCAAACCCTGGGTGCATTTCCGCTGCCGGTCGAGGTGATTCCCATGGCCACGCGCCGTGTGCTGGCGCAGTTTGCCGCCAAGGGGGGCGTGGGCCACATTCGCCTGAAGGACGGCAAGCCGCTGGTCACCGACAACGGCCAGTACATCATCGATGTCACCGGCCTGCAGATTGCCGACCCGCTGGCCTTTGAGGCCGAGGTGAGCCAGTGGCCAGGTGTGGTGACGGTGGGGGTGTTTGCCTTTCAGCGCGCCCAGGTGTGTCTGCTGGGCACCGCCAGCGGCGTGAAGACGCTGGAGTTTTAAAAAAGGCAACCTGGCGACGGGCCGCGCCGGGCCAGGTTAGCCCCCTTTGGGGGCTGTGCACTACGCGAAGCGAGGAGCGTTGGGGCTAAAACTTGATGCCTGCCGGATTGGCGGGTCCCGGGCCCTGCGGTGCTGCGACGGGCTGCGGCTCGGCTTTGGCTTCCGCCTCGGCCTTGGCTGCAGGTTTGACCACCGCCACCAGCGGGCTGGCGGGGGCCTGGCGGTAGCCGCTGGGCAGTATGGAGCTCTTGGGGTAGCCGGCGGCGTCCAGGTATTGCGTCCATTCCTGGTCCGAGTAGCCCTTGATGCGCTGGCTGCCAATGGTCAGCACCGGCAAGGAGTTTTCGCCGCTGATGCGCTGCAAGGAGGCAATGTCATCCGAGGTGGTTACGCTGCGCTCTGCAAACGGAACACCGCGGCTGCCCAGCATGGCGCGGCCGGAAGCGCAGGGGCCGCAGTCGGGCGCGCTGTACAGGGTGACGGGGTAGCGCGAGACCACCTGGCGCAGCTCGAATGGCAAATCCGAATTGCTGGCGCCTGCAGCAGCACTGGTGCTGCTGCCCGCCACCTTGCCCAGTTCGGCATTGGCCGACGCCTTGTCGGAGAAGGTGACGCGGCCGTCGGCGCCGACGCTGCGATACACCGTTTGTGCACCGGCACCTGTCACTGCGAGCAGCGACACCACACAAAGTCCTGCTTTTGCCCAAACCAACCGATTCATATGCGTGCTCCCGATGTTGCCCACAGTTTATGCTGACATGCCCTGGTGGCGCAGCAAGGCATCCAGATTCGGCTCGCGACCGCGGAAGGCCTTGAAGGATTCCATGGCCGGGCGACTGCCACCCGCCTCCAGAATGGCCCGGCGGTAGCGCTCACCGGTAGCCACGCTGGGTGTGCCATCCGCCGCCGCCGTTTCTTCAAAGGCGGCGTAGGCGTCGGCGCTGAGCACCTCGGCCCATTTGTAGCTGTAGTAACCCGCCGCATAGCCACCGGCAAAGATGTGGCTGAAGGTGTGGGGTGTGCGGCTCCAGGCGGGCGAGGACACCACCGCCACTTCTTTGCGCACGGCGGCCAGTAAGGGCATGAAGTCTTCAGCCGGGTCGTGCGAACTGTGCAGCAGCATGTCAAACAGTGAAAACTCGATCTGGCGCAGGGTCTGCAGGCCGCTTTGAAAATTGCGCGCGGCCAGCATCTTGTCAAACAGCGCGCGCGGCAGGGCGGCACCGGTTTCCACATGCGCCGTCATGTGCTGCAGCACGCTCCACTCCCAGCAGAAGTTTTCCATGAACTGGCTGGGCAGCTCCACCGCGTCCCACTCCACGCCGCTGATGCCGGAGACATCGTGCTCGCTGATTTGCGTGAGCATGTGGTGCAGGCCGTGGCCGAATTCGTGGAACAGGGTGGTGACGTCGTCGTGCGTCAAGAGGGCAGGTTTGCCATCCACGCCGTCGGCAAAGTTGCACACCAGGTGGGCCACCGGGGTTTGCAGGGCTCCGGTGTCGGGGCGCAGCCAGCGGCCACGCACATCGTCCATCCAGGCGCCCCCGCGTTTGCCGGTGCGCGCACTCGGGTCCAGGTAGAACTGGCCGATCAACTGGCCCGCACGGCTGATGCGGTAGAACTGCACGCCGGGGTTCCAGACCGGGGCCTGGTCGGGATCAATGGCCACGTCAAACAGGGTCTCCACAATCTTGAATAGCCCCGCCAGCACCTTGGGCGCGGTGAAGTACTGTTTGACTTCCTGCTCGCTGAAGGCATAGCGCGCTTCCTTGAGCTTTTCACTGATGAAAGGCAGGTCCCAGGGCTGCGGGTCGCTCAAGGCCAGGTGCTCACGCGCAAAGGCGCGCAGGTCGGCCAGGTCCTTTTCGGCAAAGGACTTGGCACGTGCGGCCAGGTCGCGCAGGAAGGTGGTGACCGCCTCGGGCGACTGCGCCATCTTGGGCACCAGCGACACCTGGGCGAAGTTGCCATAGCCCAGCAGCTGTGCTTCTTCGCGGCGCAGGGCCAGGATCTCGCGGATCAGGGCGCTGTTGTCGAACTTGCGTGCCTCGGGGGCGGCCTGGTCGGAGCTGCGCGTGACATAGGCGCGGTACAGGGTTTCGCGCAGGGCACTGCTGGTGGCGAACTGCATCACCGGCAGGTAGCATGGCATCTTCAGGCTGAGCTTGTAAAAACCGGGCTTGCCGTCGGCCTGGGCTGCGGCTTGCGCGGTGTGCTTGACGTCTTCGGGCACGCCATCCACTTCGGCCTGTGCGGCGTAGTAGGCAAAGGCGTCTGTGGCGTCCAGCGTGTTTTCGCTGAACTTCTGACTCAGGGCGGCCTGCCTCTCCTGGATCTCGGCAAAGCGCGTGCGCGCCACACCCACCAGATCGGCACCACCCAGCACAAAGTTGCGCATGGCGTTCTTGTGCGCCTGGCGCTGCTCCGGGTTGAGCGCGGCCACGTCCATGGCCTTGTACTTGGCGTACAGGCGCTCGTCGGCGCCCAGGCGGGTCCAGAACTCGGTGACGCGGGGCAGGGCGGCGTTGTAGGCGGCGCGCAGATCGGGCGAGTCAGCCACGCTGTTGAGGTGGTTCACCGCACCCCAGGCCATGCCGAGCTTCTCGGTGGCGACATCGAGCTCGCGGGCAACTGCTGTCCACTCGGCCAGGAAGCTGTCCGCAGTCACGGCAGCCAGCGCGCCTTCGGCCTGCTCCAGCAAAGCATCGATGGCCTCTGGCACGTGCTCGGGGTGGATCTGGTCGAAGAGGGGCAGGGTGTCAAAACGGAGCAGTGGATTCATGGGGCCTGAGGGGTTGGTGCTTACGGGTGTTTAGATGGGGGTGTGCGCTGCTTATGCAAGGCCTTGTGTGGCAGCTTCCCGCTCGGCCGCTTCCAGGGTGTTGACCAGCAGCATGGCAATCGTCATAGGGCCCACACCACCGGGCACGGGGGTGATGGCACCGGCCACCTGGCTGACGCCGGCGTAGTCCACGTCGCCGCAGAGCTTGCCCTCAAGGTTGCGGTTCATGCCCACATCGAGCACGATGGCGCCGGGCTTGACCATGTCAGCGGTCAGCACATTGCGTTTGCCCACGGCGGCCACGATCACGTCGGCCTGCAGCGTCATGGCTTTCAGGTCGGCGGTGGCACTGTGGCAGATGGTGACGGTGGCGTTTTGCCCCAGCAGCATCATGGCCATGGGTTTGCCCACGATGTTGCTGCGGCCGATCACCACGGCGTGCTTGCCGCGCAATTGATAGCCAATGGATTCCAGCATCTTCATGCAGCCGTAGGGGGTGCAGGGCCAAAAACCCGGTTGGCCCACCATCAGCGCACCGGCGCTGGAAACATGGAAGCCGTCCACATCCTTGGCCGGGGAAATGGCTTCGATCACCTTGTGCGCGTCAATGTGGGCGGGCACGGGCAGTTGCACCAGAATGCCGTGGATGCTCTTGTCATGGTTCAACGCGTCAATGCGCGCCAGCAGCTCGGCCTCGGTCATGGTGGCGGGGTAGCGTTCCAGCACCGAGTGCAGGCCGGCGTCTTCGCAGGCCTTGACCTTGTTGCGCACATAGACCTGCGAGGCCGGGTTCTCACCCACCAACACCACGGCCAGGCCGGGCGTGAGGCCACGGCTGCTGAGCAGCGCGGTGCGACGCGCCACGTCGGCGCGGGTGTGGGCGGCCAGAGCGTTGCCGTCGATGATTTTTGCGGTGCTGCTTGTTGCTGTTGTTGGGGTCATGCTACTTGTCTCCGGAATGAAAATGCCCGCAGCTTCACAGCGGCAGGCATGGGGTTATGGGGATGTTTTGCCGCCGGGCCGCCCCAAGGCCAAACGAAGTGCGGCGAAGCCAAAACGCGGCCCCCTTGAGGGGCAGGGCGCCACACGCAGTGGGCTACTGTGGGGGCCAGTTCTTTTCAAACTTTGGGGGCGTTCTGGCCGAGTGCGATCTTCAGCAGATCGGCCACGGTGTTGGCGCTGAGCTTTTCCATGATGTTGGCGCGGTGGGCTTCCACCGTCTTGATGCTGATGCCCAGGTCGTCGGCAATCTGTTTGTTCAGGCGCCCGGCCACGATGCGCTCCAGCACCTGCGACTCGCGCAGCGTGAGCTTGGAGAGCAGGGCGTCACGGTTGATGGCCAATTGGTAGTCAGAGAACGAATCCTTGGCGTGGTCCAGCATGCGCTCCACCAGGCCCACCAGCTGGTCTTCCTTGAAGGGCTTCTGGATGAAATCCATGGCGCCCTTCTTCATGGTGTCCACTGCCATGGGCACGTCGCCGTGGCCGGTGATGAACACGATGGGTAGCGGTGAGCGGCCTTCGATCAGGCGGTTTTGCAACTCCAGCCCGGTCATGCC
>CANCCF010000211.1 GCA_947374485.1 Comamonadaceae bacterium | reverse complement strand
TGCCGAAGCTCGCCAACAAGCCCAAAAATCTTACCAACAATGGATCAGCAAGGCATCCAATCCTCAGCTGGTAAAAGGATATCTCAAAGTCCTGCGAGCCATGTGGGAGGGCAAACCACGGCAAAGGATGGGACCTATCGAGGTTGCCGCCGAAGACCTGTGGAGTGCATTGGCATCTCGGGGCTTGGTAAGCGGCTTTGGTGGATATCTAGAGGTGAAGGACTGTTTGCTGCACGTGCTGTTACGCATTGACCAGGCCGAATCTGATGACGAGTTGGATGTCCTGGTGGACAGGTTTTCACGTGCTGTGATGAGTCGCTTCATAGACGGCGGTGACGTGGTCTTGTTGATGTTTGCTCTGGATGGCAAAAAGGCGTTGATGAGTTCCGATTGCCAAGAGAGATACGAAAAGCAGCGACGGCTCCTGAGCGCTGATATTAAAAGCGGTCATGAGTACCTCAGCAGAAGTACCCGATTGGACGGGCTTCTTTCATTGATCTTTCCTGGAATGCGCAAAATCTTGGAGACGGGGTTTGCGACCAAAAGACATCTCGGGGAAATCCGAGTCGCTGAAGCAAAAGCGAAAGTGGAGACAAAGACGCGAATTCGCAATGCCAGGTTGTCGCTAGTAGAAAAGGGCCGGGTAGCGCAGAAGGAGCAGAGGAGGCAAAGCGATCTCGCGAAGGCAATATCTGACATCGTTGGAAAGCTTAGATGGGGCGTCAGTATTAGTGAGTTCCCGACTATCGGAATGCTGACAGGTCGTTATCGGGCGAAGTTTGTGGATACAGATTTGTTTGAGGTTTTCAAGGCTGCACGCGAAGGTGTCGCTTGCCATGAAAAGGTTGAACTTGCGCTGCGCAGGGTCGGCTTCACTAATTCAGCAGACGTAGCCGCCGCTGTTGATCTGCTGCAGCAAGCGCGCATCTGTGTCGATCGTAGCCTCTGATATCCGATCCGATATATGTTTGAAGACCATGGATTGGGGACTGCGGTTCATGCACCAGGGGTTTCGAGGTGCTCAGAGATGAATGTGTTGTAGGCCTGTTCGAAGTCCCCGTGACAATTCTTTGCCCTGACATCGACGGACAGCGCCTTGAGAAGCGAGCGCTTCGCTAGCGCCGGTTCTTCAACTTCTCCTGTGAACCAATCGTGGTAGATCGTCTTCCCGACCGGAAACCCTTGCGCCTTCTTTCTCGCCTTGTACGTCAAGGCCCACCAGAGGTCGATCTCCGTGTAGTCCAGCCCAAGACCGACAATGTGTATGTCATCTCTCAGGAACACGTCTAGCCACGAGTAGACCGAGCCTTCGACGGTATCGAAGTCGCTCTTGCCCGCCTTAAACGGGGATCCGTTCGTTGCCTCGCGGTCCGCAGTAGCGTAGCCACGGAGTTTCTGAAGATAGCCGCTGTACTGGTCATAGCCGAGCGTGATTGTGTTTGGCGAATCAACTTCGCCGTGAATGTGCCAGACAAATGTATTGCCCGCTAATCGACGTCGAAAGACGCTGTACTTATTTTCGCGTTGGAGGTTGCTTCGCGTGTCGCTCATCCTTGAGGCCTTCTCGAAGGAGTAGTCGTAGTTCGTCGTAATAACGTGCCTGAGACCTGAGGCCATAACGCGGCGATGGAGGTCGTTGTGCTGGAGGCCACGGACCGCGCCCGCAATTGTTTCCTTCATGGTCTTCTCGTTCCCGGGCTTGCCACCGTTCAAGCGCGTCAGCAGGATCTCCTCGTAGACAAGCGTGAATGGTTTGTGCTTCATGTGCTGGAGCGCAGCGCCAGTCAAATCATCCGGAACCAGGGCATTGAGGACGTGTTCCCACGACGCATCTTTGTTGGTGACGCGATTGATTCCATTCCCGATCAGTAGTGATTTTGTCATTCCCGCCTTCACCCTGTTGCCCTGAGGACGGACCGCGCGCGCACCTCCAGTTACTCTTAACCTCACGAATCGTCGCTCGCACAGCGACGATTCCACTATACATCCGAGTATGGATGGTCAATCCGCGTCGGCAAAACGACGAAGCAGTTGGCGACCTAGAGCAAAACCGAACAGGCGTTACGTGGAAATCTTTCTGCGAGTCCTCTTGGCAGGAGCGGCCAGTTGCATAGTAGTGGTGCCCGAGGACTGGGGCGCGTTCGTTATTGGAGGGTTTCCCGCCGCCTTGGCACCCTGCCACAAGAGCCTGTTCTTGGCTGACTTCAAACTCCAGGTTCCCGAGTGCATGGCCTGCCGTTGCCTGCCTTGGGATAGAAGGGTTCAATGACAGCGCACAACGCTGACCACGGGACGATGGCTTCCATCGTCTTCAGAAACTCGTCGCGCCGGGTCGGCTTGCGGTAATTCTCGAACGATTGGTCGGCCGCCATAGCCAGGGTCTGTTGCTTCATTGGTGCGCCCTCACAGAGTTACATGCCAACATGCAAGTCATGGGCCAGCTTAGACTTATTCATCGTTGCCCTAAACGATTGTTTGAATTGACCAAAGCATTCGAGGGAGATTCAATCCATCGGGCTATTTGGCGAATCAGGCGGTCAGCAGGCCTATCCCGTTCGCTTCAGTACTCGACGCTTCATCCCTTGAACCGCCCTAATTTTCCTCGCCAGTTCCTGCGTCGAGTATAGGGATGTGGTGTCAATGGAAGCATGCCCTGCAAGCTCAGACGCAACTTCAATTGGCACCCCATCCACCAGGGCCTGCCTCACGAAGGTGTGCCGCATCCAGTGGGTTGAGGCCTTCTCGAAACGGCGTGCATCTAGCCCGGCCGCTTCAGCTGTCTTGGCCGCCTGCCGGAAGAACCGCTTCAACACCGCATAAATTCCAGCCGCTGACAGCGGCGTACCAGCTGATTCGTTCTTGGCGCCCACCACCAGGTCGCCGCCTTTCCCTCTGCTCCATTGCGCAACCGAAGCATGCAAGGTACGAATTAGCGGCAAGTCGGCCTGGTTCTCAAGGGCCAGGTCCTCTTTCAGAAAGTCACCACCATGCAGGCCCAACAGGCGCACCACGTCTGGATTCAGCGGTACCTCGCGCGTCTTGTTACGCTTGCCCGTGACGGTCAGTATCCAGGTCTCGGGTAGGTCAGGGAGGGATTCCAGCCGCAGGTCTTTGTGCCTTGCATTGGCCAGCTCCTCCAGGCGGATGCCTGAGGTAACCAGGAGCTCCAGGATGCATTTCAGGCGAAGGTTCGCCGGCCCCGCGGATTGCCCATCGACGCACTTGAGCACGTGGGCCCACTCGTCTTCGGTAAAGGACCGCTTGATGTCCATCTTCGACGTTGGCAGGTCAAAGCTCTTCATGATGGAGCGCAACGGGTTGGCCACCAGGTACCCCGCATCTACCAGGCCGCCGTACAAGGTCTGCAGAATCACGAGTGCCTGCTTCTGGGACGCTGGACTGGGTTGCGTGCGAAATGCCCGCCAGGCCGGGTCAGTGCGTTTCAGTGGCACCTTCTGCATCCATGTTGCCGGCACGGCTTGCAGGAAGGCTCGGTACTTCTGCACGTCCGGCGCCGTGACGCTGGAGAGGGGTTTCCTGAGCTCTTGCGCGCACCACAGCAGAAAGCGTTCGGCCTCCTTCCGGTAGCTGCGCTGGGTGGACGGCTTTTCGGCATAACGGGAGAGCCACATGTCCACCGCTTCCAGATCGTTCTTGGCACCCAAGGTGTTGGCCATGTGCGAGCGGAATTCACCCTGCTCTCCGGCCAGCGATGGCGAGGCCTGCATCCGGGCCAGGGCACCTACGGCCATGGAGCCAGCGCCGAATTGCGCCAGACCGTTGGACACACCAAGTGAACCGGCCACCGGCACCAGGGCGGCCACGCGCAGCTCCTGCTTGCTTTTGGGTTCGTGCACCGTGCCGGAGATCACCAGGTTCAGGTGGTCCTGCTCCAGGATCAGCCACTGCAGCACCTGTTTGGCACGCTGCACGCCAAAGCCCTGGATCTGCGAATGCCAGCGGTAGCCGTAGGCATTGATGAAGCGCACCAGGTCTCCGAGCGTAAGCAGGCCCACGTTGCGCATGACCTTGACTACGGGCCGGGCGAACCAGGACTCCAGCCTGTCGGTAGCAGCCGGGATCACCGAGAGCACCGTCTCCAGGTGGTTGAGCGCCCTCACCCGGTCGCCCACGACATCCTTGTGCCCGGCTCCGGCTTCCTGCGCATCGGCATTGTCCAAACCGAAATGCGCCTTGTACTCGTCCAGCAAGTCGGCTTCGGACCACATGTCCGGGTCCATACCCTCGGCTTCCGCCCAGTCCTCAAGCGATGGCAGTTCGACGGCGGGTTTGACCTTCGCATCACTCCTGAGCAGGTCCAGCAGCTGCGTGATCTTGGCCGAAGGGGCCAGCGTGGCGTCCAGCGCCCTGCCCGCTTCAATGATTTGTTTTAGTAGCGCATCACGCCTATTCTGGACAAAACGCAGATCGGTGGTGGTCTCGGCCCAGGCCATGTAGCGGTTGAAGTTCTCGGCCAGGTCCAGGCCAAGGATGCTCGAGCGCACGAATGCGAAGTGATGCACGCCCAGGGCCCGAGCCTCCTGCATCACCCGAGCCACGGAGCCCTTGGGTCGGCCAGGCTTGCGCTTGGCGCTTTGGGTCTGTTCGGAGAAAAGTTGCATTGGTTTCTTTAAATGGGACAGGTCCAGCTCACGGAACCACCTCGGACCACACCCCAACGCGATCCCACTCGGATCGTTCGCGCAAGTAGCTCACGGTGTGAATGATGTCCGCCACTTGATAGCCGCCTACGTCCGGCAAGGGTGTTCCCACCGAGGCGGGAAAGAACTCTTCCCAGCCTTCAAACGCTGGCCAGGGCATCAACATCTGCACTCCCTGCACGTTCTGCACCCTCACCCATGCCGTGCCATCCTTGAGATGAAAGTACGCCACCGAGCTGAGTGGCTTCACCCAGGGCCAGGGTGGTCTCTTCACTGCCTGGTGCCATCCGGATCTGACCATCGTTTTCGGGGCTTGGTAAGTCGATGGTGCCGGGCGCGCATATGGCACAACTGGCAGTGGTTCGGGCATTCGGGCCTTCATGGCATGGAGCTTGGCCATCATGCTCGCCTTGGATACTTCGTATTCCTGGCGAAATTGAGCAAGCAAGGCGGCCGTGTTGTCCACCAGCATCTGGCGCTCCTCGGAGGACAGCCTTCTCCCGTTCGCGCCGCCGATGGAGGGCGTCCCCAACACCGAACCTGAGCCATAGCGCTTTTCAAAACAGGTGGAGCCCAGCACCATCAGTTGGCCAGCTTCATCCACCACGTGGATACGCTTGTAGACCCTGTGATTGCAACCGGGATGCTGACATTGCACGGCATCACTTTTCTCAACCTCGACAACCGCAAGCAGCGCTGCCTTGAGCGGCTGGTGGCCCGTAGGGGCGGCTGGCGGCGGTTCAGCTGTCATGATAGGCTGGCTTCAACGTGGGCGTATGCAGTGCTTGGCTTCACGCTTGTGACTGATGGATCTCTGCACTCATGCGCATCAGTTCGGAAGCCAGCTCTCTTGCGTGCGATCGCATATCAGCCACTGCCATGGTCGCCAGCCGAATACCGTGGTACTCAATGTTCACGAACCTTGCGTATTCCGGTGGGATGTCGGCATGGTCCGTGATGGCCTCCGCGATCGAGGAGTACACGACCCCCGCCTCTACATCGTCCACATGCACGATGTAGACCATGGGCTGACGCCTTGTGATGGTGATGAATGCGATCACCTGGATCACCCTACCGTTTGCCGTTGCGCACGGCTTCGATGTCGGCGTAGTTCTGACCGACCTCCAGCATGAGGACTGGCCACTTCGCACCGCACGGGCAGCGCGTGATGAAGGAAACCTCCAGGCCGGTCTCTCTGATCAGCTTTACCGCGTCCGTCAGGATCTTGATGGCCTCTGCTTGCGCGGCTTCCATTTCAGAGTCGGTACTGGGAGAATTGGGCATGGGAGACCTCACACAAGTTAAAAGTGGCGTTTTGGCTTAATTTTTATCACGTCATGATTATAGGGATAATCATGACGCATTCTAAGTCTGATTAAATCCTGTAAGACGTCAATTTCCATGGAAATGCAGCTTTTGGCCCCTGACCCACGTCCAGGGAAATTGGCGGCACGCGGTCCCACGCGTTTGCGCCCGCGCCTGCAACCCGTGCCAACGCCGGAACGACCTCTCAAAAGCCTCGTGGATCGGCTTTTGCGCCCCTCCCCAGCCCAGGGCCCAAGTCATCCATAGAAATGGCTCTGAGAGCCTCTAATCCAGGCGCCGGTACGGATCCATGCATTGGCTCCTTCGCATTGGGGAGATACTTGGCTGTGCACTGCACACGACCCCCATGGAGGTTGCGCCCTGCCCTGCCCTGCCCTCGCCACGCCTCACACGGCGTTAGCTTCACGACACGCGTTTTGCATTTAATTGCGTCTTAGAGAAACAATCAGACTTTTGTGGCACTTAGCTAAATTGTTATGTAGTATGGAAACAATTGTGGTTAAAACCCTGCGGCCACTTTAATTGCGCTTTAGAGAAACAATGGCCAGAAAACTACCTACCGTCGTAGCCCACACCAGCTGGAACGTCAAAGACATCCCCACACTGGGCAGATTGGTGCGCAACCAGCGCGCCATCAACGCCATGCGCATTGACGATGCCGCTGCCCTGTGTGGCGTCTCCTCCAACGTGCTCTCGCGCCTAGAAAACGGCAAGCCTGTGACCTTGGACAAATTGCTGCTCATCCTGCAAGGACTGGGCTTGCACATGCTGGTGTTACCCGCGCGCCATGCGCACGACCTCGAGCCCGCACTGCAAACGCTCAGCACCCCTGGAGCGCAGCCATCATGACCATCGCGCAATTTCAATTCCAGCAGCTGGACTACGCCCTGGACATCTATGCCAA
>CANCCF010000210.1 GCA_947374485.1 Comamonadaceae bacterium | reverse complement strand
GGACATGCTGATCGGTGGCACCAACTCCGGCACCGCCTTGGCCATGGCCAAGGTCGCCGCCGAGAAGAAGAAGCTGTTCATCGCCATTGGCGCCGGCAGCTCGGCCCTGACCAACGAGCAGTGCAACCCCTATACCGTGCACTACGCTTATGACACCGTGGCCCTGGCCAAGGGCACGGGCGGCGCGGTGGTGAAGGCCGGTGGCAAGAGCTGGTACTTCCTGACAGCAGACTACGCCTTTGGCGCCGCTCTGCAGAACGACACGGCCAATGTGGTCAAGGCCGCAGGCGGTACGGTGGTAGGCTCGGTCAAGCATCCGCTCTCGGCCAGCGATTTCTCTTCCTTCTTGTTGCAGGCGCAAGGCAGCAAGGCGCAAATTCTGGGCTTGGCCAATGCCGGTGGTGACACCATCAACGCCATCAAGGCAGCCAATGAATTCGGCATCACCAAGACCATGAAGCTGGCGGGCTTGCTGGTCTTCATCAACGACATCCACTCCCTGGGCCTGAAGACCACCGAGGGCATGTACCTGACCGACAGCTGGTACTGGAACAAGGACGCCGAGGCGCGCGCCTGGAGCCGCAAGTTCTTCGAGAAGGTCAAGCGCATGCCCTCCAGCTTGCAGGCCGCTGATTACTCGGCCAGCCTGCAGTACCTGCAAGCCGTCAAGGCCACCGGCAGCGATGACTCCGACAAGGTGTTGGCGCAGATGAAGAAGACCAAGATCAATGACGTATTCGCCAAGGGCGGCTACATCCGCGATGACGGCCGCATGGTGCATGACATGTACCTGATGCAGGTGAAGACACCTGCGCAGTCCACCGAACCCTGGGACTACTACAACGTGGTGGAAACCATCAAGGGTGACGCTGCCTTTACGACGAAAGCCGAAACCAAGTGCGCTTCTTGGAAGTGATCCAGTAGGTCGTACACAGGAGCATTGATGAGCGAGATATTCGGCATTCCGATACAGGCCTTTCTGGGGCAGTTGCTGCTGGGCCTGGTGAACGGTTCGTTCTACGCCATGCTCAGCCTGGGCCTGGCGGTGATCTTTGGTCTGCTGGGTATCGTCAACTTTGCCCATGGCGCGCTGTACATGATCGGCGCCTATGTGGCCTGGTTCAGCCTGGAAAAATTCGGGCTGAATTACTGGGTGGCGCTGGTGCTCTCACCTCTGGTCGTGGGCCTTTTGGGCGTGGCCATTGAGCGCCTGTTTTTGAAGCGCCTCTACAAGCTCGACCCGCTGTATGGCTTGTTGCTGACCTTTGGCCTGGCGCTGATTGCCGAGGGACTGTTCCGCGACCAGTTTGGCGTCTCGGGCCAGCAGTACCCGGTGCCCGAGCTGCTGCAGGGCGCCACCAACCTCGGCTTCATGGTGCTGCCCAATTACCGGGCCTGGGTGGTCGTGTCGTGTCTGTCGATCTGCTTTGGCACCTGGTTCCTGATCGAAAAAACCAGCCTGGGCGCCACCCTGCGCGCCAGCACCGAGAACCCGGCGCTGGTGCAGGCCTTTGGCATCAACGTGCCGCTGATGGTGACCATGACCTACGCCGGTGGCGCGGGCCTGGCCGCCATTGCCGGGGTGCTGGCGGCACCGGTGATACAGATCACGCCGCTCATGGGCTCCAACCTCATCATTGTGGTGTTTGCCGTGGTGGTGATTGGCGGCATGGGCTCCATCCTGGGCTCCATCCTCACGGGTGTGATGCTGGGCCTGCTGGAAGGCCTGACCAAGGTGTTCTACCCCGAGGCCTCCAGCATCGTGGTGTTTGTCATCATGGTGATCGTCTTGATGGTGCGCCCGGCGGGCCTCTTCGGCAAGGAAAAATAACGTGCACGCAACCCCCCATCCTTCCGCCGCCAGCGCAGCCTCTTCGCACGCGGCCTCTGCCATCGCGGCCTCCCTGCAGGGAAAGCGCGTTTGGCTGCTGGGCCTGGTGCTGCTGCTGGCCGCGCCCTTTGTCGGCGCCTACCCGGTGTTTTTGATGAACGCGCTGTGCTTTGCCATTTTTGCCTGCGCCTTCAACCTGCTGCTGGGCTACACCGGCCTGTTGTCCTTTGGTCACGCCGCCTTCATGGGCTCAGCCGCCTACGTTACCGGCTGGCTGGTGCGCAGCGCTGGCTGGTCTCCTGAACTGGGCATTCTGGGCGGTACGCTGGCCGCAGCGGCCCTGGGGCTCTTGGTGGGCCTGGTGGCCATTCGCCGCCAGGGCATTTACTTTGCCATGGTCACCCTGGCCATGGCGCAGATGATTTACTTCATCTGTCTGCAGGCCCCCTTCACCGGGGGTGAAGACGGTCTGCAAGGCGTGCCGCGCGGCAAGCTTTTGGGCCTCATTCCCCTGGGCAATGACCTGGTGATGTACTTTCTGGTGCTGGCCATTTTTGTGGGCGTGTTTCTGGGCGTGGTGCGCATCGTGCATTCACCCTATGGCCAGGTGCTCAAGGCCATCCGGGAGAACGAGCCGCGTGCTATTTCCCTGGGCTATGACGTGGACCGCTACAAGTTGCTGGCCTTTGTGCTGTCCACCACCATCGCAGGGCTCGCCGGTGCGCTCAAGACGGTGGTGCTGGGCTTTGCCACCTTGTCGGACGTGCACTGGTCGCTATCGGGTGAGGTCGTGCTGATGACACTGCTGGGTGGCATGGGTACCTTTGCCGGGCCGGTGGTGGGGGCCTTCACCATCATTGGTTTGCAAAACTTTCTGGCCGATCGGGTAGGCTCGTGGGTCACGGTGATCATCGGCGCCATTTTTGTGTTCTGTGTGATTGCCTTTCGCAAGGGCATCGTGGGTGAGCTGCTGGCCTGGCAACAACGTCGCCGCAGCAGCTAAGCCCTTTTGGGGACTGAAGGCATGCAGATTCGCATAGGAGAGGGCTGGGACATCCATGCCCTGGTCGAGGGGCGTAAGCTCATACTCGGCGGCATCGAGATTGCGTTTGCCAAGGGCTTGTTGGGGCACTCGGACGCCGATGCCTTGCTGCATGCCATCACCGACGCCCTTCTGGGCGCCGCCGCCCTGGGCGACATAGGCACCCTGTTCCCCGATACCGATGCACGATTCAAGGGTGCAGATTCGGCCGTGCTGTTGACTGAGGCTGCCCGAAAAGTGCGTGCGCTGGGCTACGACATCAGCAATGTGGACTGCACCGTGATTGCCCAGGCGCCCAAACTGGCGCCTTTCAAACCCGCCATGTGTGCACGCATTGCCAGCATTCTGAACATCTCCGTGGAGCAGGTGAATGTCAAGGCCAAGACCGCTGAAAAAATGGGCCCGGTGGGCGAGGGCCTGGCCATGGAGGCCCGCGCCGCTGTGCTCTTGTTCAAGGTTTAGGTGCGCGCTGCAGCTTGATGTTGGCCGACAGGCCGCCCGTGCTGGAGTTGTTCAGCGCAAACGCGCCGCCCATGCGCTGTATGGTTTTCTCCACAATCGCAAGGCCCAGGCCTGCACCATTGGCAGCGGTGCGTGCCGCCTCTCCACGGTAAAACGGTTTGGTGAGGTTGGCAATCTGGTCACTGTCCACGCCCACGCCATGGTCGCGCACTTTGATAAAGACCCAATGCTCGCGCGCCAGCGCGGTGACTTCTATGTGGGCAATGCCGGTGTTCGGTGACTTGCCGTACTTGCGCGCGTTTTCCAGCAGGTTCGACAGAATGCGGCACAGCTCCACCTCTTCGGCCAGCACCTGCACACCGTCTTCCAGGTGCAGGCGGATAGCGATGTCCGGTTGATCCTGCAGCGGGCGAACGCAGGCCAGCACGATGTCCTGCAGCGGCATGGCCGTCAGCGCCACCATGTCGGGGCGTGCATAGTCCAGAAACTTGTCGATGATCGCGTCCAGTTGCGCAATATCGGCCGCCATGTTGGCGCGCGCCTCCAGGTCCGACACACTCAGCTCTGCCTCCAGGCGCAGGCGAGCCAGCGGCGTGCGCAGGTCGTGTGAGATGCCTGCGAGCATCAGGGCGCGGTCCTGGTCGAGTTTGGCCAGGCGCTGGGCCATGCGGTTGAAGCCGATGTTGACCTCGCGTATTTCGCTGGTGTGCACGCCTTCGTCCAGGCGGCTGGCATTGAAGTTGCCCTCGCGCACCCGGCTGGCAGCAAACGACAGGGCCTTGAGCGGCCGGTTGATCAGCCCCGCAATCAGCGCCGCGCCCATCAGTGAGAGGGCCGCGGCCACGCTCAGCCAGATGATCCAGGCCTTGCCACCCGGGGTGGTGAAGCGCTCCAAATCGGTTCTGAACCAATAGGGGTCACCGTCCATTTCGAAGGCAATCCACAGGCCGTTGCTGCCGTTGACCTGCCGGGCCACGATGGTGGAGGCACCCAGGCGCTGACGCAACTCGCGCACAATGTCCAGGGTCATGGCATCGCTATCGGCTGCCACAAAGGTGTCCGAGCTTTCCCGGGGGGTGATGCGCAGGCCCTCTTCCTGCGCCATGGTTTTGAGCAGCGAGAGTCGGGCAATGGCATCCGCATTGATGAGTGCGGCCCGGCTCAGGTTGACTTGTGACGCAATCTGGCGGCTGGTCTGCACCGCACGCGGTTCAAACTCAAAGGCGCGCAGGGCCTGCAGCCAGGCCAGTATGCTGCCCAGCAGCAGCAGGGCCAGCATGAAAAAAGTGCGCCAGAACAGGCTCAGTTCGCGCCACGCCCACCACCGGCGCTGGGGCGCGGTGACCTCCTGCGAGGGCTCGAGTGTGTCCTCGTAATCGGTCAGCAGGGTCTGGCTCACACCGGGTCTTCAGGAATGAACACATAGCCCACGCCCCAGACGGTCTGGATCATGCGCGGGTTGGCCGGGTCGGTCTCGATGAGTTTGCGCAGGCGTGAGACCTGTACATCCAGACTGCGGTCAAAGGGCTCGAACTCCCGCCCGCGCGAGAGCTGCGCCAGCTTCTCGCGCGAGAGCGGCGTGCGCGGGTGGCGCACCAGGGCCTTGAGCATGGCAAATTCGCCGGTGGTCAGGGTCAGTTCCTCGCCACCCTTGTGCAGGGTGCGAGCGCCCAGGTCAAAGCTGAAGGCGCCAAAACGCACGGTCTCGTTGGCGGTCGAAGGCGCACCAGGCACCTCGGGCACCGGTCGGCGTCGCAGCACGGCGTGGATGCGGGCCAGCAGCTCGCGCGGATTGAAGGGTTTGCCCAGGTAATCGTCGGCGCCCACCTCCAGGCCCACGATGCGGTCCACATCCTCGCCCTTGGCGGTCAACATGATCACCGGAGTCTGGTCATTGGCGGCGCGCAGGCGGCGGCAAATGGCCAGTCCGTCCTCGCCCGGCATCATCAGGTCCAGCACAATCAGGTCGGCGGTTTCGCGCATCATCACGCGGTTCAGGGACTTGCCATCTTCGGCCACCAGCACATCGAAACCTTCCTGGGTCAGGTAGCGCTTGAGCAGGTCACGGATGCGGGCGTCGTCATCGACGACAAGAATCTTGTCGGGTCGGTCTGGCGGTGGGGTCATGGGTGCCTCAAATATGTAACAGGGCCGATTTTGCGCGGCACAGGCGTGGTGCCCGGAATGCCGCACGCAAACCTGACACTATGTTACAAATAATCAGCCTCTACCGGGGTGTGGCTGCAGACAATTCAATCCACCACTTCAACCTGCAGTCTTGCTTATGTTCTGCCGTACTCTTGTTCTGTTTTCTTTGCTGGCCCCGGTGCTGGGTGCACAGGCGCGCGACCAGTCGGACTCGCGAGGTAGTGGCCATGCGCGCCAGGAAACGCAGCGCGTCGCGCAGAATGCGCCCGTGCGTGCTTCGCAAGATGGCGATAAGGTCCAGCAGCCAGACCAGCCAGACCAGCAAGACCAGCGAGATCGGCAAAGGCGGCGTGATGTGTTGCGCGAAGCACTGCGGGTACAAGCCGAAGCCGTGCCCGCCACGGCCCGTCAAATGAGCGTCCAGGAGCGCCTGGAACTGCGCCAACAACTGCGTCAGCAACAGGAGTGGATGAAGTAATGGCTGGCAAAACCCCCACAAGAACCGCCGGCTTGCGGTGCCTGCTGGCCGCCGCCCTGCTGACCGGTGCTGCCCTTGCAACTGCCCAGACACTGCAGAACAGTGAGCCGCGCAATGTGGTGCAGCTCAGTGCCAGTGGCACGCTCGAGGCCCAGCAGGACTGGCTCACCGTTTCACTGACCACCACCCGCGAGGGCAATGACGCCAGTGGCGTGCAGTCGGCCGTGCGGCAAATGCTGGACAGCGCGCTGCTGGAGCTGAAAAAGACCGCCCAGCCCGGTGCCATGGAGGTTCGCAGCGGCGCCTTCAACCTGCGCCCGCGCTACAGCAACGACGGCAAGATTACCGGCTGGGTGGGCAGCGCCGAGCTGCTGCTCGAAGGCAGTGACTTCGCCCGCATCGGCACTGCTGCCGCGCGCGCGCAGCCCATGGTCATCGCCGGCCTGAACTTCAGCCTCAGCCGCCAGGCCCGCAGCCAGCTCGAAGCCCAAGCCCAGGCGCAGGCCATTGCCAGCTTCAAGGCCAAGGCCGCTGACATTGCGCACGGCTTTGGCTTTGCCGACTACAGCCTGCGTGAAGTCAGCGTGGGATCTGTCGACCAGCCCATGGGCCCGGTGCCGCGCATGATGGCCATGAGCGCCAAGGGCATGGCGGCTGATGCAGCCCTTCCCATGGAGAGCGGCAAAAGTTTGGTGGTCGTGACCGTGTCCGGAGCAGTGCAACTCAAGTAGCATTGGGGGCATGGCAGATCCCCGTGCTTTCCAGAACAGTCGCCCCCCGGCCACGCAGGCGGCACTCAAACCTTCCGGCATGCTGGGCCGCTTTGAACTCCGGCGGCAACTCGGGCAGGGCGCACAGTCCACCGTCTGGCTCGCCTTCGACCCGCGCATGGAACGCGAGGTGGCCATCAAGATAGTGCGCCCGGTGGCCGGTGCCGATGACCTGGCCGTCAAGCAGTGGCTGCAGGAGGCCCGCAGCGTGGGCCGGGTCAAGC
>CANCCF010000209.1 GCA_947374485.1 Comamonadaceae bacterium | reverse complement strand
CCACAAAGTGGTCTGCACCAATGTGCTTTTGCAAGGCCAGATGCAGTGAGGTCCCGCCGGCTTGGCTTTCCTGCAAGGCAGCCTTGAATTCGTTGGGCATGAATTGGGCGAACACCACCTTGCCGAAGTCGTGCAGCAGGCCGCCAATGAAGCAGTCCATGGGGTCGGCGTTATCCACCCGCAGCGCCAGCTGTTTGGCCAGGCCTGCAGTGGCCAGCGAGTGCAGCAGGTACTGCTGCACATCGAAGCCCGAGGGGTTGTCTTTGGGCAGCATGCCGATGGCGGCAATGCTGAGCGCCAGGTTCTTGATGGTGTTGAAACCCAGGTACACCACGGCGTGGCCGATGGAGGTGATTTGCTTGGGCAGGCTGTAGTAGGCCGAGTTGACGACCTTGAGAATTTTCACCGTCACCACCGGGTCTTTGTCGATCACATCGACCAGATCCTTGGGCGTGCTGTTCACATCGCGGGTGAGTTCCAGAATGCGCTGCACACTTTTTGGAAAGGCCGGCATGCGGTCCACGGCAGCGGCCAGTTTTTGGGAAAGTTCAGGGCTCATGGAGGGGGCAAGGGTGTTGAACTGATTGTGTCAGCTGCAAGCTGGCGCACCTAGTGAAATTCAGGTTTTGAAGCGCGTGGGTTGCACAAGCGTTGCATCCACGTCAGACGGGCGCCCGGCGATCTGGTTGGCCAGCAGGCGCGCCGCACCGCAGGCCATGCTCCAACCGCTGTGGCCATGGCCCAGGTTGAGCCAGATGCCGGGCTGTGCGCTTTTGCCCAGCAGTGGAAGGGCATCCGGTGAAAACAGGCTGGCGCCCTTCCAGAGCTGCATGCTCCGGCTGAAATCTGCGGCACCCGGAAAGTGGCTTTGCAAGGCCAGATAAAGCGCACGCGTCGAAGCCTCGGGCCGACCGTGCGGTGTGCCGCCCAGCTCGGCACCACCCGACACCCGTATGCGCGCGCCCAGGCGGCTGATGCCGAGTTGGCTGTGGCCATCGATCACGGCGCTGCGCGGCGCGTTGAGTGGCTCTCGGATTTGCGCGCTCAGCGAATAGCTCCACACCCGCGTCAGTGGGACTGCATTGGCACCCTGCGCCAGCAGGGCAGCTGCACCGCCTGCGGCACACACCACAACCTGCTCAAAGCTTTGTGGCGCCTGATTTGCGGTGTGGACCGTGGTGTGCGGGTTGTGCGAGAGGGCTGTCACCGGTGTGGCGAAATGAAAGGCCACCCCCAGGTCCACGGCGCGGTCTTTGAGCGCGTGGGCGAATTGGCGGCAGTTGCCAATGCCGTCGTTCGGGAAGCACACGGCCGCATGCAAGGCCAGCTCCGCGCCCAGAGCGGGCTCGAGCTTGCGCGCTTCTTCCGGGCTCAAGACTTTGGCTACCACGCCCAGTTCTGCCAGGGCGGCCAAGGTCGGCTGGTAGGCCTGCAGCGCAGCTTCGGAGCGCAACAACAACAAGGGCCCCTGGGCCTGCTCAAAGGCCAGCGACGCCTGCGTGGCCAAGGCCTGTTGCCGCTCCAGGCTGTAGGCCACCAGTTTTTGCGCAGCAGAGAAGCGTTCCACAAAGCCCAGCGACCGCATCTTCCAGCCACCCAGCCAGCGCAGTTCGGCCAGCGTGGTGCCCCGACCCAGCGCAATGCCCGAGGGCTGGAGCAAGGCACGCAGGCGCGAGGCCTGTGGCCAGGCGGGGAATGCAAGGGGGTGTGCCAGGCTGGCCGACTGGTGCCCGGCGCAGGCAAAGCTGGCTTCTTCGGCCACCGCTGCGTGGCGCTCAAAAACGGACACGGCATGACCGTCCAATGCCAGTTCGTAGGCTGTGCAAATGCCGACGATACCGGCGCCTATGACCGCAATTTTCATGAAAGACCTAAATTTCCCGCTGGGTCGGAACCTTGGCACGGGGCACACCGGAACGGTGGACTCTTCCATGCTAAAATCGAACGGCTGTGCAGGTGGTGCGATTGATGCCACACACCGCAAACTCGCAAACCGGTTCTGACAAGGTGTTGTGTTTTGAAGAATTCTATTCTCTCAAAAACGCAATTGACGGACCGGATTTAAGACCTAACCTTTGGAGAAAATCTATGGCAGTTACTATGCGCGAAATGCTGGAAGCCGGCGTTCACTTTGGACACCAAACCCGCTTCTGGAACCCCAAGATGGCCCCGTTCATCTTCGGTCACCGCAACAAGATCCACATCATCAACCTGGAAAAATCGCTGCCGATGTTCCAGGAAGCCGCCAAGTTTGTGCGCCAACTCACCGCCAAGCGCGGCACCATCCTGATGGTGGGCACCAAGCGCCAGGCGCGCGAAATCGTCTCCGCTGAAGCGCAACGCGCCGGCGTGCACTACGTTGACCAGCGCTGGTTGGGCGGCATGCTGACCAACTTCAAGACGGTCAAGACCTCCATCAAGCGCTTGAAGGACATGAAGGTCCAGCAAGAAGCCGGTCTGGACGCCATGAGCAAGAAAGAGCAGCTGATGTTCGCCCGCGAACTCGAAAAGCTGGAAAAAGACATTGGCGGTATCCAGGATATGGTCACGCTGCCGGATGCGATTTTCGTGATCGACGTGGGCTACCACAAGATTGCCATCGCCGAAGCGAAGAAGCTGGGCATCCCCCTGATCGGTGTGGTGGACTCCAACCACTCGCCCGAAGGCATCGACTACGTGATTCCCGGCAATGATGACTCTTCCAAGGCAGTGACCCTGTACGCCCGTGGCATCGCTGACGCGGTGATCGAAGGCCGTGCCAGCGCTTCTGACGACGTCGTCAAGGCCGTGGCTGCTGCCGAAGGCGCGGACGAGTTTGTCGAGGTCAGCGAAGCTGCGTAAAGCTTTTGCCCGCCTCAAAAAGGGGGCTTCTGTGCCCCTTTTTTTTAGCTGATAGTGAACCCACTGAACTGATGATGGAGATATGAAGATGGCTACGATTACCGCAAGCATGGTTGCTGAACTGCGTGGAAAGACCGACGCACCGATGATGGAATGCAAGAAGGCTTTGACCGAAGCCGAAGGCAATATGGAAAAAGCCGAAGAACTGTTGCGCGTCAAGCTCGGCAGCAAGGCTGGCAAGGCCGCTGCGCGCATCACCGCCGAAGGCGTGGTGGTGAACAGCGTGGAAGGCAAAGTAGGCGCACTGCTCGAAGTCAACTGTGAAACCGACTTCGTGACCAAAAATGACAGTTTCCTGGCCCTGGCCAATGCGGCTGCCGCGCTGATCGCCAAGCACAACCCCGCAGACGTGGCCGCCCTGAGCGCCCTGGCCTATGCGCAAGACGGTTTCGGCCCCACCCTGGAAGACGTGCGCAAGGGTCTGATCGGCAAGATCGGCGAGAACATGACCTTCCGCCGCTTCAAGCGCTTTGATTCCGGCGCCCAGATCGCCACCTATCTGCACGGCACCCGCATTGGCGTGGTCGTCGAATTCGAAGGTGACGATGTGGCTGCCAAGGACGTTGCCATGCACGTGGCCGCCATGAAGCCCGTATCGCTGTCCAGCGCTGAAGTGCCTGCCGAACTGGTCGAGCGCGAGCGCTCGGTAGCTGCTGCCAAGGCCGCTGAAGACGCTGCTGTGGCTACTGCTGCAGGCAAGCCCGTGCAGTCCGCAGAAATCGTGACCAAGCGCATCGAAGGCGGAGTGCAAAAGTACCTGAAAGAAGTCTCCCTGTTCAACCAGGCCTTCGTCAAGAACGACAAGCAAACGGTGGAGCAAATGCTCAAGTCGGTCAACACCACCGTGAAGGGCTTCACTCTGTACGTAGTGGGCGAGGGCATCGAGAAGAAGGTCGACGACTTCGCAGCCGAAGTGGCCGCACAAGTCGCTGCGGCCAAGCAAGCTGCCTGATCCCTTCCAATCAACCACCACCCAGATCACGTCAGGACCCCTCCATGCAGAACGCCAAACCCGCCTTCAAGCGCATCTTGTTGAAGCTGTCAGGTGAGGCGCTCATGGGGGACGACGCATTCGGCATCAACCACGGCACCATCGTGCGCATGGTGGACGAAGTAGCCGAGGTCACCCGCCTGGGCGTGGAGGTGGCGGTGGTGATTGGTGGCGGCAATATTTTTCGCGGCGTGGCCGGTGGCTCGGTCGGTATGGACCGCGCCACGGCCGACTACATGGGCATGCTGGCTACCGTCATGAATGCGCTGGCCCTGGGCGACACCATGAACAAGGCCGGTCTGACTGCGCGCGTGATGTCGGCCATCGGCATTGAGCAGGTGGTGGAGCCCTATGTGCGGCCCAAGGCCCTGCAGTACCTCGAAGAGGGCAAGGTGGTGATTTTTGCGGCCGGTACCGGCAACCCGTTTTTTACCACCGACACTGCTGCGGCCCTGCGCGGCGCTGAAATCGGTGCGCAAATTGTGCTCAAGGCTACCAAGGTGGACGGCGTCTACAGCGCCGACCCCAAGAAGGACCCGGATGCCGTGCGCTACACCAGCCTGACGTTTGACGAGGCCATGAACAAGAACCTGGGCATATTGGATGCCACCGCCTTTGCCCTGTGCCGCGACCAGAAGCTGCCCATCAAGGTGTTCTCCATCTTCAAGCATGGTGCGCTCAAGCGCGTGGTCATGGGCGAGGACGAAGGCACGCTGGTTCACGTCTGATGCGCTGTGCGCGCGCAGGACTTTGCTTGACTGGAGGATAAGAACATGTCGGTTGCAGAAATCAAGAAGACCCTGGAAGACAAGATGGACCATTCCATCGACGCCTTCAAGAACAACCTCACCAAGGTCCGTACGGGCCGCGCCAATCCGGCCTTGCTGGACACGGTGCATGTGGATTACTACGGCGCCATGATGCCGCTCAGCCAGGTGGCCAACCTGTCGTTGATCGACTCGCGCACGATTGGCATCCAGCCCTGGGAAAAAGGCATGGGCGCCAAGATTGAAAAAGCCATCCGCGAAAGCGATCTGGGCCTGAACCCGTCGAGCATGGGAGACCTGATCCGCGTGCCCATGCCCGCCATGACCGAAGAGCGCCGCCGCGAGCTGACCAAGGTGGTGCGCAACGAAGGCGAGGGCGCCAAGATTGCCATTCGCAACATCCGCCGTGATGCCAATGAAAGCGTGAAGAAACTGGTGAAGGACAAGCTGGCCTCGGAAGACGACCAGAAGCGCTCGGAAGCCGAGATCCAGAAAATCACCGACAAGCACATCACCGAAGTCGACCGCCTGGTGGCCTCCAAAGAGCAGGACATCATGGCCGTGTAAGGCCGGGCTGTACTTGACCTATTCGCCTGATGCGTAACGCCGTGGCTGCAGTTGCAGAGTCCATTCCCAGGCACATCGCCATCGTCATGGATGGCAATGGGCGCTGGGCGTCCAAGCGCTTTTTGCCCCGCATCGCTGGGCACAAGCAGGGCGTGGAGGTATTGAAGCGCACGGTGCGGTCCTGCGTCCTGCGCGGTGTGCAGGTGCTCACCGTGTTCGCCTTTTCTTCCGAGAACTGGAAGCGCCCGCCCGACGAGGTCTCGGGCCTGATGGAGATTCTGGTGGTGGCTTTGTCGCGCGAGCTCAACCAGCTCAAAAAAGAAGGCGTGCACCTGCAGTTCATTGGTGAGCGCGCGGGCCTGTCGGAGCGGGTGAAAAAAAGCCTGATTGAGGCCGAGCGAGAAACTGCCGACAACCACACCCTGATCCTCAATGTCTGCTTCAACTACGGCGGGCGCTGGGACCTGGTGCAGGCGGCACAAGCCCTGGCCGCAGCGGGCGAGCCCATTACCGAGGCGGCCCTGTCCGCCAAACTCTCCACCGCAGCGGTGGGCGACCCCGATCTGGTGGTACGCACCGGTGGTGAAATGCGCCTGAGCAATTTTTTGCTCTGGCAGGCGGCCTACACGGAGCTGTATTTCTGCAATGTGCTGTGGCCCGATTTTGACGAGGCCGCGCTGGACGCTGCCATCCAGGCCTATGCCGGGCGTGAACGGCGCTTTGGCATGACCTCTGACCAGCTTCCCGGCAGCCAGACTGCCTCCGTCTGAAAGCCCACCCATGCTGAAGCAAAGAATCATCACCGCCCTGGTGCTGCTGGCGATCCTGCTTCCCGCCATGTTTTACCCATCCACCACGCCCTTTGGCATGGTGACCTTGGTGCTGCTGGCCTGTGCGGCCTGGGAGTGGGCGCGCCTGAATGCATTTGCAGACCGCGCCGCGCTGGCCACGGGCGCTGCCTGCGCCGTGCTGTGCGCTGGCAGCTGGGCCCAGGGCTTGCCGTCCGCCCCGCTGGGCACGGTGTGGCTGGTCATTGGCGGCTTCTGGGTGCTGGCCAGTGCCTGGGCCCTGCGCTCGGGTGCGGCTGGCTGGCTGGCCTTGCCGCCCGCGCTGCGCCTGCTGGGCGGTGTGCTATTGCTGTGGGCGGCCTGGCTGGCCCTGATGCAGGCGCGCCTCATCGGCATCAACTTCTTGTTGTCTGTCATGGTGCTGGTGTGGGCAGCCGACATTGGCGCTTATTTTTCAGGCCGGGCATTGGGCGGCAAGTTTTTCGCCAACAAGCTCGCACCTTCCGTGAGCCCGGGTAAGACCTGGGAGGGCGTAGTCGGTGGCGCTGTGGTCGTGCTGCTGGTGGCTCTGGGCTGGATCTATGCCGACAGCCATGGCACGCCGGATTCAAGCAGCCTCTACACCCGCCTGTGGGCCATGGGCCCGGTGCTGCTGCTGGTGGGCCTGGCCTTTTTGACCGCCATGAGTGTGGTGGGGGACTTGGTGGAGTCGCTGTTCAAGCGTGCGGCAGGTGTCAAGGACAGCAGCAATTTGTTGCCCGGCCACGGTGGCGTGCTCGACCGGGTAGACGCGCTCTTGCCCACCCTGCCACTGGCCATGATGCTGATTGGCGGAGGTGCCGTATGAAACAACGCGTGGCCATTCTCGGCTCCACTGGCTCGATTGGCGTGAACACGCTGGAAGTGCTTGCCCTGCATCCGCAGGATTACGAGGTGTTTGCCCTGACAGCTTCCA
>CANCCF010000208.1 GCA_947374485.1 Comamonadaceae bacterium | reverse complement strand
TACTGCGCACCAGTCAGGGGTGTAGCCGTGTTGCCCGCCGTACCATCGGCGCTGGCCAAGATGGCGTTGTAGGCATCCACAATGGTTTGCACTTCACCGGTGGTGTCTGCCTGGGCGCCGGTGATGGCCGGGCTGTTCAGTGCGGTGTTGATGGAGGCCAGGTTGCTAACCGTGACGCCAGTCACGCCTGCTGCCACATAGACACTGACCGCCGGTGTGGTAGGTGTGGCGTTGTTGCTCTCTGCGGCATCACGGATGGTGTTCAAGGCAGTGTTGGCATTGTTGCCTGCCCCGTCGACAATGGCTTGCAACTCGCCCAAGGTGTCAATAGCGCTGTCCGGTGTGGTGGTGCCGATGGCATTCAGCACGGCAGCCAGGTTGGACGGCGTAACGCCGGTAACGCCCAGCGCAGCCAGGTCTGCTGCGGTCAGTGCTGCGATCTGGGTTGGCGTGCCACCCGCAGCGTCAATCACATGGTTGGCCGCGTTGGCCATGGCCTGCACTTCAAGTTCGCTGTCCACGCCAGCCTTGGGTTTGGCATCTACAGCACTGTCGAGCAGCGACATGGCCGTTCCCGGAATCGCGAAGCCAGATACGCCGGTGACGCCAATGGCGTTGTACTGGGCGCCAGTCAGCGGTGTCGCGGTGTTGCCGGCCACACCGTCGGCACTGGCCAGAATGGCGTTGTAGGCATCCACTATGGCTTGCACCTCAGGCGTGGTGTCAGCTTGTGCGCCGGTAATTGCAGGGCTGTCCAAGGCGCTGTTGATGGCGGCCAGGTTGCTCGCCGTTACACCGCTGACACCTGCTGCCACATAGACACTCACTGCCGGCGAGATGTCCGTAGCGTTGTTGGCTTCCGCTGCATCGCGAATGGTGTTGATGGCGTTGTTGGCAATGACAACCGCCGCATTGACCAGGCTCTGCAGCTCAGGCTGCGTATCCACGCTGGCATCTGCCGCTGCGCCCACGGCGTTTTGCACCGCAGGGAAGGTTGCGGCGGTCACGCCGGTTATGCCCAAAGCCAGCAGATCGGCCAGGGTCAATGCGGCGATTTGCGGCGCTGTGCCGCCAGCAGCATCCAGCACATGGTTCGCACCATCGGCCATGGCTTGCACCTCCACCACCGTGTCCACGCCTGCCGTGGGGCTGGCGTCCACCACGCTGTCGAGCAAGGACATGGCAGTGCCAGGGGCTGCCAAACCGGATATGCCCGTGACACCAATGGCGTTGTATTGGGCACCCGTGAGTGGTGTGGCGGTGTTGCTGGCAACGCCGTCGGCGCTGGCCAGAATGGCGTTGTAGGCATTGACAATGCCTTGCACCTTGGGTGCGGTGTCGGCCTGGGCACCGGTAACGGCAGCGCTGTCCAGTGCCAGGTCCACGGAGATCAGGTTAGCGGAGGTGACGCCACTCACACCAGCTGCGGTGTAGACCGGGATGTCCAGACCGCTGCTGATGGCCGTATTGTTCTGGGCAGCATCGCGGATCGCGTTCTGGGCGATAACCGCCGCGTTGGCGGCCGCATTGACGATGGCCTGCAGCTCGCCCACGGTGTCAATGGCCGAGTCGGGGACGGTGGCACCGATGGCCGCCAGAACAGCGGGCAGGGTTGCCGGTGTGATACCCGTGATACCCAAGGCCGTCAGGTCGGCCAATGTGAGTGCTGCAATTTGTGCAGGTGTACCACCGGCTGCGGCAATCACATGATTGGCAGCGTCGGCCAAGGCTTGCACTTCTGGCTCCGTATCAACGGCGGCCGGGGCACTGCCGTCCACCGCGTTATCGAGCAGGAACATGGCCGTGCCAGGAGCAGCAAAACCGGACACACCGGTAACGCCAATGGCCGCATATTGCGCACCGGTGAGGGCTACGGGTGTATTGCCTGCCACACCATCGGCGCTGGCCAGAATGGCGTTGTAGGCATTGACAATCGCTTGCACCTCGGCCGTGGTGTCGGCTTGCGCACCGGTGATGGGCAGGCTGTCCAGGGCGGTGTCAATGGCCAGGCGGTTGGTAGCGGTTACACCGGTCACACCGGCAGCCACAAATACAGGCACATCCAGGCCAGAGCTGACGGCATTGTTATTCTGGGCAGCGTCGCGAATGGTTGCCAGCGCATTGGCAACATTTGCCACGGCGGTATTGACTACGCCCTGCAGCTCGCCCAGCGTGTCGACACCGGCATCCGGTGTGGCAGCAATTGCAGCCAGCACTGCTGGCAGGTTGTCAGGCGTTACACCCGTGATGCCCAGATTGCTGAGGTCGGGCAACGTGAGTGCCGCAATTTGGGCGGGCGTGCCACCACCGGCTGCATCCAGCACGTGCTTGGCGGCATCTGCCAGCGCCTGCAGTTCAGGCACGGTATCCACGCCAACTGTGGGCTTGGCGTCCACTGCGCTGTCAAGCAACGACAATGCGCCACCTGTGGGCACGCCAGTAACACCCACAGCGACATATTGTTCCGTGGTCAATGGCGTACTGGTGTTGCCGCCTACGCCGTCTGCACTGGCGAGAATGGCTTTGTAGGCATTGACGATGGCCTGGATCTCAGGCGCCGTGTTGGTGGCAGCGCCGTCAACCGGCAGACTGTTCAGGGCGTCATTGATAGCGCCCAGGTTAGCTGCGTTCACACCGGTGACACCGGCCGTGACATACACCTGGACCGAAGGCGTTGTGCCATTGGCGTTATTGGCCTGCGCTGCAGCGCTGATGGCGGCAATGGCTGCGGCCACTTCTTCGTCTGAATACAAAGGTGTGGTGGTTCCGGGGTCTACCGGCAGCGGGCCGGTCGGGTCGATGAGGATGGCAGTCTTGGCATCGATCGTGGTGATGGTGCCGTCGGCAAAAATCAGGCGGTCAAAGTTCAGTATGGTCCCCACCGTCACGAGCACCGATTCAAGGTGGCCATTGATGGTTCGGGTGAACTGGAGTTTGGTGCCGCTGGACAGGACAGTCTTGGTGTAATCCGCCGACATACCACGGAAATAAATCAGGTCGGTGCTGGCCCCAGTGACCGTTGCGTCTACGGTCTCGCCGTCGGCCACATACACGGTATCAATGCCGTTGCCACCATTGATGGTGTAGTTGATGCCTGGCCTGACCGATGCAAAGGTTTCACCCACCTGATTGGCCAGCGCCGGGTTGGTGGAATAGGCGCGGATGGTGGCGTTGAGAGGGGCCGTTGGATTGGCGGCACCCAGGGGCGCCAGCGAGGTCTCACCACCAGGCACTGGCAGGGGAGTAGACGTTTTGACAGCCACAGACAAGGTGTTGGCATTCACAGTGCCATTGGCGAATACGAGGTTGTCAAAGGACAAAGGTGTACCCCCTGCTACCTTGACCACTTCCGCGTTCGCGGTTCCCAGTGCGCGTGTCAGACTCAGGGTTTGGGAGAGATTGTCAAACGCCAAGCTGTAGTCGGCAAAGTTTCCCGTGAGATAAATTTTGTCTGTGCCTGCGGCCGTGTTGCTCAGGTCATAGGTAAGTCCGGGTCGCACAAAAATGCTGTCTACTCTGGATGACCCACTGTACTGGATGGATTCACCCTTGGTGGTGACACTGCCGTAATTCAGACCGAAATCGACGAAATCGAGGTTGTCGCCAGTGGGGGTGATTACAAAATATTTGGATGTCGTAGCCATGCTGTTTCCTGGTATTGGTTGTTGGTTTTTATGAAAGAAAAGGGTAAGCGGGACTAGCCCATGATCACGGGGGGATTGGTGGCATGCCAGGCATCAGCCCAGCCCATGCTGTTGGGGCCCAGCGTGACAATGCCGGAATAAATCTGGTTCGTGGTGTTGCCTTCAAGCCCCAGCAAGACCATGGCATTACTGCCTGCTTGCTGCGGATTGTTTGTGAGACCAATGACCAACGCGTTTTGGCCAGCCACACCACCCACTGCACCGCCATCGGTCATGCCGGTATAACGCGCATCGAAAAGCTGTACAGCTGTGTTGTTGACTTGGCTATCGAAATAAACAATGTCGTTGTTGCCAAAATTGATGACACCCACATTGGTGTCATGCGCAGCAATGCCATCGGTTCCGTCGCCCGATGCGCCACCCGGCGTGGTTGCGTAGTTCTTCATCACCAGTGCGTAGGCGCCGGTCGACAAGTCGCCAAGTTGCGTAACACCACCCGTGTTGTTGCCTATGCCCTCAATACTCATCCAGCTCTTGCCTGCTGTGAGTGCACCGGTAGCGTCCACCATGGTTTGCGAGGCATGTGCTTCGGTGGCTGCAGTGCCCCCCGCGGCATGGGTACCCGGGGTGACGGTGCTGAAGTTGATGGGGGCCACCGCTACCGCCGCATGGCTGCCAGCGGCGTCAAGAAAGACGCCGCTGTCAAAGCTGAGTTGGTAGTTGGAAGAGAGGTCCAGATCCCACATGGGGTTGATGACGATATGGGTATTGGCACCGGTGCCGGTGATGGTCAGCATGTGGTTGGCGATGGCCGTCGACACATCGATGTTCTGGGTGTTGGTGCTGGTGTCCCCCTGGTAACCGGCTCCGCCCAGATCGGTGATGTGAATGAAGCCGCTGCCCACTGTCACGGACTGGTCGGCATTGAGTACCAAATTGGAGGTGACCTCCAGATTGCTCACGCCGCCCAGTACCGATGTGATGTGGGGCACCTGACCTGCCGCAATGGCTGTGTTGACAACGGTCTGGAGCTCGCCGCGTGTGTCTACACCGGTGCCATCATCCGGCGTAGCGGCAATGGCTTGCTGCACGGCGGCCAGGTTGGTGGCAGTGACGCCACTGATACCCAAAGCCGCCAGTTCCAGCAAGGTGGGCCCGGTACCGCCCGCTGCGCCGCTGATGACATGACCTGCCGCATCGGCCAGGACTTGCAACTCAGGCACCGAGTCCACGCCTGCCGTGGGAATGGCATCCACCACATCATCCAGCAGGTGCAACGTATTGCCGGGTGCAGACACGCCGCTAAGGCCCGTAACGCCCACCAGGGTGTATTGCGCGCCAGTCAGCGGCGTACTGGTGTTGTTGGCGACCCCATCGGCGCTGGCCAGAATGGCGTTGTAGGCATTGACGATCGCCTGCACCTCGGGGGTAGTGTTGGCCTGTGCACCGGTAACGGCGGGGCTGTCGAGCGCACTGTTGATGGCGGCCAGGTCAGCATTGGATACACCGGTGACACCTGCTGCCACATAGACAGCGACGCCAGGGGTGGTGGGCGTGGCGGTGTTGTTCTCGGCAGCATCGCGGATGGCATTCAGGGCGTTGGCCGTACTGACCGTGTTGACGAGGGCCTGTATTTCTGTGACCTTGTGCACCGCAATGCCACTGTCATCTGTAGCAGCAATGGCGGCTTGCACGGCAACCAGGTTGCTGGTGTCTACACCACTCACACCCAAGGCCACAAAGTCCGCCAGTGTTGGAGCAGCGCCGCCCGCTGCTCCGCTCATGACATGCTTTGCAGCGTCGGCTATGGCCTGCACTTCGGCTACCGTATCCACCCCTGCCATGGGCTTGGCATCCACGGCATTGTCCAGAAGGTACAAAGCGTTGTTGGAAGCCACCTTGCCCGTCACACCCGTGACGCCGATGGCGGTGTATTGCGCGGCGGTGGGGCCGTCTGGTGCGTTGTCCGCAACGCCATCCGCACTTTTGAAAATGGCGCCATACGCATCCACAATGGCCTGCACCTTGGCCGCCGTATCAGCGGCAGCCCCATTGACAAGAATGCTGTCCAGTGCGCTGTTGATGGCTCCGAGGTTGGTGGAGGTGACACCGCTGACACCTGCTGCCGCATACGTCTGTGCCGTCAAGCCGGGGGTGGTGCTGGTGCTGGTGGCGGTATTGTTTTGCGCGGCCTGGCTGATCGTTTCAATAGGCGTCAATGCAACGGCAATGGTTGAAGTGGCAGCCAAGGCGGCGGCGCCACTGGCACCGCCTGCAGACGCGGCGCCCGCTGCACCTGCCGCACCCAGCAGTGCCAGGGCGAGAATGCCGGGGTAATTGTCTGGCGGAACGTAGGTCAGGACTGCAGCATCGCCCAAGCCCCGAACAGCACTTTCCAGATTGGACTGCCCTTGTGCCATGGCCATCAGCACATCGTGGTCGCCATGCGCGTATACCAGCAAGCCGTCATCCGCGATCGGGCCATTGCTGGCATCGGCGCCGCTCAGGGTCACACCCGTACTGCTGTCGCTTGCCAGATTGACGCTGCAGACACTGCTGTCTGTACACACCGAAAAGAAATTGTCAAAACTGGCCGTACTGCCATCGGCATAACGCAAGTGCAGGTTGTCGCCATGGCGCACGGCTACGACGTTGTCGGGCGTCTGTTGCGTGACGCCGTCATTGCCGACTTTGCGCAGTTTGTAATGTTGGCCCGCTTGCACGGCAACCGTGGTCAGCTGCCCGGGCTTGAGCATGACGACGTTCTCAGCAGGCCTGGCGATGACGATCGCATTCAGGTTCTGCATGGCCTGCTGGTAGGTCTGCGCCATTACCAACGATTCGTCCGATTGCATGGGAAGTGCATTGCTTGTTGTCATGGTTTTTTCCTTCTATTCAAATAACTAAATAACCAACGAAATATTCAGCGTTCACAGATCAGTGTTCGAACTTCAGCGTTCAATGAGCGCCCCGCCAAAGGCCTTGACGACGGGCTTGGCGAGGTAGTTCAAAACGGAGCGGGTGCCGGTGCGTATGTCCACGCTCACCGTCATGCCGGGCTTGACGACGATGTCGCGGGCTTTTGGGTTGTGCGGCTGCAACCTTGGTAAATGAATTTTTGCCCGGTAGTAGGTGAGCGTCTGTCCACTTTGTCCCTGCTCGGACAAAGTATCGGGACTGATGTAGACCAGGTCGCCGCTCAACATGCCGTAAACCGAGTAGTCAAAGGCGTCCACCTTCACGCTCACCGGCAGGCCCTGGCTGAGCTGGCCCACATCCGAGGGGTTGACCTTGGCTTCGATGATGAGGTCGTCATCGGCCGGTGC
>CANCCF010000207.1 GCA_947374485.1 Comamonadaceae bacterium | reverse complement strand
CCGCCTGGGTATTGTGAGCTTGGTGATTTTTTGTGCGCTGGTGCTGCTCAGCCTGGCCGCCGAGCTGGTGTCCAACGACCGGCCGTTGATCGTGGTGTACCAGAGCCACACCTATTGGCCCATGGTCCGCGATTACCCCGAAACCACCTTCGGCGGCGACTTTGCCACGCCCACCGATTACCTGGACCCTTTTATTCGCGACAAGCTGGCCGAGCCCGGCAACTGGGCCCTGTTTGCCCCCAACCGCTACGGCCCCAGGACGCTGAATTACTTTGCCAAGTCGCCCAACCCGGCGCCGCCCACGGCCGACAACTGGCTGGGCACGGACGACCGGGGACGCGACCTGCTGGCCCAGCTGATTTACGGCTTTCGGGTCAGCGTGCTGTTTGCCTTGGCACTCACGGTAACGGGCGTAGTGCTGGGGGTGATTACCGGCGCCATCCAGGGCTTTTTTGGTGGTCGCACCGACCTGGCGTTTCAACGTTTTATTGAAATCTGGGGCTCCATGCCCGAGCTTTATTTGCTGATTATTTTCAGCGCCGTGTTTGCCCCCAGCGTGGCCTTGTTGCTGGCCCTGCTCAGCCTGTTTGGCTGGATGGGCCTGTCCGACTATGTGCGCGCCGAGTTCCTGCGCAACCGGCAGATGGACTATGTGCGCGCCGCCCGCGCCCTGGGCGTGTCCAACTGGAAAATCATCACCCGCCACGTGTTGCCCAACAGCCTGACCCCCGTGGTGACGTTTTTGCCCTTCCGCATGAGCGGCGCCATCCTGGCGCTGACTTCGCTGGACTTTCTGGGGCTGGGGGTGCCGCCCGGCACACCCTCGCTGGGCGAACTGCTGTCGCAGGGCAAGAACAATATCGACGCCTGGTGGATTTCTATTTCCACCTTTGCCGTGCTGGTTGTCACCTTGCTGCTGCTGACCTTTATGAGCGACGCCCTGCGCGACGCCGTGGACCCCAGAAAGGCACAGGAATGAGTTTGCTGCGCGTACAGGGTTTGAACATCACCTTTGGTAGCCAGCCGGTGGTGCACGGTGTCGACTTCTCGCTCGCTGCCGGTGAAAAGCTGGCTTTGGTGGGCGAGTCCGGCTCGGGCAAGACGGTCACGGCCCTCAGCCTGCTGGGTCTGGCTGAGGGTGCACAGGTCAGCGGGCAGGTGCTTTTTGATGCAGGGCAGGGCGCTGTCGATCTCTTGCAAATACCGCCTCGCCAACTGCGCGCCATCCGCGGCCACGACATTGCCATGGTGTTTCAGGAACCCATGACGGCGCTCAACCCGCTGTTTTCCATTGGCGAGCAGATTGCCGAGGTTTTACAACTCAAGATGGGCTTGTCGGCCCGGGACGCCCAGCAAAAGGCCATCAGCCTGCTGGCAGACACCGGCATTGCCGAGCCCGAGCGCCGCGCCCGGGCCTTCCCGCACCAGCTCTCCGGCGGCCAGCGCCAGCGCGCCATGATGGCCATGGCCCTGGCCTGCAGCCCCAAACTGCTGATAGCCGACGAGCCCACCACCGCCCTGGATGTGACGGTGCGCCAGCAGATTCTGGATTTGCTGGACAGCCTGCAAAAGATAATGGGCCTGGCCGTGCTGCTTATCACCCATGATCTGAACATGGTGCGCCGCTTTGCCGATCGGGTGGCGGTGATGGAGCGCGGCCACATCGTGGAACAGGGGGATGTGGCGGACCTCTTTGCCAATCCCCAACACGCCTACACCCTTAGCCTGTTGGCCAGTCGCCCGGTACGCAACGTGGTGGAGGCCAGGCCGGATGCAGAGGAGGCGGTTGTCACCAAGGGTGTGCGCGTGGGCTACCCCATACCCAAACCGGGCTTTGCGGGCTGGTTCGGCAAGAACGAGTTTGTGGCAGTGCAGGGTGCCGACCTGCGGCTGTGCGCCGGTCAGACCCTGGGTATCGTGGGCGAGTCGGGTTCTGGCAAATCGACCCTGGCCCTGGCCGTGCTCGGCCTGCTGAAATTTTCCAACGAAGTACACCTATTCGGTCAAGCCTGGGGGCAGGGCCGCGCCTCCGACCTGCAAATCCGCAGCCGACTGCAGGTGGTGTTCCAGGACCCCTTTTCATCTTTGTCCCCGCGTATGACGGTGGAAGAAATTGTGGGCGAGGGCTTGTCGGTGCACGCGCCTGGCTTGTCAGGGCCAGAGGTCCGCGCCAAGGTGATCACTGCGCTGCAGGAAGTGGGGCTGCGTGAAGCCCAGTTCCCCGGCCTGCTCCAGCGCTACCCGCACCAGTTCTCCGGCGGTCAGCGCCAACGCATCGCCATCGCCCGCGCCCTGATCGTGAATCCGCGCGTGCTGGTGCTGGACGAGCCCACCAGCGCGCTGGACGTCACCATGGCCCAGCAAATCCTGCAGTTGCTGCAGCGCCTGCAGGCCGAGCATGGCCTGGCCTACCTGCTGATTACCCACGATGTGGACGTCATCCGCGCCATGGCGCACCATGTGTTGGTCATGAAAGACGGCCGCATTGTGGAGCAGGGCCCGGTGGATACGGTGTTTGAATCACCCGCAGAGCCTTACACCCGCAATTTGCTCGCCGCCACTGCCTAAATCCCTAAGAATCAAGGCACTGAACCCGGCGCTGGGCCGCCTCAAGCCGGGTTAGCCCCCTTGGGGGGCAGCGAGCCACGCGCAGCGGGCGAAAGTGGGGGCTTCAACCCCGTTTTGCAGTACAATCCGAGCTCACGACCAAACGGGCGGGTATTTACCGCCCGTTTTTTTTGGTCGATTGTTTTTTGATGTGGGAAATAACGCAGCGTGGCTTTGCAGGAAATCGTTGAACAGACAGTGAGTGGCTTGGGTTATGACCTGGTGGAGATTGAACGCTCCGCCGGTGGCCTCTTGCGCATCACCATCGATTTGCCCTGGACCAAGCCCGCCGAAGGCACCGTCGCTGTGGACCAGTTCATCAACGTGGAAGACTGCGAGAAGGTCAACCGCCAGCTGCTGTTTGCATTGGAAGTGGACGGCATTGAATACAAGCGGCTCGAGGTGTCCTCGCCCGGTATTGACCGCCCCCTGCGCCATACGGCGGATTTCGAGCGCTTTGTCGGCCAGGTGATCGACATCACGCTGAAAGCCCCGATGGGTGCTGCGGCCAACGGTCAGGTGCATGCCAGCCGCAAAAAGTTTCGCGGCACGCTGGAGCGGGTAGCGGCTGCAGACGGCGGGGTGAGCTGGCAAATCGTCTGGAGCGATGCGCCTGCCCCCAAGCCCGGCCAAAGAGTGAGCAAGAAGCGTGTGCCGCCACCCATGCAGGTGCTGGGCTTCACGCTGGATGAAGTACGTGAATCGCGTCTGGCTCCCATTGTGAGCTTCAAGGGACGCGGACAAGGTGGCAGCACGGGGGGCGAAGAGCCTGCCGTGGGCCAGGACGTTTAGTTTTGTTGTTGATAAGAGTGATCAGGAGAGTCATGGCATGAATCGCGAACTGTTGATGCTGGTTGAAGCTATTTCCCGTGAGAAAAACGTGGAACGTGATGTGGTGTTGGGCGCTGTGGAAGCAGCCCTGGCGCAAGCCACCAAAAAGCTCTACCCCGGTGAAGTAGACATCCGGGTGGCCCTGGACCGCGACAGCGGCAACTACGAAACCTTCCGCCGCTGGCACGTCGTCCCCGATGAAGCCGGTCTGCAACTGCCCGACCAGGAAATCCTGCTGTTTGAAGCCCTGGAGCAAATTCCGGACATCGAAGTCGATGAGTACATCGAAGAGTCCGTGCCCTCGGTGCCGATTGGCCGCATTGGCGCCATGGCGGCCAAACAGGTCATCCTGCAAAAAATCCGTGACGCCGAGCGCGAAATGCTGCTCAACGACTTCATGGCACGTGGCGAAAAAATCTTCGTCGGTACCGTCAAGCGCATGGACAAGGGCGACATCATTGTGGAGAGCGGCCGTGTCGAAGGCCGCCTGCGCCGCAGCGAGATGATCCCCAAGGAAAACCTGCGCACCGGCGACCGCGTGCGCGCCATGATCATGGAAGTGGACCTGACCCTGCGCGGCGCACCCATTGTGCTGTCGCGTTCGGCCCCCGAATTCATGATCGAGTTGTTCCGCCAGGAAGTGCCTGAGATCGAACAAGGCCTGCTGGAGATCAAATCCTGCGCCCGTGACTCCGGCTCCCGCGCCAAGATTGCCGTGCTCTCGCACGACAAGCGCGTGGACCCCATTGGCACCTGCGTCGGCGTGCGCGGCACCCGTGTCAACGGCGTGACCAACGAGCTCGCTGGTGAGCGCGTCGACATCGTGCTGTGGAGCGAAGACCCCGCCCAGTTCGTGATCGGCGCCCTGGCCCCGGCCAATGTGTCCTCCATCGTGGTGGACGAAGAGCGCCACGCCATGGACGTGGTGGTGGACGAAGAAAATTTGGCCATCGCCATTGGCCGCGGCGGACAGAACGTGCGCCTGGCCTCAGAGCTGACCGGCTGGAAGATCAACATCATGGACGCAGCAGAGTCGGCCCAAAAGCTGGCTGTGGAGACCGATTCCGGTCGCCGCCTGTTCATGGAGAAGCTCGATGTGGACGAGGAAATCGCCGACATCCTGATCGCCGAAGGCTTTACCAGCCTGGAAGAAGTGGCCTACGTTCCCCTGCAGGAAATGCTGGAAATTGAGAGCTTCGACGAAGACACGGTGCACGAGCTGCGCAACCGTGCCAAGGATGCCCTGCTGACCATGGAAATCGCCCACGAAGAAAACGTGGAAGGGGTCTCGCAAGACCTGCGGGATCTGGAAGGCCTGACACCCGAGCTGATCGGCAAGCTGGCCGACCAGGGTATTCACACCCGTGACGACCTGGCCGACCTGGCCGTTGATGAACTCACCGACATCACCGGCCAGACCGCTGAAGAGGCCACCGCCCTGATCATGAAAGCGCGCGCACATTGGTTTACCAATGACGCCGCTTCTCAAGAGTAATGGTTATGCAATAGAAGTCCAGAAATGGCTGGCAGCTCCCACAAGGTCCTGCCAGCCGCCGCCAAAGGTTAAGTAACACATGTCCAGTACGACCGTCGCCGAGTTTGCCAACGAACTCAAGAAATCCACCGAGACGCTGATCGAGCAGCTGAAGTCGGCCGGGGTAGCCAAAACGGCTGCCACCGACCCGCTCAATGAAGCCGACAAGCACAAGCTGCTGAGCTATTTGCAAAGCAGCCACGGCACTGCTGCGCCCGAGCGCAAGAAGATCACGCTGGTCAAGAAGCAGACCACCGAGATCAAGCAGGCAGATGCCAGTGGCAAGGCCCGCACCATCCAGGTGGAAGTGCGCAAGAAGCGCACCTTTGTGCGCCGCGAAGACGGTACCGACCAGGTCGTGGACGGTATGGAACATGAAGAAGCGGAACAGGCCTCATCGGCACCGGCGGTAGACCACGCTGAACTGGCCCGCCGCGAAGAAGAGGCCCGCCACCAGGCCGAATTCATCCGCCGCCAGGAAGAAGAGCTGGCGCAGCGCCGCAAGGACCGTGAAGAGCAGGAGGCCCGCGCGGCCAGTGCGGCCAGCGAAGCCTCTGAAAAGCAGGCCGCCGATGTCCAGGCCGCCAAGGAGCAGGCCGCACGCGACGCCGCTACCAAGCCGCAAGTCAAGGCCAAGGCCAAGCCGGTGCCCGAAATTGACCACGCAGCCGTGGCGGCCGCCGCTGCCGCCGCAGCGGAACTCAAGCGCGAACAAGACGCTGAAAAGGCCGCCGCCGCTGCCGCCGCCTCCAAGGCGCAAGCCATTGAAGACGCATCGCGCGCCGCCGACCTGGGCGACCGCCGCCGCAAGGCCGAAGCCGAAGCCGCTGCCATCCGCAACATGATGTCCGCGCCCAAGCGCGTGCTGGTGGCCAAGCGCCCCGAAGAAATCCGTGCCGAAGCCGCCGCCAAGGCTGGTATCAAGGGCACGCTGCACAAGCCGCCAGCGGGTACCGTGGTGCCCAAGCCCGGCGTCAAGCCCGCTCCTGGCGCACCTGCTGCACCGGGTGTCAACAAGGAAGTCAAGTCGGCCAAGCTCTCCAGCAGCTGGGCAGGCGACCCGGCCAAGAAGAAAGAACTCAAGACCCGTGGCGACACCGGTGCTGGAGCCGGCCGTTCGACCAACTGGCGCAGTGGCCCGCGTGGCCGCCGTGGCAGCAATGACCGCGACCGTGACCATGGACAACAACAGCAGGCGCCGGTGGAAACCCGCGTGCTCGAAGTCCACGTGCCGGAAACCATCACCGTGGCCGAGCTGGCCCACAAGATGGCTGTGAAGGCGTCCGAAGTCATCAAGCAACTGATGAAGTTGGGCCAGATGGTCACCATCAACCAGCCGCTGGACCAGGACACCGCCATGATTTTGGTGGAAGACATGGGCCACAAGGCCGTGGTTGCCGCACTGGACGACCCGGAAGCCTTTACCGACGACGAAGCCCTGGGCCAGCAAGCAGAGTCCCTGCCGCGCGCGCCGGTGGTCACCGTCATGGGCCACGTCGACCACGGCAAGACCTCGCTCTTGGATTACATCCGCCGCGCCAAGGTGGCAGCCGGTGAAGCCGGTGGCATTACCCAGCACATTGGCGCCTACCACGTGGAAACCCCGCGCGGCATGGTCTCCTTCCTCGACACCCCCGGCCACGAGGCGTTTACCGCCATGCGTGCCCGCGGTGCCAAGGCCACCGACATCGTGATTCTGGTGGTGGCAGCCGACGACGGCGTGATGCCGCAAACCAAGGAAGCCATCAAGCACGCCAAGGCGGCTGGTGTTCCTATCGTGGTGGCCATTACCAAGTCGGACAAGCCCGATGCCAACCCCGAGCGCGTGAAGAACGAGCTGGTGGTCGAAGAAGTGGTGCCTGAAGAATTCGGTGGCGACTCTCCCTTTGTGGCCGTGTCCTCCAAGACCGGCATGGGCATTGACGCCCTGCTCGAACAGGTGCTGCTGCAGGCCGAAGTGCTGGAGCTCAAGGCCCCGGTGGACGCTATGGCCAAGGGCCTGGTCATCGAAGCCCAGTTGGACAAGGGCCG
>CANCCF010000206.1 GCA_947374485.1 Comamonadaceae bacterium | reverse complement strand
AGCCAGAAAACCTGGAGTTCCTGCGCAAGTTGCGCAAGCTTTTGGACCAGTATCCCAACACCACCATGGTTGGTGAAATCGGGGATGACGATGGACTGGCCCGCCTGGCCGAGTACACGCGCGGTGGCGACAAGCTGCACATGGCGTATTGCTTTGACCTGCTGGGTTCCGATCACACCGCTACCTTCCTACACAGTGTGATGGCCCGCTTCGAGAGCATCTCTGACGGCGGTTGGCCGTGCTGGGCACTGTCCAACCACGACGTGGAGCGTTTCGCCAGCCGCTGGGGCGGTGCCAAGCCCGACGCGGCGCTCTTGCGCCTGGCAGCGGCCATGCAGGTGAGCCTGCGTGGCTCCTCCTGCATTTACCAGGGTGATGAGTTGGGCCTGCCCGAAGCGGCCATTGCTTTCGAAGACCTGCAGGACCCCTATGGCATCACCATGTGGCCCGAGTTCAAGGGGCGCGATGGTTGCCGCACGCCCATGCCCTGGGTGGGCAGTGCGCCCGACCTGGGCTTTTCATCGGCAGGCAAGAGCACACCCAAGCCGTGGTTGCCAGTGGCCGAGTCGCACCGTTCGCTGGCCGTGGACGCACAGGATGGCGCGCAGGCTTCGCTGCTGACTTTTTATCGCCATCTGCTGCACTGGCGCAAGGCGCAGCCCGCGCTGCTGCAGGGCGAGATGCAGCTGCTGCCAGTGGATGCGCAGGTGTTCGCCTTTGTGCGCGCCAGCACGGCCCAGCGCCTGCTCTGCGTCTTCAACTTCAGCGACCAGAGCGCGACCTGCCTGCTGCCTGCCGACTGCAAGGTCAGCCAGGTGCTGGACGAAAGCGGCCTCGCGGGCGCCGTGCTGCAGGCGGACCGCGTTCAGCTGGCGCCCTGGGGTGGCCTGTTTGCCTTGCTGGCCTGAAATTTTTCAACAAGCAACATTGCCATGAACATCAAGGCGCTGGCCAAGGAACTGGGGCTCTCCACGTCCACGGTGAGCCGCGCCCTGAATGGCTACCAGGACGTGAACCAGCAGACCCGCAGTCGGGTTGAAGAGGCGGCCAAAACCCTGGGCTACCGGCCCAATGCGGGCGCACGCCGCTTGGTGCGCGGCAGCACCGAGGCCATTGCCATCGTTTATTCCGCAGGTGTGGAGAACCTGGGCAACCCGCAGTTTCTGGACATGGCCGGGGGCCTTGCGGAGCGGCTGCACGCAGAGCACTTTGACCTGATGCTGGCGGTTGCCAGCGACGAGCAGGACCTGGACATGTACGACCGCCTGTTTCGCGGCGGCCGGGTCGATGCCGTGGTCTTGCCCAACACCCGGGTCAACGACAAACGCGTGAACTACCTGCTGGAAAAAGGGTACCCCTTCCTGGCCTATGGCCGCACGGGTGAGTGCTCCGGCTTTTCCTGGTTTGACTTTGACAACGAAGAAGGCAGCAAGCTGGCGGTGCGCCATTTGGTCGCCTTGGGGCACACAGACATTGCCTACGCGCACTCGCCTCTGGAGCTGAATTTCGCCCTGCAACGCCAGCGCGGCTTTTTGCTGGCGCTGCAGGAAGCCGGTCTGGCGTTCGACCCTGCCTGGCTTGCAGGCCCTGCTGTGGACCGGCGCGGCGGACGCGCTGCCGTGCAGGCCCTGATGGCCTTGCCCAAGCGGCCCACCGCCATCGTGGTGGACAACAACCTGGGTGGCATCGGCGTGTTGCGCGGGCTGATGGACGCGGGCCTTGTGCTGGGTCGCGACATCTCGGTGGTGGTGCACGGCGTGATTCCCAGCGATTCCTTTTTGGCGGGCCTGTCCCCCACCATGGTGATACAGCCCACGGCCCACAGCACCGGGGTGGCCATGGCCGAGATGGTGCTGCAAGTTCTCCATGCACCGGGAGCAGGGCCCTATCAGTTGCTGCGGCAACCGGATTTGGTGGTGGGGCAGACCACCGGCGCAAGAATTTAAAAGCGTTTGCACGGTTGGCCTGACCTATAATGCGGTCTCCGAGGAGCGTTGCAGTTCGCGCAAAGCGAACGAGGCTCGGACCCGGTGACTCTTCTGAGGCACCGCCCCAACGGCGCTCACCCACTGCATGTGTCGGGTGAGCCCATTCCAAGTTCCCCGCACCTGCCAGTGGCTTTCAAATTTACTTTTGGAGTGACCTATGAGCGTGCTGAAATTTGCCAAGACCGAAGACTACAAAATTGCCGACCTGAGCCTGGCGCCCTGGGGCCGCAAAGAGTTGACCATTGCCGAGACCGAGATGCCCGGTCTGATGGCTATCCGTGAAGAGTTCGCCAAGGCGCAGCCCCTGAAAGGCGCGCGCATCACCGGCTCGCTGCACATGACCATCCAGACCGGCGTGCTGGTCGAAACCCTGCAGGCCCTGGGCGCCGAAGTGCGTTGGGCTTCCTGCAACATCTTCTCCACGCAAGATCACGCTGCTGCTGCCCTGGTGGCCCAAGGTACACCGGTGTTCGCCTACAAGGGCGAGACCCTGGCCGACTACTGGGACTACACCCACCGCATTTTTGAATTCGGCCCCAAGGGCAGCAAGACCGAAGGCCCGAACATGATTCTGGACGACGGCGGCGACGCCACGCTGCTGATGCACCTGGGTGCCAAGGCTGAAAAAGACATCAAGGTATTGGCCAAGCCCGGCAGCGAAGAAGAAATCTGCCTGTTCAACTCGATCCGCGCCAAGCTCAAGGTGGACCCCACCTGGTACAGCCGCCGCCTCAAACAAATCATCGGCGTGACCGAAGAGACCACCACCGGTGTGCTGCGCTTGAACGAAATGTCCGAAAAGGGCACGCTGGCCTTCCGCGCCATCAACGTCAACGACTCGGTGACCAAGAGCAAGTTCGACAACCTGTACGGTTGCCGCGAATCGCTGGTGGACGCCATCAAGCGCGCCACCGACGTGATGATCGCTGGCAAGGTGGCATTGGTTGCCGGTTACGGCGACGTGGGCAAGGGCTCGGCCCAGGCCCTGCGTGCCCTGTCCGCCCAAGTCTGGGTGACCGAAGTGGACCCCATCAATGCCCTGCAAGCTGCGATGGAAGGCTACAAGGTGGTGACCATGGAATACGCCGCCGACAAGGCCGACATTTTTGTGTCCGCCACTGGCAACAAGAACGTCATCACCTACAAGCACATGGCAGCCATGAAGGACCAGGCCATCGTCTGCAACATCGGCCACTTCGACAATGAAATCGACGTTGCTTCGCTGGAAAAGCTGAAGTGGGACGAGATCAAACCCCAGGTGGACCACGTGATTTTCCCGGCCACCAAGGGCAAGGGCGCCAAGCCCGAAAAGCGCATCATCCTCTTGGCCAAGGGCCGTTTGGTGAACCTGGGTTGCGGCACTGGCCACCCCAGCTTCGTCATGTCGTCCAGCTTTGCCAACCAGACCATCGCGCAGATCGAGCTGTTCACCAAGCCCAAGGATTACAAGGCTGGCAAGGTCTATGTGTTGCCCAAGCACCTGGACGAAAAAGTGGCGCGTCTGCACCTGAAAAAGGTGGGAGCCATGTTGTCCGAACTGACCGACGAGCAAGCCGCCTACATTGGCGTTTCCAAGGCCGGTCCGTACAAAAAAGACACGTACCGCTACTAAGCACGCGTCCCCACAGGTAACAAAACTTCATGCGAATTGATCAACTGCTGGTTCAGCGGGGGCTTGCCAACACCCGCTCACAGGCGCAACGGCTGATTGCCGATGGCGTCGAGTGGGCGCAGGGCGAGACCTGGCGGCGCGTTGCCAAGAATGGCGACGAGGTGCCGGAATCGGCTGAAGTGCGGTTGCTGGATGATTCCGAGGCGCGCTATGTGTCGCGCGGCGGGCTCAAGCTGGAAGCAGCGCTTAAACAAGTTGGTCTGTCCGTGGAAGGCTTTGCCTGTCTGGACGTCGGTCAATCGACCGGGGGTTTTACCGATTGCCTGTTGCAGGCCGGTGCCAAGTCGGTGGTCGGTGTGGATGTGGGGAGTGCGCAGTTGCACCCCCTGCTGCGCTCCGACCCGCGGGTCTTGTGTGTGGAAAAGGTGAATGCGCGTGCGCTGACGGCCGAGGACCTGATTCAGGCCTACGAGGACAGCACGGGCGAGGACGGCCAGTTTGACGTTGAAGAGGATGAAGACTTCAGCGATGCACATGAGGCTGCGGATGCCGGTGGCGATGTGTACGTGGAGGAAGCCCATGGCGCGCCAACCGGATCCGATTTCGTGCCCGCCTTTGACCTGATCGTGGCTGACCTGTCCTTCATTTCACAGACACTGGTGCTGCCCGCCGTGGTGCCCTTGCTGAAAAGCGGAGGCACCCTGCTGACCTTGGTAAAACCCCAGTTTGAACTGCAGCCCGGCCAGGTCGGCAAGGGTGGTATTGTCAAAGACCCGGCGTTCTACGTCGTCGTGGAGCAGCGTTTGCGCGAAGCATGCGCCGCTCTGGGGCTGACGGTTACCGCGTGGTTCGATTCGCCCATTGAAGGCGGCGACGGCAACCGCGAATTTTTTATTTGCGCCCTTAAATCGGCGCAATGAATGCCTGCGCAGCCCCGCTGCGCAGAGTGGTAGGAGAAGAAGCATGTCAAAGCACAAGCGCGTTCCCCTGAGTCTGGAATTTTTCCCGGCCAAGAGCCCGGAAGTCGCCACCAGGATGGTGGGCGTCCGCCAAGAGCTGTCCTTACTGCAGCCCGAGTTCTGCTCGGTCACCTTTGGTGCCGGTGGCACCACGCAGGAAGGCACCTTTGCCACCCTGCGCGAGATGGTGGCGGAGGGCACGGCGGCGGCCTCGCACCTGTCTTGTATCGGTGCCAGCAAGGCTTCGATCCGTGAGCAACTCGCCCAACTCAAGGCCGTGGGTGTGAAGCGCATTGTGGCCCTGCGCGGGGACCTGCCCAGCGGCTACGGTGTGGGTGGCGATTTCCGTTTCGCCAGCGATCTGGTCAGTTTTATCCGGGCTGAGACCGGCAACTATTTCTCGCTGGAAGTGGCGGCCTATCCGGAAGTGCATCCGCAGGCCAAGTCGCCGGCGGCCGATATGGAGGCCTTTGCTACCAAGGCCCGGGCCGGCGCCAACTCGGCCATCACGCAGTACTTTTTCAATGCCGATGCCTACTTCCGCTTCCGCGATGAAGCAGTGAGCATGGGCGTGGAGATTCCCATCATCCCGGGCATCATGCCCATCACCAACTCCACCCAGCTGATGCGCTTCTCCGACAGCTGTGGCACCGAGATTCCGCGCTGGATACGGCTGCGCCTGCAAAGCTTTGGCGAGGACACGGCGTCCATCAAGGCTTTTGGCATGGAAGTGGTGACGGATTTGTGTGAGCGGCTGCTCAAGGGCGGCGCGCCTTCGCTGCACTTCTACACCATGAACCAGAGTGCGCCTGTGCTGTCGCTGTGTTCTTGTTTGGGGTTGACGCCTGTGGTCAAGTCCTTGTCGCTTGAAGTCGCTGTGTAGCCCTGCGGGGCGCCCCACTCCCCCCAACCCCCTCGCCCCGCCGGGCAAGGGGGCGCTTAATGCGGACAGCCGATTTGGTTGCTTCGCGCCGAATACGGAATTACGAGGGGGAGGCTGCCACTGCATTTGGCGCGCACAGAGCTCACGCCGCTAGTTCCGAGCGCCGGAGACGTTACCTCTAGAAATTAAAGTTGGAATGTCACTGCGCGCAACGCCAGTTAAACCCGTAGCCGAAGTGAACAAACCAAATGGGCTGTCCGACTTGGCTCCCCTTTCGCCCCGGCGGGGGTGAAAGGGGCGGGGGGGATAGGGGGGAAATACAAAAGCCCCGCAAGGAGCACCCCCACTCAAAAAGCAGTGAGCCTAACCGCCAGACTCCAGCGTAAAAGCCGCATGCTGATCCTGCCCCAGCGCAGCCACCAACTGCGGCATCGCATCCTTGAGCAAAGCCTTCAACGTATGCGGTGGGTTAATCAAAAACATGCCGCTGGCAGGCAGACCAGGCCGCACCACTTCGCCTTCAGCATCCTGCGTCAACTTGCTGTTCTTCACCGTCAAAGAAACGCTGAGCCAGCTCTTGCCCGACTTGTTGGCCAGCGTCTTGAGCTTCTTGGGCACATCGTGTGCCTCAGGGCGCGGAATGATGGGGTACCACACGGCGTAGGTGCCGGTGGGGAAGCGCAGCATGGCGTCCGTGATCATGGCCTGCACGCGGGCATAGTCGTGCTTGACCTCGTAGCTCGGGTCGCACAGCACCAGTGCGCGGCGCGAGGGCGGGGGCAGGAATTTCTTCAGGCCTTCAAAACCATCTTCACGCAAGATGGCGACCTGGCGTCCGGCTTCGAGCTGGGCGATATTGGCTGTGAGCGTCTTGGTGTCGGTGGGGTGCAGCTCAAACAGTTTGAGCTTGTCGCGCCCGTGCAACAGGCTCTGGATGATGAAGGGTGAGCCCGGGTACACCGTCCAGGTGCCGCCCGCATTGAAGCCCGCCACCATCTCTACGTAATCCTGGATGGCTGCGGCAAAGGGTTCTTTGGGCTTGTTGGCGATCAGCTTGAGAAAGCCTTCGGCCGCCTCGGCGCTGGTCTTGGCGTAGTCGCCATCCAGCCGGTACAGCCCGGCTCCGGCATGGCTGTCGAACACGTTCAGCGCCGTGTCCTTTTGCGTCATGTAGCGCAGCACCGCCAGCAAAACAATGTGTTTGAGAACGTCGGCATGGTTTCCGGCGTGGAAGGCGTGGCGGTAACTGAACATGGGCCTATGGTAACGCCTGGGGCTTAAATGTTCCCCAAAACCTGATGAAACTTCATATAATGGAGGGCTTCGCAGCGCCTTAGTGGTTCCGCGGCGAAGATGCCAAACCAGCCCTTTTCGGGGTTGCAGAGGCACAACCCACCTAAGAGATTCCCCGCCCGAGGCGCAAGCCGAGAGTACAAGAAGGAACACCGACCGTGGAAAAGAGCCCGCCAAACCAAATCCTATTAGGAAATTCTCATGTCAACTTTCAGCGCAAAACCCGCTGAGGTCGTGCACGAGTGGTTTGTGATTGACGCGACCGACAAGGTCCTCGGACGAGTAGCCAGCGAAGTTGCTCTCCGTTTGCGCGGCAAACACAAGGCCATTTACACGC
>CANCCF010000205.1 GCA_947374485.1 Comamonadaceae bacterium | reverse complement strand
CGGCCCTGCAGCAGCAGCAACTCGGCATCAAGGTCGCCGTTCACCAGCTCGATGGCCTGGCCCGCAGCCACTTCCATGGCCTGCGCCACATCGACCAACTGCCCGGCCACTGTGAGCTGTGATCCCTTGAAAAAATAGAGCTGGCGCCGCGTCTCTGCATGGGCGGCGGCGGGCAGGGTCCAGCGCGCACCGGGTGCCATTTTCAGGGTCAGGATGGCCACCTCTGCGTGCGCCTCTGAGGCCCAGGAGTCGGGCGGCGGTGGCAGGCCCTGGAGGCCCGCCAGATGCCCGGCAATGCAGGTGACGGTGGTGCTGCGGCCCGCATCGTCTGCATGCACCAGGCGCGGAATCTGCTCGTGCCAGAACATGGTGAAGTGCGGCTCGGCCATTTTGCTAATGGCTGGCAGGTTGAGCCAGATCTGGAACAGCTCGGTGGGGTTTGGCTTGTCGGCATGCACCAGCGGAAACATCTCGCAGTGCACGATGCCCTTGCCCGCGGTGAGCCACTGCACATCGCCACCACCAAAGCGCGCCGTGGCACCCAGCGAGTCGAAGTGGTCGATCAGGCCTTCACGCACGATGGTCACCGTCTCGAAGCCGCGGTGCGGATGCGCCGGAAAGCCTGCCACCACCTCGCCGTGGTACATGCTCCAGCCGTTCTTGCCGGAAAAGTCCTGCCCGATGTTGCGCCCTGCCAACGACACGTCCGGCCCGAGCGCGGCATTGCCTTGCGGGTAGGCGTCGTGGTGGTGCACGCAAAACAGGAAGGGGTCGATGGTGGGCCAAGGGGGTGAACCCAGGGGCTGGCATTGGAGGATGGCGCGGTTGGTCATGGGTGGTTGCCAAAAAAAGAAGCACACGAGGGGGAGGGCGATGGTCCCTGGAATGTCCCGCAAAACCGTCGGTACACTGCATCGTGCTTGGGGTCTGCGGGAGCTTGAGGCACCATGGCTTTAATGAATAAGAACGCATTGGCATTATTGCTTTTCTGGCACCGCCATGCTGGCGTCCCAGCAGCACCATGACCCGGCCGCGCTGAGGCATGCAAAGCCTTCTGGACAAATGGGTGGACCGGCTGGAGTCGCGCAACCACCGCCGCGTGGTCTGGGTGGTGGGGGCCTTGCTGTTTTCCATCTGGTGCTTTGTGGCGGGCTGGTCGCTGATGGAGCGGCAAAAAATCCTCTCGGCCAATGCCGAGACGCTCGACGCCCTGACGGCGGCCGTGCAGTCGCAAACCCAAAGCCTGTTCAAGCGCGCCGAAACCGCCCTGTTGGTGGCCAACCACTGGATGCAGACGCACCCGGGCGTGGACCCGGTGCAGTCGCCCCAGTTTGTGCAGCTGGTGGAGATGCTGAACCAGGCCTCGGACGGCATGGTCACCATCCGCCTGGTGACCCGCAGCGGCCTGCTGCGCCTGGTGCCGCCACAGCCCCAGGTGCCGCCCGTGGTGTTGGCCGACCGTGAATATGTCACCGCCCAGCAAGACCCGACCACGCGCGGCTTCCACATTGGCAAGCCGGTGCAAAGCCGCATCAGCCAGCGCTGGGGCATTCCGGTGTCGATGCCGGTGGCCCGCGCAGGCGGCGATATCGGCGTGGCCTTTGCCACACTGGACTACGAGCGTCTGGCGGAGACCTTCGAGCACCAGCGCCTGCAGCCTGCGGGCACCATCGGCATTGCGCAGACCGATGGCGACATCATCTTCCGCAGCCCGGTGAGTGACAGCGCGGTGGGCAAGTCGCTGGTCAAGGGGGCAGGCTGGGCGCTGATCACCCGTTCGCCGGCCAAGGGCGCCTACGAGTCGCCAAACAGCATCATCGACGGCCTCACGCGCATGGTGACTTACGCCCAGGTGCCGGGCTACCCCTTGCTGGTGTATGTCAGCAACAGCAAGTCCGACCTGTTGCGGCCCTGGTGGCAGCACACCCTGCTGCTGAGCGTGGTGGCCTCGCTGATCTCGCTGTTTGGCGTGGCCACGGCGCTGGCGCTGCTGCGCGCCATGACGGCGGCGCATGTGGCCGAGGCCATCGTGCGCTCGGCCGACGAGGCCATCATCGGCAAATCACTCGACGGCATCGTGACCAGCTGGAACCCGGGTGCGGAGCGCATCTTCGGCTACAGCGCAGACGAGATGATCGGCCAGTCCATCCTGCGGCTGGTTCCACCTGCGCTGGCAGGCGAGGAGCGCGCCATCCTGGCGCAGATGCGGCGCGGCCAGGGCATTGAACACCTGGAGACCACGCGCATCCGCAAGGACGGGCGCAGCATCCCGGTGTCCATCACCACCGCCCCCATACGCGACGGCCTGGGCCGCCTGGTGGGCGCCTCCAAACTGGCGCGCGACATCTCCGCCGAGAAGGCCGCCACCGCCCAGCTGCAGCTCACCGCCAGCGTCTTCACCAACACCAGCGAGGGCATTCTCATCACCAACCGCCAGGGCCTGGTGGTGGAGGTCAACCAGGCCTTCAGCCAGATCACCGGCTACGGCCGCGACGAGGTGCTGGGCCGCGACCCCAGCCACTTCCACACCAGCCGCCAGGGCCCCGAGGTGCTGCGCGATTTGCGCCGCGCGCTGCGCAGGCACGGTGAATGGAAGGGCGAGCTGTGGAGCCGCAGGAAAAATGGCGATGCCTATTCGGCCTGGCTCAGCGTCTCCAAGGTGCGCGGCGAGGGCGGCAAGGTGCGCCACTATGTGGCGCTGTTTTCCGACATCACCGTGCTGCGCCTGCAGCAGGAAGAGCTGGAGCACGGCGCCCACTTTGATTCGCTCACCGACCTGCCCAACCGGCTGCTGCTCTCCGACCGCCTGCACCAGGCCATCACCGTGTGCCAGCGCCGCAACCAGAGCCTGGCCGTGCTGTACCTGGACCTGGACGGCTTCAAGCACATCAACGACCAGTACGGCCACAAGGCCGGTGACGAACTGCTGGTGGCGGTGTCGCGGCGCATGAAGGCGGCGCTGCGCGATGTGGACACGCTGGCGCGCATGGGGGGCGACGAGTTTGTGGCCGTGCTCACTGATGTGGACAGCGCGCAGGACTGCATCCTGCTGGTCAAGCGCGTGCTCAAGGCCTGTGCCGAGCCGGTGGTCATCAATGGCCAGGAGGTGCGCGTCACGGCCAGCATCGGCGTCACCCTGTACCCGCAGGACAACGCCGAGCCCGACCAGCTCATGCGCCATGCCGACCAGGCCATGTACGAGGCCAAGCAAAGCGGCAAAAACAAGTTCCACCTGTTCGACTCGGCCCAGGACGCCGAGGCCCGCAGCCGCAGCATTGCCCAGGACGACGTGGCGCGTGGCCTGGCGCACCACGAGTTTGTGCTCTTCTACCAGCCCAAGGTGCACATGCGCACCGGCGCCGTCATCGGCGTGGAGGCACTGATCCGCTGGCAGCACCCCGTGCGCGGCCTGCTCGCACCCGCCGCCTTTTTGCCCGCCATCGAGCGCCACCCGCTCAACGAGGCGGTGGGCGCCTGGGTGCTCGATACGGCGCTGGCGCAAATGGGCCAGTGGCAGGCGGATGGCCTGGTGCTGTCGGTGAGCGTCAACATCGCCGCACGCCAGTTGCAGCAGGAGGACTTTGCCGCCGCACTGGCCGACTTGCTGGCCGACCACCCGGATGTGCAGCCTGGCCTGCTGGAGCTGGAGGTGCTGGAGACCAGTGCGCTGGACAACATCGCCTCCACCGCGCAGATATTGCAGGCCTGCCACCGCCTGGGCGTGCGCTTTGCCATCGATGACTTTGGCACCGGCTACTCGTCGCTCACCTACCTGCGCCACCTGCCGGTGGAGACGCTCAAGATCGACCAGAGCTTTGTGCGCGACATGCTCGACGACCAGAATGACCTGTCCATCGTCAAGGGCGTGATCGGCCTCGCACAGGCCTTTCACCGCGAGGTGATCGCCGAGGGCGTGGAGACCGTGGCCCACGGCCAGCGCCTCATCGAGCTGGGTTGCGAGCGCGCCCAGGGTTATGCCATTGCGCGACCCATGCCTGCTGCCCTGGTAGTGGCGTGGTGCGCCGACTGGAAGCCGCCGCTGGATTGGACACTGATTCGTACGGACTAGGGGTTTGCCGGGTCGGAAAGCGGGCTTTACCCCATATTCATGGGATGGCGCCTGGGATGCAAAGCAGCAAAAATGAAATTCTAATTTTGCTGTCTGATATCCCAGGGAATAAATACATGTCTATCAAGGTCACTGCCGCCGCGCCCAAAAAAATCACCACCCACTCCCAGCAGGCACGCCCAGCCGCTGACACCCAGGTCCAGCTGCCGGGCGTGCCTCTGAAGGAAGACGCCCAGGCTTTGGGCGCCCCGCAAGGCGGCCTGGCGGATGAGTGGGGCATGGCCCTGGCAGACGATGGCGCTGCTCCTCTGGCAGAGCCCATTCAGCTGGCCCAGGCCGGGACCGCTGTGGTCACCGACGGGCGTTCCGCCTCAGTGGCGCTGGGCGATGCGCCCGCAACTGCGGGTAGCGCGGGTGCGGCCGGTGCAAGCGGTGCGGGCGCGGCAGAAGCCTCGGGTGCCGCAGCCGTTGCAGCCGGCAGCGCCGGTGCGGCCGCCGTCTCCGGCCCGCTCTTGATTGGTGGCGGCCTGGGCCTGGCGGCCCTGGCCGGTGGCGGTGGCAAGGGCGGTGGCAGTGCTGCGCCCGCAGTGGCTGCAGGCCCCGACACGGTGGCCCCCGCAGTGGCCGTCACGGGTGCCACCGACAATGTGGGCACCATCCAGGGCTCGCTGGCCAGCGGCGCCTCGACCGACGACACGTCTCTGGTGCTGACCGGCAGCGTGGAAGCCGGCGCCACGGTGGCCATCTACAACGGCGCCACTTTGCTGGGTGCGGCCGTGGTGAGTGGCAGTACCTGGTCCTACGCCGTCACGGTGGCCGACGCCACCACCTACCAGTTCAATGCCATTGCCACCGATGCGGCGGGCAACCACAGCGCGGCCACAGCCAACTTTGCCATCACCGGCGACCTGGTGGCCCCCACCGCCACCGCCGCCATCGCCAGCGTGACTGACAACTACGGCGCCAATGTCGGTGTGCTGGCCACCGGCGCCACCACCGACGACACCAGCCTGGCCCTGGCCGGCACCATCACCGGCACCCTGGGTGCGGGCGAAGTGGTGGCCGTGTTTGATGGTGCCACCCGGCTGGGCAATGCCACTGTCAGCGGCAGCAGCTGGACCTATACCGACAGCAGCCTGGCCCAAGGTGACAGCACCGCCTATACCGTGCGTGTGGAAGACGCCGCGGGCAACCAGGCCGCGGCTTCTTCCCCCGCTTTTGTGGCGCATATTTCGGCACCCACGGCCACCGGCGTGATTGCCGCAGTGGCCGACAACGTCGGCACCATCGTGGGCAACCTGAGCAGTGGCGGTGCCACCGACGACACCAGCCTGGCGCTCTCGGGCACCATCACCGGCACGCTGGTGGGCGGAGACACCGTGCGCGTGTACGACGGCGCAAGCTACCTTGGCGACGCCACGGTCACCACCGTGGGCACCACCAGCACCTGGACCTATGCCGACGCCAGCCTGGCCAATGGCGATGCCGTCAGCTACACCGTGGCCGTGCGCAATGCGGCCGGCGAAGAAGGCCGCGCCTCTGCGGCCTTTGTCACCACCATTGACACCAGCGCACCCCTGGCACCCACTTTGGGTGCTACCGACAATGTGGGCAGCATCCAGGGCGCCCTGGTCAGCGGCGCCCAGACCGATGACACCTCCCTGGTGCTCTCAGGAACCACCGAAGCGGGCAGCAGCGTCAATGTGTACGACGGCGCTACCCTGCTGGGTGCCGCCACTGTCAGCGGCACCAGCTGGAGCTACACCGCCGCGGTGACCAACGCCAACAGCTACGCCTTCCATGCCGTGAGCACCGACCTGGCCGGCAACGTGGGCGCGGCCTCCAGCAACTTCAGCCTCAGCGTGGACACGGTGGCCCCCACCGCCACCGCCGCCATTGCCACCATTGCCGACAACGCAGGCAGCATCGTGGGCAACCTGGTGAATGGCGGCGCCACCGATGACACCAGCCTGGCCCTGGCCGGCAGCATCACCGGCACCCTGGGAGCGGGCGAAGTGGTGGCCGTATACGACGGCGCCACCCGCCTGGGCAGCGCCACCGTCACCGGCAGCAGCTGGACCTATGCCGACGCCACCCTGGCCAATGGCGACGCCGTGCGCTACACCGTGCGCGTGGAAGACGTGGCAGGCAACCAGGGCACGGCCAGTGCCGCCTTCACCACCACCATCGACACCGCCGCACCCGCCAGCCCCACGCTGGCGGTGGCCGACAACGTGGGCACCATCCAGGGCGCCCTGGCCAGTGGAGCGCAGACCGACGACACCTCCCTGGTGCTCTCCGGCAGCACCGAAGCCGGCAGCAGCGTCAATGTCTACAACGGCGCCACCTTGCTCGGTGCCGCCACCGTGAACGGCAGCAGCTGGACCTACACCGCAGCCGTCAGCAACACCAGCACCTACCAGTTCAATGCGGTCTCCACCGACCTGGCCGGCAACGCCAGCGCGGCCTCCGGCAACTTTGCCGTGACCGTGGACACCACCGCCCCCAGCGCCACCGCAGCCATCGCGGCCGTGGCCGACAACGTGGGCATCATCACCGGCAACCTGGTCTCCGGTGGCGTGAGCAACGACACCAGCCTGGATCTCTCCGGCACCATCACCGGCACTCTGGGTACGGGCGAAGTGGTGGCCGTGTTTGATGGCGCCACCCGCCTGGGCACCGCCAGCGTCACCGGCAGCAACTGGACCTACAGCGACAGCACCCTGGCCAACGGCCATGCCGTGAGCTACACCGTGCGCGTGGAAGACGTGGCCGGCAACCAGGGCACGGCCAGTGCCGCCTTCACCACCACCATTGACACCGTAGCCCCCACCACCACGGCCAGCATTGCCGCCGTGGCGGACGACGTGCCCCTGGTCATTGGCAACCTCATCAGCGGCGGCGGCACCAACGACACCAGCCTGGCCCTCTCCGGCAGCCTGAGCGCGGCCCTGGCCAGTGGCGAAGTGCTGGCTGTGTACGACGGCGCCACGCGCCTGGGCAA
>CANCCF010000204.1 GCA_947374485.1 Comamonadaceae bacterium | reverse complement strand
GAGCTGGGCGAGCGCGGCGTCCAGTCTTTGGGCGGGCGTGGCTCCTTGCCGGCCATGATGTCGTCCAGCTGATCGCTGTCAATGGTCTCCCATTCCAGCAACGCCTTGGCCATGGCATGCATCTTGTCCTTGTTGTCTTCGATCAGCGTGCGTGCAATGGCGTACTGCTGGTCAATGATGCGGCGTACTTCACCATCGACCTTTTGCAGGGTCGACTCGCTCATGTTGTTGGTCTTGGTGACCGAACGGCCCAGGAACACTTCGCCTTCGTTCTCGGCATACACCATGGGGCCCAGCGCGTCGGTCATGCCGTAGCGGGTGACCATGTCGCGGGCGATGTGGGTGGCGCGCTCGAAGTCATTGCTGGCACCGGTGGTCATTTGCTTCATGAACACTTCCTCTGCAATGCGGCCACCGAACAGCATGCTGATCTGGTTGAGCATGTACTCGCTGTCGTAGCTGTAGCGGTCCTGCGCGGGCAGGCTCATGGTTACACCCAGGGCGCGGCCACGGGGGATGATGGTGACCTTGTGGACCGGGTCGCACTTGGGCAGCATCTTGCCAATGAGGGCGTGGCCGGACTCGTGGTAGGCCGTGTTGCGGCGCTCGCCCTCGGGCATGACCATGCTCTTGCGCTCCGGGCCCATCAGGATCTTGTCCTTGGCGCGCTCGAAATCCTGCATTTCCACCAGACGCGCATTGCGGCGTGCGGCCATCAGGGCGGCTTCGTTGCACAGGTTGGCCAAGTCGGCACCGCTCATGCCCGGTGTGCCGCGGGCAATCACGCCGGGGCTCACGTCCTGGCCCAAGGGCACTTTGCGCATGTGCACATTGAGGATCTGCTCACGGCCGCGGATGTCGGGCAACGTGACATACACCTGGCGGTCAAAGCGACCGGGGCGCAGCAGGGCCGAGTCCAGAATGTCGGGGCGGTTGGTGGCAGCCACAACGATCACGCCGACATTGGTCTCAAAGCCGTCCATCTCAACCAGCATCTGGTTGAGCGTCTGCTCGCGTTCGTCATTGCCACCGCCGAGGCCCGCGCCACGCTGGCGGCCGACGGCGTCAATTTCATCGATGAAGATGATGCAGGGTGCGTTCTTCTTGGCGTTGTCGAACATGTCGCGCACGCGGGATGCGCCCACGCCAACAAACATTTCCACAAAGTCCGAACCGGAGATGCTGAAGAACGGCACCTTGGCCTCACCGGCAATCGACTTGGCCAGCAGGGTCTTGCCGGTGCCCGGAGGGCCAACCAGCAACAGGCCGCGCGGAATGCGCCCACCCAATTTCTGGAACTTGGCCGGGTCTTTCAAAAAGTCGACCACTTCCTTGACTTCTTCCTTGGCCTCGTCGCATCCGGCCACATCGGCAAAGGTGACTGTGTTGGTGGCTTCATCGAGCAAGCGCGCCTTGCTCTTGCCGAAGCTGAAGGCACCGCCCTTGCCGCCGCCCTGCATCTGGCGCATGAAGTACACCCACACGCCAATCAGCAGCAGCATGGGGCCCCAGCTGACCAGCAGGGTCATGAGCAGCGAGCCCTCTTCACGGGCCTTGACGTCGAACTTGACGCCGTTGTTGATCAGGTCGCCCACCAGACCACGGTCCAGGTAGGTGGCTGTGGTTTTGACGCGGCGGTCATCGGTGGTGACGGCGACGATTTCGGTGCCGCCCTGCCCCTCCTGGATGATGGCGCTCTTGATGTGCTTGTTGCGCACCTCTTCGAGGAAGTCGGAATAGCCCATCATGCCGGAACTGGTGGAGCCCCGCGCATCGAATTGTTTGAAGACGGTGAACAGCACCAGTGCGATCACCAACCAAACTGCAATTTTAGAAAACCACTGATTATTCAAACGAGGCTCCAGACAGGACGCAAAGGAATGCAGGCAAAAAACCAGTAAGGATTCTGGCCTTGCCTATTTGGAGCCCATTTTAGGCGTTTCAAGATAAAAGCCGCCGCCTTTTCACGCTTTCGGCCATATTTAGCGCAGGGACTTGACCTGTGCCCAGGTCTGCATGGTCACAGGCTACTTCAGGCCCATGCCCACCAGAAAGGTTTCGGAAGACCGGTCACGCGAGGCCTTGGGCTTGAAGGGCTTGACCGAGCTGAAGGCACTTTTGAAATGCTGAACCACATCGTTGTAGCTCGGGCCATGGAAGACCTTGGCCACCAGCGCGCCCTGCGGCTTCATGTGGTTCTGGGAAAACTCAATGGCCAGCTCGATCAGGTACTCGACGCGCGCCGCGTCAGCCGACGATATGCCCGACAGATTGGGGGCCATGTCCGACACCACAACATCCGCCTGGCGCCCGGCCAGGGCAACCTCCAGTTGTTGCAGCACATCGGCCTCACGGAAGTCGCCCTGGATGAAGGTCACGCCCTCGATCGACTCCATGGGCAGCAAATCGAGTGCAATGATGGTGCCGTTGAGTGCACCCACGGCTGCGCCGTCAGGCGACATGCGCCTGCGCAAGTATTGGCTCCAGGCGCCGGGCGTGGAGCCCAGATCCACCACCAGTTGGCCCGGCTTGATGAGGTGCAGGGTCTCGTCAATTTCCTTGAGCTTGTAGGCCGCACGCGCACGGTAGCCTTCCCGCGCCGCCAGTTTGACGTAGGGGTCGTTGATGTGGTCGTGCAACCAGGCCTTGTTGACCTTCTTGCTGCTCGTTTTAGTTTTCATAAGCTTTCCGTGCGCAGGAGATAATACCTACATGCCCCAAATCCAATTGACTCCCGCCCAGCGCAAGGTTCACCGCGCCGAGGCCCACCACCTTGATCCCGTCGTCCTCGTCGGTGGCGACGGCCTGACAGCCAACGTCATCAAGGAAGTCGACCTGGCCCTGAACTCCCACGGCCTGATCAAGGTGCGCGTGTTCTCGGACGACCGCGCCGCCCGTGAAACCATGTTCCAGCAACTCAGCAACGACCTGAGCGCGGCTCCCATCCAGCACATCGGCAAGCTGCTGGTGCTGTGGCGCCCCATGCCCGAGAAGGCTGAAAAAGAGCGCGTCGTTGACGAAGACCGCATGGCCGGTCCGCGCGACTTCAAGGTGCTCAAATACAGCAAGCGCGCCGGTCAGCGCCCCGAAGTCAAGACCCTTCGCGTGCTGGGTAACCAGCGGCTAACGGCCGGTGGCAATGTGCGCCGCGCAAAACCCAAGAACCTGGTCAGCATCAAAAAGCGCAGCCAGACTTAAATGTCTCGTTGAGCGTCCCGCTCAGCGTCCGGGCCCGCTGGTGATGCACTGGCTGCATTCGCCAGCTTGCCAAACACGAGCAAGGCGCAAACCCACTGTGCAAAGTACATGGCACTGCCCACGCCGTGCCACAGTGCCAGATTGTCCCGCGCCACGATGTGCGGTGACACACCAAATTCGACGAGCAACGCCAATAGCGCTCCGGCCAAGGCCAGCAGGGTGCAGGACGGAATCACGCGGGAAGATGGTGCGAGCTTTTCCGAGCGGAACGTCATCAACAGCAGCAGCGCACAAACGACTGAAACACCGGTTTGTGCCGCAAACAACTGGGCCGCCATGCCACCAGCTATAGCCGGTGAGGGCAATTTGGCGAACAGCATGGGCACGACAAAAAAGCCCAGCGTGGTCAGGCTCATGGCCCAGGCCGCTGCCAGCCACAGGTGCACACTGCGAAACATGCCCGAGGCCGCCATCAGATGTAGTGCACCGCCACGATTTCGTAGGACTTGAGGCCGCCCGGTGCCTGCACCACAGCGGTATCGCCCTCCTCCTTGCCAATCAAGGCGCGCGCAATCGGTGAGCTGATGTTGACCAGGCCCAGCTTCAGGTCGGCCTCGTCTTCACCCACGATCTGGTACTTCACGCGCTCGCCACTGTCTTCTTCTTCCAGCTCCACGGTGGCGCCAAACACCACGCGGCCACCGGCGTCCAGCGATGCGGGGTCGATGATCTGGGCGGCGGAGAGCTTGCCCTCCACCTCCTGGATGCGGCCTTCCACAAAGCCCTGGCGGTCCTTGGCGGCGTCGTACTCGGCGTTCTCGCTCAGGTCACCCTGGGCGCGCGCTTCGGAAATGGCGTTGATCACCCAGGGGCGCTCCACGGTCTTGAGCTTGTGCAGCTCGGCTTTCAGGATCTCTGCGCCGCGCTTGGTGATGGGAATAGTGGCCATGCTTGTCTCTCAAAATGAAGGGCGGATGATACCGATTTAGCCAACGAGTTGGGCGTGCATTTCTTGCACCGAGATCACGCTCAGGTTGTCCAGGTACTTCATGCCCTCTACCGCCGCTTCAGCGCCCGCGATGGTGGTGTAGGTGGTGACGCGGGCCAAGAGTGCCGAGGTACGGATGTGGCGCGAATCCACAATCGCGTTGCGGCGCTCTTCCACGGTGTTGATGACCAGCGCAATCTCGTTGTTCTTGATCATGTCCACGATGTGCGGGCGGCCTTCGGTGACCTTGTTGACCACGCCACACTTCACGCCTGCGGCGTTGATGGAAGAAGCTGTGCCCTTGGTGGCCACCACTTCAAAGCCCAATGCCACGAGGCTTCGCGCCACTTCCACCGCGCGCGGCTTGTCGCTTTGCTTGACCGAGATAAAGGCGCGGCCCGAGCGCGGCAGCTTGGCGCCCGCACCGATCTGCGACTTCACAAAGGCCTCTCCAAAGGTTTTGCCCACACCCATGACTTCGCCGGTGGATTTCATTTCCGGGCCGAGGATGGTGTCCACGCCGGGGAATTTCACAAACGGGAACACGGCCTCTTTCACGCTGAAGTACGGCGGCGTGACTTCCTTGCCAATGCCCTGCGAAGCCAGGGTCTGACCGGCCATGCAGCGCGCGGCCACCTTGGCCAGCTGGATGCCGGTGGCCTTGGAAACAAAAGGCACGGTGCGGCTGGCGCGCGGGTTCACTTCCAGCACAAAGATGATGTCCTTGCCGTCCACATTCTGGATGGCGAACTGCACGTTCATCAGTCCCACCACGCTCAGGGCACCGGCCATGGCCGCGGTCTGACGCTTGATCTCGTTCACCGTGTCTGCGGAGAGCGAGTACGGTGGCAGCGAACAGGCGGAGTCGCCGCTGTGCACACCGGCTTGCTCGATGTGCTCCATCACGCCGCCGATGAAGGTGACGCCGGTTGCGTCACGGATGCAGTCCACATCGCACTCGATGGCGTCATTCAAGAAGCGGTCCAGCAGCACGGGCGAGTCGTGGCTGACCTTGACGGCTTCGCGCATGTAGCGCTCCAGGTCGCGCTGCTCGTGCACGATTTCCATGGCGCGACCACCCAGCACATAGCTGGGGCGCACCACCAGGGGGTAGCCCAAGGCGGCGGCTTTTTCCAGCGCTTCGGGCTCGGTGCGGGCCGTGGCATTGGGCGGCTGGCGCAGCTTGAGTTCATGCAAGAGTTTCTGAAAACGCTCGCGGTCTTCGGCAGCGTCAATCATGTCGGGCGAGGTGCCGATGATGGGCACGCCGTTGGCTTCCAGGTCCAGCGCCAGCTTCAAAGGCGTCTGGCCGCCGTACTGCACGATCACACCCAGGGGCTTTTCTTTGTCGACAATTTCCAGCACGTCTTCGAGTGTCAGCGGCTCGAAGTACAGGCGGTCGGAGGTGTCGTAGTCGGTGGAGACGGTCTCGGGGTTGCAGTTGACCATGATGGTCTCAAACCCGTCTTCGCGCATTGCCAGTGCCGCGTGCACGCAGCAGTAGTCAAACTCAATGCCCTGGCCGATGCGGTTGGGCCCGCCGCCCAGCACCATGATCTTCTTGTTGTTGGTGGGTGCCGCCTCGCACTCGGAGCCTTCGGCCTCGTAGGTGGAATACAGGTAGGCGGTGTTGCTGGCGAACTCCGCCGCGCAGGTATCCACCCGCTTGTAGACCGGGCGTACGCCGAGGGCGCGGCGCTTCTCGCGAATGGCCTTGTCAGTGGTCTTGAACTGGCGCGCCAGGCGGCGGTCGGAGAAGCCTTTTTGCTTGAGGCTGCGCAGGGTGGCGGCGTCAATTTTGTCCAGCGTGGTTCCGCTGGCCGGTTGCGGCAGGCGCTCGATCTCCAGCTCGATCTTGACGATCTGCTCGATCTGCACCAGGAACCAGCGGTCGATCTTGGTGAGGGCAAACACCTCTTCCACGCTCATGCCCTGGGCAAAGGCGTCGCCCACGTACCAGATGCGCTCGGGGCCGGGTTCGCCCAGCTCTTTTTCCAGCACTTCGCGGTCCTGGGTCTTCTCGTTCATGCCGTCCACGCCGACTTCCAGTCCGCGCAGGGCCTTTTGAAAAGACTCCTGGAAGGTGCGGCCCATGGCCATCACCTCGCCCACCGACTTCATCTGGGTGGTCAGGCGGCTGTCGGCAGCAGGGAACTTTTCGAAGGCAAAGCGCGGGATCTTGGTGACCACGTAGTCAATGCTTGGCTCGAAGCTGGCGGGGGTGAGGCCGCCGGTGATGTCATTTCGCAGCTCGTCCAGCGTAAAGCCCACGGCCAGCTTGGCTGCCACCTTGGCGATAGGAAAGCCGGTGGCCTTGGAGGCCAGCGCGCTGGAACGCGAGACGCGCGGGTTCATCTCGATCACCACCATGCGGCCGTCATCGGGGTTGATGGAGAACTGCACGTTGGAGCCACCGGTGTCCACGCCAATTTCGCGCAGCACCGCCAGAGACGCGTTGCGCAGGATCTGGTATTCCTTGTCGGTCAGCGTTTGCGCCGGGGCCACCGTGATCGAGTCGCCGGTGTGCACGCCCATCGGGTCCAGGTTTTCAATCGAGCAGACGATGATGCAGTTGTCCGCCTTGTCGCGCACCACTTCCATCTCGTACTCTTTCCAACCCAGGAGCGACTCTTCAATCAGCAGCTCGTTGGTGGGCGAGGCTTCCAGGCCGCGCTTGCAAATGGTCTCGAACTCTTCCGGGTTGTAGGCAATGCCGCCGCCGGTGCCGCCCAGCGTGAAGCTGGGGCGGATGACGGTCGGGAAGCCAAGGGTCTTCTGCACTGTCCAGGCCTCGGCCATGGTGTGGGCGATGCCGGAACGCGCTGAACCCAGACCAATTTTGGTCATGGCATCCTTGAATTTGAGACGGTCTTCGGCCTTGTCGATGGCTTCGGG
>CANCCF010000203.1 GCA_947374485.1 Comamonadaceae bacterium | reverse complement strand
CGGGTGTCGGTCCCGGCTGTCCACCACCAGTGCCATGCAGCCCAGCATGTTTTCGCGCACCAGCTCCAGGTGCGCTTGCGCGTGCGCCGGTGCTGCGGGCTCGCGCAGCAAACCCATGATGCTTGTAGAGAGGTGTGAGAGTTTCCAGCCCATGTTGGCATTGTGGTCTGCAATCGGCCGCCACAGCCCGCAACTGCCCCTTCAGTTTGTAACAGGGTGTGCGCTTGCCGGGCGCAAACCATCGCTGCCCAGGTGCAAGACCCGGTCGGCCTGTTCGGTGGCGGCCACCGAATGGGTCACCAGCACCAGCGCGGCACCGTGGCTGCGGCACTGCTGCACCAGCGCCTGCATGACCAGGGCGGCGGTGCTGGGGTCGAGGTTGCCGGTGGGCTCATCGGCCAGCAGCAGGCGCGGCTGGTGCACCAGCGCGCGGGCAATGGCCACGCGCTGCAACTGCCCGCCGCTGAGCTGCTGTGGCAGGCGCGCACCCAGGGCAGCCAGGCCCACCGCGTCGAGCATGGCCTGCACCCTTGCCGGGTCGTTCTGACCCAGCAGCAGCAGGGGCAGGGCCACGTTTTGCGCCACGTCCAGATGCGGCAGCACGTGGAAGGCCTGGAACACAAAGCCCACCTTGGCACGCCGCAGCAGGGCGCGCTGGTCTTCGTTCAAGGCGCCCACGTCCACGCCTTCGAGATGCACTGTGCCCTGGTCCCAGAGGTCAAGCCCCGCCATGCAGTTGAGCAGGGTGGACTTGCCCACGCCGGACTCGCCCACGATGGCCACAAACTCGCCCGGTGCCACCGCCAGCGACACGTTGGCAAACACCGGTGTGTTGCCGTAGTGCTTGGAAAGCTTTTCGATTCTCAGGGTCATGGCGTGTCCTGCAAGGCGGCTTGCACGTGCTGCAGCACCTGGGCCTGGGCATCGGGGCTGTCGCAGGCCACCACCTGGCGCTGGCGCATGGAGCGCAGCCAGGTGATCTGGCGCTTGGCCAGCTGGCGAGTGGCGTAAATACCCTTGTCACGCAATTGCTCCAGCGGCCACTGGCCATCGAGCGCCTCCCAGGCCTGGCGGTAGCCCACGCAGCGCATGGAGGGCAGATCGGCGTGCAGGTCGCCGCGCGCGCGCAAGGCCCGCACCTCGTCCAGAAAATCAGCTGCCAGCATGGCATCAAAACGCTGCGCAATGCGTGCGTGCAGCCAGGCGCGGTCAGTGGGTTCCAGCGAGATCAGCAGTGTGTTGTCCGCAGTGCTGCGTTCTGCTTTGGCGGCATGGAAGTGCGACAGCGGCAGACCGCTGATGCGGTAGACCTCCAGCGCACGCTGGATGCGCTGGCCGTCGGCGGGCGCCAGGCGCGCTGCTGTCATGGGGTCCACGCGGGCCAGCAGCGCGTGCAGGGCAGGCCAGCCTTGTTCAGCTGCCTCCTGCGCTATTGTCTCGCGCACCTGCGCATTGGCCGGTGGCATGTCGTCCAGGCCATCGGCCAGGGCCTTGAAGTAGAGCATGGTGCCGCCCACCAGCAAGGGCAGCTTGCCGCGCGCGTGGATGGCGTGGATCAGGGCCGTGGCATCGCGCACAAAGTCGGCCGCGCTATAGGCCTGCAAGGGGTCACGGATGTCAATCAGATGGTGCGCAACACTGGCCTGCTCGGCCGCGCTGGGCTTGGCCGTGCCGATGTCCATGCCGCGGTAGACCAGGGCCGAGTCCACGCTGATGATTTCCACCTGGAAGCGGCGGGCAATTGCGAGCGCTGCGGCCGTCTTGCCCGAGGCCGTGGGCCCGGCCAGGCCGATGTGCAAGGGCAGCGCAGGCGCTGTGCGGATGTTCATGCTGCGATGGTAGGGCCAGCCGCTGGCACCGTAGCGGCCATGCGGCCATTGGCCACACGGCGCAACAAAACCAGCAGGCCGCCCGAGGCCACCGTCAGGCCCACGATCAGCGCGATCCAGAAGCCCTGCGCTGCCATCGGCTCGGCAGGCGCAAACGGCAGCCACGGCGGTGCCAGCCCCAGCAGGCAGCCCAGTGGCAGCGACACGCCCCAGAACGCGGCCAGGTGCAGCAGCATGGGTGCCCGTGTGACCTTGTAGGCGCGGATGGCGCAGCTGATCACCACCTGCGAACAGTCGGAGAGCTGGAACAGGGCGGCAAACACCAGCAGCTGCACCGCCAGCGCGGCCACCACCGGGTCGCTGGTGTAGGCTGCTGCAATCGCCTCGCGCCCCAGCGCAATGCCCAGCGCCGACAGCAGGGCAAAGGCCAGCGTCAGGCCCACGCCGACCCAGGCCTTGAAGCGCGCCGCCGCGGCGTCCCCGGCCCCCAGGCTTTGTCCGACACGCGTGAGCAGGGCCAGTCCCAGGCTCAAAGGCACCATGAAGGTCAAGGAAGTGAAGTTCAGGGCGATGGCGTGCGCGGCCACCTGCTCGCTGCCAAAGCGGGCAATCAGCAGGGCGATCAGGCTGAAGGCGCTGGTCTCGGCAAAGTAGGTCACACCAATCGGCAGGCCCAGGCGAAACAGGCTGCGCAGCAAGGGCCACTGCGGGCGCTCGAAGCGGCCAAAAGGCCAGGTGCGCCGGTAGGCCGTGGCTAGCCGCATCCAGGCCAGCAGTGCCAGCAGGCTGAACCACACGCATAGCATGGTGGACCAGGCGCAACCCAGGCCGCCCAGCGGGGAGAAGCCCGCGTTGCCAAACACCAGCAGCCAGTTGATCAGGGCATTGAGCACGAGTGCCGCCAGCGCAATCACCATCATCGGCTTGGTCTGGTTGATGCTGGTGCTGTAGCCGTAGAGCACGCGGTAGCAGCTGAACGCGGGCAGGCCGAAGCTGGCCACCTGCACAAAACCCTTGGCCACCTCGCGCACGGCAGGCTCCAGTGCCATGTGGTCAAACACCAGCGCGGCCAGGTTGGCCACCACAAACGCCACCAGCCCGGCGGCCAGCGCCTTCCACAGGCCCTGGCGCACCACCTGCGGCACGGCATCGAATTCACCCGCGCCCACATGCTGCGCCACCACCGGGCTGACTGCCATCAGCAGGCCCATCAACGTGAGGATGGTCATGTTCCAGATCGAGACGCCCAGTGCCACACCGGCCAGGTCTTGCGCCGAGGCATGCCCGGCCATGGCCACGTCGGTTACCGACATGCCGATGGTGGCCAGTTGCCCAATCAGGATCGGCCAGGCCAGCTGCCACAGGGCGCGTGTTTCTGACAGTACGCGTCGGTTGAAAGATGGAGCGGTGTGCAGGCGCGTTGTAGAGTCAGGAGGAGGGGTCATCAGCCGGATGATTTTATGGGTAGTGTGGTGTGTGCTGGAGCGTGTATGAACTGGTTGTATCTGTCTGTCGCCATTGTTTTGGAAGTGGTCGCCACCTCGGCGCTCAAGCTGTCCGATGGCTTCACCAGGCTATTGCCATCGCTCGTGGTGGTGGTGGGCTATGGCGCGGCCTTCTTCCTGCTGTCCATCACGCTGCGCAGCATGCCGGTGGGTGTGGTGTACGCAGTGTGGTCCGGTGTGGGGGTGGTGCTGATCACCCTGGTGGGGTGGCTGGTGTTCGGGCAGGCACTCGATGTACCCGCCTTTATCGGCATCGCGCTGATTGCTGCCGGGGTCGTGGTGCTGAACGCTTTTTCCAGGTCCATTGCGCACTGATTGGGTGCCTGTCACAGCGGTGACATGGGGTTAACCCTGAGGGTTTTTGGTGAATCAAATTTTTGGGGTTTTGTGCTGAAAATTCTTCAGCGTGTTTTGCGGTGTTTTGCTGACGGCACCCTGAATAGGCCTCTGAATGTGGGGCAAACGCCTATAGATTACAGCCCTGCCCGTGCATAGACTCGGGCTCACGCAAATGCGATTCGCCTTGGGCTTTCGCAGTGTCGTAGGACCTATTTTCAAATACGGAGACAACATGAAATTCACCTTCGCCAAACTGGCTTCCCAAGTCGCCCTCTCTGCTGCTGTGCTGAGCCTCTCGGGCCTGGCAATTGCCGCTGACCCCATCAAGATCGGTGTCTCCGGCCCCTTCACCGGCGGCTCTTCTTCCATGGGTGTGAGCATGCGCGACGGCGTCAAGCTGGCGGTGGACGAAATCAACAAGGCCGGTGGCGTGATGGGTCGCCAGCTGCAAATCGTCGAGCGCGATGACGAAGCCAAGAACGAGCGCGGCGTGCAAATCGCCCAGGAAATGATCAACAAGGAAAAAGTCACCGCCACCGTGGGCTTCATCAACACCGGCGTGGCCCTGGCCTCGCAGCGCTTCTACCAGGAAGCCAAGATCCCGGTCATGAACAACGTAGCCACCGGCTCGCTCATCACCCATCAGTTTGATGACCAGCCCGAGAACTACATCTTCCGCAACGCCGCGCACGACAGCATCCAGGCGCCCATGATTGTGGAAGAGGCCGTCACCCGCCGCGGCTTCAAGAAGGTCGCCATCCTGTCCGACTCCACCAACTACGGCCAGCTCGGCCGCGCTGACCTGGAGAAGGCGCTGGAACTCAAAGGCGTGAAGGCCGTGGCCGTGGAAAAGTTCAACATCAAGGATGTGGACATGACCGCCCAGCTGCTCAAGGCCAAGGAAGCTGGCGCCGAAGCCATCCTGACCTACGGCATTGGCCCGGAGCTCGCACAAATTGCCAACGGCATGACCAAGCTGGGCTGGAAAGTGCCCATGGTCGGCAGCTGGACCCTGTCCATGGCCAACTACATTGACAACGCAGGCCCTGGCGGCGAGGGCGCGCGCATGCCGCAAACCTTCATCCAGGAGCCCACCACGCCCAAGCGCCAGTCCTTCATCATCAACTACCTCAAGACCTTCAACCCCAAGAACGCGCGCATCGACTCGCCCGTGTCGGCGGCGCAAGGTTATGACTCCATCTACCTGCTGGCCGCTGCCATCAAGCAGGCCAACTCCACCGACGGTCCCAAGATCAAGGCCGCGCTGGAAGACCTGAAGACCCCGGTGGATGGTGTGGTCACCTCCTACAACAAGCCCTATACGGCCAAGGACCATGAAGCCATCACGGCCAACATTCCGGTGTTCGGCGAGGTCAAGGGCCAGCGCGTGGTCTACGCCTACCCCGATGACCAGAAGAAGGCTTCCGAAGTCCGCGTGAAAGACGCCAACGCCAAGGGCGCGCTGGTCATCAAGAAGTAAGCCGCTTCACAGCACTGGCACCCCAGGCATCGCCCCAGTCGCATTGGCTGGCGCGGTGCCTTTTTTAAGCCGCAACGCGGCTTTTTCAATGGTATTTTATTGAAGGACCCATCCATGGAAATCCTCTTGCAACTTGTCTACAGCGGCATCGCGCTGGGCATGATTTACGCGGTCATTGCCTTTGGCTACCAGCTGACCTTCCAGACCTCGGACACGCTGAACTTCGGCCAGGGCGATGCGCTCATGCTGGGCGCCATGGTGGGCCTGACTCTGGTCAACATGGGTGTGAACTTCTGGCTCATGCTGCCCATCGTGATTGCCTTTGGCCTGGTGCAAGGCGCCGTGGTGGAGCGCATTGGTGTGGCCCCGGCCATCAAGATCAAGAGCGAGTTTGGCTGGATCATGTCCACCATTGCCCTCGGCATTATTTTCAAGAACGTGGCCGAAAACATCTGGGGCCGCGACGACCTGAAGTTTCCCTCGCCCCTGCCCGAATCACCCATGAAGCTGCTGGGCGCCAACATCCTGCCCATGGAAGTGCTGGTGGTCATCGGTGCCATCGTGATGATGCTGGCGGTGGAGTTTTTCAACCGCAAAACCATTTACGGCAAGGCCGTGGTCGCCACCTTCAATGACCGCGACGCAGCCAAGCTCATGGGTATCAACACCGGTCTGGTGATCACGTTTTCGTATGCGCTGTCGTCGGCCACCGCCGCGTTTGCGGGCGCGCTGATTGCGCCCCTGACACTGACCGGCGCGACCATGGGCGCGGTGCTCGGTTTGAAAGCCTTTGCCGTGGCCATCATTGGTGGCTTGACCAGCGGCATGGGCATCATCGTGGGCGGCATCATCCTGGGCGTGGCCGAAACGACCACCGGCTTTTACCTCTCCACCGGCTACAAGGATGTGCCCGGCCTGGTGCTGCTCTTGCTGGTGCTGGCCCTGAAGCCTTCCGGCCTGTTCGGCAAATCCGCGATCAAGAAAGTCTGAGCATGAAAAGCAAGTCCCTACTCGCCGCCGTGGTCGGCATCGCCGTGCTGGCCGCCGCACCCTTGTACACCAGCAACCCCTACTACATCCACATGATCGGCACGATCATGATCTACGCCATCTTGTTGTTCGGCTTGGACATCGTGGTGGGCTACACCGGCCAGGTGTCGCTGGGACACGCAGGTTTGTTCGGCGTGGGCTCCTACACAGCGGGTGTGTTGTTCTTGAAGCTCGGTGCGCCGCTGTGGGTCATTAGTCCGGCCAGTATTGCGGTGACCGCAGGGTTTGGTGCGTTGCTGGCATTGCCAGCGTTGCGGGTCACAGGCCCTTACTTGGCCATGGTGACGCTCGCCTTCGGGACCATCATCCAAATTTTGATCAATGAAATGGACTTCCTCACCGAAGGTCCATTGGGCCTCAAAATTCCCAAGCCATCGGTCTTTGGCATGCAACTCGATGAGCATGGCTTTTATTGGATGGTGCTGGCATTGATGGTGATGTCACTGGTGGTGGTCGACAGCATTTTGAAGTCGCAATTGGGTCGGGCTTTTGAAGCATTGCGGGGCAGTCCCGTGGCGTCGGATTGCATGGGCGTTTCGGTCTACCGCTACAAAGTGTTTGCGTTTGTGATCAGCGCGGGCTTTGCGGGCCTGTCGGGTTGCTTGTACGCCTATTCCGAGCAGTACATTTCACCCAATACCTACAACTTTGAGTTGACGGTGTTGTTTTTGCTGGCCGTCATCATGGGCGGCCGCAAGACGCGTTCGGGCGCCATGTTGGGTGCTGCCATCATCGTCATATTGCCCAAGCTGTTGGATGACCTGGAAATGTTCCGCACGGTTGCCACAACGCTGGCCGTGCTGATGGCCATTGGCGCGGTGATCGGTGTCGCAAAGAAAGTCACTACTCCCAAAGCGATGGCGATACCCGTGGTGGGAACGATTGCCTTGGCTGGATTTTCCTTCTGGCTCCAGTCCATT
>CANCCF010000202.1 GCA_947374485.1 Comamonadaceae bacterium | reverse complement strand
AGCCGGTGTTTGCCGTCGGGGTAAGGCTGGTTTGCAAAAGCGCGCATTGCATGGATTTTGAGTGTCTGATTGTCTCATGTCACACGCCATGTTGATGCAAGCTTGTAACCGCTGGCCGCGGCCTTCCGTGTGAGAATCGCAACATTATTCCAAGGAGACACCTGCCATGCCCCGTCGCGCCACCAAAATTGTTGCCACCCTCGGCCCCGCCTCCAGTGACCCGGCATTGCTGGAGCAGATGATCCGCGCAGGCGTCAACGTGGTGCGCCTGAACTTCAGCCACGGCAAGGCGCAAGACCATATCGACCGTGCCCACCTGGTGCGCGAAGCGGCCAAACGCGCAGGCCGCGAAGTGGCCATCATGGCCGACCTGCAAGGCCCCAAGATCCGCGTCGGCAAGTTTGCCGAGGGCAAGGTCTTTCTGGAACCCGGCCAAAAATTCATACTCGATGCGCAGCGCGTGGAGTTGGGCGACATTGATGCCGTGGGCCTCGATTACAAGGAGTTGCCGCGCGAAGTGAAGGCCGGCGATGTGCTGCTGCTCAACGACGGCCTGATCGTGATCACCGTGGACGCGGTGCGCGGCGAGCAGGTGCACACCACCGTCAAACTGGGCGGCGAGCTCTCCAACAACAAGGGCATCAACAAGCAGGGCGGCGGCCTCACCGCCCCGGCCCTGACGGCCAAGGACATGGACGACATCCGCACGGCCATGAGCTTCCAGGCCGACTATGTGGCCGTGAGCTTCCCCAAGAATGCCACCGACATGGAAATGGCACGCCAGCTCTGCAACGTGGCAGCGCACGAATACGGCCACAAGCCCGGCCTGATCGCCAAGATCGAGCGCGCCGAAGCCATCCCCAAACTGCTGGAAATTTTGCTGGCCAGCGACGGCATCATGGTGGCCCGCGGCGACCTCGCCGTGGAGGTGGGCAATGCCCTGGTGCCGGGTCTGCAAAAGCGCATGATCAAGCTGGCGCGCGAGCATGACCGCGTCGTGATCACCGCCACGCAAATGATGGAGTCCATGATCACCAACCCGGTGCCCACCCGCGCCGAGGTCAGCGACGTGGCCAACGCCGTGCTGGACGGCACCGACGCGGTGATGCTCTCGGCCGAAACCGCCGCAGGCAAGTACCCGCTGGAAACCATTGTGGAAATGGCCAAGATCTGCCACGTGGCCGAAGGCCATGAAGACTTTGTGCTCGAAGGCGACTTCACCGGCAAAAAGTTCAACCGCATCGACCAGAGCATTGCCATGGGCGCGCTGTTCACCGCCCACCACCTGGGCGCCAAGGCCATCGTGGCCATGACCGACAGCGGCTCCACGGCCCTGTGGATGAGCCGCCACCTGATCCGCGTGCCGATCTACGCCCTCACCTCCAAGGTGACGACGCAGCGCAAGATGGCCCTGTACCGCAATGTGCGCCCCCTGTTCATCGACACCAGTGGTGACCGCGACACCGCCTTGAAGCAGGCCGAGGCCCATCTGAAAGCCCGAGGCATCGTGGCCAGTGGCGATGTGTATGCCATCACCTGTGGCGAACCCATGGGCGAGCCGGGTGGCACCAATATGCTCAAGATTTGTCAGGTGGCCTGAGAAGCACGACGTTAGAATCCCCGGAAGGTAAAAGTTACCAAGCGGTTACCAAGCGGCGCCGCGTACCACTTTCAAACTTCCCGGGGATTAAAAATGGCACTTGTATCCATGCGCGAACTGCTGGACCACGCAGCAGTCAAGGGTTACGGCATTCCAGCCTTCAACGTCAACAACCTGGAACAGGTGCAGGCCGTCATGGCCGCGGCCGACGCGGTGGGCGCGCCGGTCATCCTGCAAGCCAGCGCCGGTGCCCGCAAGTACGCGGGTGAGGCCTTCATCAAGCACCTGATTCTGGCCGCCGTTGAAGCCTACCCGCACATTCCGCTGGTCATGCACCAGGACCACGGGCAAAGCCCCGCCGTCTGCCAGGGGGCCATCAACCTGGGCTTCAGCTCGGTGATGATGGACGGCAGCCTGGAGAGCGACGGCAAGACCATTGCCAGCTTTGACTACAACGTCGACGTCACCCGCAAGGTGGTGGACATGGCGCACGCCAGCGGCGTCACCGTTGAAGGCGAGCTGGGTTGCCTGGGCAGCCTGGAGACCATGAAGGGCGACAAGGAAGACGGCCACGGCACCGATTCCACCATGACCATGGAGCAGTTGCTCACCGACCCCGAGCAGGCCGCCGAATTCGTGCAGCGCACCCAGCTCGACGCGCTGGCCATTGCCATCGGCACCAGCCACGGCGCCTACAAGTTCACACGCAAGCCCACGGGCGACATTCTGGCCATCGAGCGCGTGAAAGAAATCAACCGCCGCCTGCCCAATACCCACCTGGTGATGCACGGCTCCAGCAGCGTGCCGCAAGACCTGCTGGCCACCATCAACCAGTTTGGCGGCAAGATGAAAGAGACCTACGGCGTGCCGGTGGAAGAAATCCAGAAGGCGATTAAATTCGGCGTGCGCAAGATCAACATCGACACCGACATCCGCCTGGCCATGACCGCCGCTGTGCGCAAGTTCCTGGCCGAGAACCCCGACAAATTCGATGCCCGTGAATGGCTCAAGCCAGCCCGCGAAGCCGCCATGCAAATCTGCAAGCAGCGCTACATCGAGTTCGGCTGCGAAGGCCAGGCCGCTGGCATCAAGGGCGACAGCCTGTCGGTGGTGGCTGCACGCTATGCCAAAGGTGAGCTGGCGCAAGTCGTTCAGTAAAAAGACACTTGCCGCGCTTTGCGATAATCGCAGGCCTGTCACCCTGAGGGGGCGGCAGGCCTTTTTATTTTCAGGATGCCATGACCGCTGTAGTACACACCTCCTCTCTCTCCCTGCCCTTGCTGGCCCGCGGCAAGGTGCGCGACAACTACGCGGTGGGCGATGACCGCATCCTCATGGTGGCCAGCGACCGTCTTTCCGCCTTCGACGTCATCATGGGTGAGCCCATCCCCGGCAAGGGCGCGCTGCTGACGCAAATGGCGCTGTTCTGGTTCGACAAACTCGGCCCCAAAGGCGCCAACATCTGCCCGATTCACCTGACGGGCGAAGCGCCCGAAAGTGTGGTGTTGCCGACTGAGGTGGCGCAGGTCACTGGCCGCTCCATGCTGGTCAAGCGCCTGAAGCCGCTGCCGGTGGAAGCCGTGGTGCGCGGCTACCTGGCGGGCAGTGGCTGGAAGGAGTACCAGGAGAACGGTGAGGTCTGCGGCGTCAAGCTACCCGCCGGTTTGCACAATGCCTCCAAGCTGCCCGAGCCCATTTACACCCCGGCTGCCAAGGCGGCCGTGGGCGACCACGACGAGAACATCACGTTTGAAAAGACGGTGGAGATGATCGGCCTGGAACTGGCCACGCAAATCCGCGACATCAGCATCCGCCTCTACCAGACCGCCGCCGCATTCGCGCTCACCAAAGGCATCATCATTGCGGACACCAAGTTCGAATTCGGCCTGGACAGGGACGGCACCCTCACGCTCATGGATGAGGTGCTCACCCCCGACTCCTCGCGCTTCTGGCCCCAGGAAAGTTACCAGGAAGGTACCAACCCGCCCAGCTACGACAAACAGTTTGTGCGCGACTGGCTGGAGCAGGCGCAAGTGGACGGCAAGCCCTGGAGCAAGACGCCACCGGCGCCGCGTGTGCCCAACGAGGTGATTGCCAGGACGGCGGCGAAGTACCAGGAGGCGTTGCAGCGCTTGACGGCTTGATACGATTTTGTGCCCATGAAAAAGGCCGCAACCCATGAGGGTTGCGGCCTTTTGCTTGGGGGTCGCTACGATTTAAAAAGAGTAACCCACCGACAGAATAAACACGGACGGGTTGAACTTGATTTCCGTCTTGCGCTCAACGCCGTAGGTGTTGTTAGTCAATGTTGACTTCACATCTGCGGTGGACCAAGTGCCAGAAATAGACCAAGGACCATCCAGTTTGTAGGTCGCGCCCACCTGTGCCGCCAGGCCCCATGAGTCGGTCAGTTTGTTGTTGGTCACGCCACCACTGAGTTGGTTAAACAAGGCGGTGGATTCAGCCTGGTCAAACATCGTGTAGTTGATGCCAATACCTACAAACGGTCTGAACTTGGCCGATGCCTCGCCGAATTTGTAATTGGCAAATACGGTGGGCGCAATTTGACGAACAGTGCCTATCAACTGCCCGGCCTTGGATGCCACGCTGGGCGGCAGGTTGCCGGGCGTGATTACGCGCAGAGTGACGTCGTGGGTTGGCGGGACACCAAGCGCCAGTTGCACATCCCAGTTTTCGGTAATGTCACGCGCGATGCTGAAAAACACGGTTTGCTGCGTTTTGACACTCAAACTGGTGGTGTTTGGGGGAACGAAGGGTCCGGTAGTGGCGCTGGCACTGGCACCTGGGTCCACATTGGCATAACCAAGTTGCACCGTGTATTGGGCGAACGCGCTGCTGGCTGCAAGCAGCGTGCCCGCAACAACGGTGGAGAGAGTAAAGACTTTATGGTTCATGTTAGTTGCTCACTCAAACTTGCGGGTCAAAGAAATCTCTTGCCGCTCTGCTGCAATACGGTGGTACCAAGGTGCCATGGTAGCTCTTGGTCACCTCTGTTGTCGGATCCGCCCCAGCGGGCAATCCAGCAATAAAAGCAGATTTGGCCTGCGCAAATAATCCTTGATACGTCGACGCGCCAGCTGCCGTGCTTCCCAGTCCCGGCGCCGTAGAAGATTCAAGATTCAGAACCGTCCAATTGGGCACGGACTGCGCCCCCCATAGAGCCGCAACTACGGAGGTGTTGACACTATAGAAAACTGTTGGGTCTCCGGACCCACCGCATAGCAGGGTTGGCGAGGTCGGAACAAAATTCCGGAGGTCGTTCGTTTTCAGCGCCTTGCGCATATCAAACCCTGGACTGGCAGCAGGTTGCAGCGTCGTAGGCGAAGGAGCCAGAACATTGTCACCATTGGCCACTGCGTCGGCTACATAGCCGAAGCGGTAACTGTTTTTGACCAGGTTGGTTATCCCGAAGCCAAGTGCGAAGAGCCCGTCCGTGGGGCCTGTGCCTGTGGGAGGGGAAATCGACGAATAGGCTGCATAGGGTCCAAGCACGCTATTGAACAGAAAGGTTGGAGGTAACTTGCCGCTGCTAAAGACAGTTGTGAAATCGTAATTTCCGGGTACCAGGGTTTCAATCCCACCCACGTAAGCTGATTCGTAAATGTCAGCCGTTGTGCTGTAGAGAGAAAGAGCCGGGTAGGAGTTCTTGTAGCTATTGAGCAGCAGCGGCGCAAACGCAGTGCTACCCGCAGGAACGCGCCCCAGAAATATCGCGTCCACATAGGCAGCCAATGCATAAGGTCCGGACATGGGCGAAGAGGCAGTCACGGGAATCGGCGGTGTTGCTGTCTGCATGGCCCTGACTGTCGCCATAGCCACATAGCCGCCCTGTGAATAGCCGCTCACAAACAATTTGCCGCTTGCAGTAGTCGGGTGCTGCAAAGTAGGCAAGGCCGCCTTGGCTGCTGCAAGCGCATCCATCATGTCCTTGGATTGCTGGTCCGCATTCACATAGGGATGATAGGGCAGGGTGGAGCTGTCATAGCCCGCGTAATTTGGTGCAACGACGATGTAACCCTGGGCAGCAAACAGCGAGGCCAGCAATATCGCTTCCTTGTAAGCAGGATTGGTCGTGTCGACGATGTCTGCCATATTGAAGCGTTTGGTGATGTTTGTACCGTGCCCGTACAGCAGGATAGGCCGGTTGCCGGTGCATTTCGTCCCAGTCCCTGTCGGCACCATCAATGCACCAGATGCGGTGGTAGCTTCGCCTCTACCACCTACGGTTCCGTATTTGATTTGTTGAATGTCAACACCGCATGGGAGGGGTAACGCAGTAGAACCGGTTGAGAGCTGCAATGCGCCCAAACCATCGACGCTTGCACTCAGTTCTGCGGTGAAGTCTGATGCGGTGAGAGACACGGTGCGAATCGGCGGGGTTTGCATCAACTCACCCCGACCCGGATTGGAATTTGCACCGCCTGCATTGCCGCCGCCCCCCCCACCGCAGGCAGCCAGCAAAAGCGAGGCGCCCAACGCTGCCCAGTTTGATTTCGTGAATTTCATTCAACGTCTCCAGATAGATGTTCTTGAAAATAGAACGACCGTGCTATTTAAGACCGCAATGATGCGTGGAAGAAGCAATTTAAGGCAGAGGGTAAACACCTGAGTGCTGGCATTTCCGCCACATTTTTTGCTGGTTTATGGGCCTTGATGCGTTTTGCTTTGCACACCCATTCGATCTAAACTTGTCCGCGGGACTGTTCCCATCAACCCGGTGAGACACACTATGGCAAACAAAAAACCTGCCAAAATAGCCGTGGCCCTGGCGCTCGGCTTGACTTCTGGCTACTGCGCAGCGTCCGGCTTTCAATTGCTGGAGCAAAACCTCAGCGGCTTGGGCAATGCCTATGCGGGCTCGGCGGCGGTGGCGGACAACGCCAGCACCCTCTTCTTCAACCCGGCGGGCATGACGCAGCTCAAGGACCATGAATTCTCCGGCGGCCTGGCCGCCATTGGGCCGAGCTTCAAGTTCACCAACAATGGCTCCAATGCCGGCTTGCTGGCAGGCACAGGCAATGGCGGGGATGCGGGTGAATGGGGCTATGTGCCCAATGCGTATCTCTCGTGGGCCTTGAACAAGGATCTGTATATCGGGGCCGGGTTCAGCGCGCCCTTTGGCCTCAAGACCGACTACGACAACCCCTGGGTGGGTGCGGCGCAGGCCACCAGTTTCAGCGTGGAAACCTACAACTTCAATCCCTCGATTGCCTACCGCGTCAACGATGCCGTGTCGCTGGGCGGTGGCGTGAATTGGCAGCATGTGGATGCAGTGTACAAGCGCCAGGCGGCGGTGGCATCTGCCACCACCATCGCAACCCCGGTGACGGCCAAGTTGAATGGCGATGCCTGGGGCTGGAACGCCGGTGCGTTGTTCACGGTGTCACCCGCCACCAAGGTGGGCGTGTCCTACCGCTCAGCGGTGAACTACGACACCACGGGCAACATCAATCTGAGCGGGCCGTCCGCACCCTTCAACGCCTCGCGCAGCAGCGATATCAAGGCCAGCA
>CANCCF010000201.1 GCA_947374485.1 Comamonadaceae bacterium | reverse complement strand
CAGGGTTTGAAGAGCCGCCACATGTCCAGCCGCTAGGTCTTGCACATGGATGTAGTCGCGCACGCCCGTGCCGTCCTGGGTGGCGTAATCGTTGCCATAGATATTCAAAAAGGGCCGCTTGCCCACCGCCACCTGGGCCACAAACGGCATCAGGTTGTTGGGTATACCGCTGGGGTCTTCGCCAATCAGTCCGCTGGGATGGGCTCCCACCGGGTTGAAATAGCGCAAAACCGCCACCTTCCAACTGGGGTCGGCATTCTGCAGGGCCGCCAGCATGTCTTCAATGATGAGTTTGCTGTGGCCATAGGGGTTGGTGTGGCTGCGCGCAAAGTCTTCGGTAATAGGCACCGAGGCCGGGTCGCCATACACCGTTGCGCTGCTGGAAAATACCAGCGTGCGGCATTGCGTTGCCGCCATGGCTTGCAGCAGGCGGGTCATGCCACCGACATTGTTGTCGTAATACCTGAGTGGTTGTGCCACGCTCTCGCCGACGGCCTTGAAGCCCGCAAAGTGGATGACAGCCTCAATACCCAGCCGCATGAGCAGGCTCTCTACCAGTGGCACATCGGCCACACTGCCTTTTTCAAACGGTGGCGCCTTGCCGGAAATATGCGCCAAGCGCTCCAGCACCTTGGGCTGGCTGTTGGAGAAATCGTCCAGGATGACTGGATTCATTCCCGCCTGGAGCAAGGCCAAGTAGGTATGGCTGCCAATATAACCCGCACCGCCGGTCAGAAGAATATTCATTTCTCTACCCAATGTCTGGATGGGTGCAAGCAAAGAATGTTGGCGTGCGTGCTTGAATACGGTGCAGCCCCAGCATGCGATTCATCAATTTTCTCATATATATTTTCAAACACAGCGTTTGCATTATGGTTGTCGCCAGAGCGCCTTGGACAAATAGAGCTGGCAGTTGGTGATGATTATCCCTCGATCCATCTGCCGTAAGGACCTTTGCTTTTGTATGGACGCCATCAACCCGTCACCTGGCTGGTGTAAAGTCAAAGCAGTCACACAGGAAAGAAGCAATGGCAAAAGGAATGATTTTGGCGGCTGGTCAGGGCACCCGCGTGCGGCCCCTGACCAAGGATTTACCCAAACCCATGGTGCCCATTTTGGGCAAGCCGGTAATGGAGTACCTGATCGAGCACCTGGCGCGCCACGGCATCAAGGAAATCATGGTCAATGTGGCCTATTACCACCAGCGCATAGAGGAGTATTTTGGCGACGGAAGCCGCTGGGGCGTGGAAATTGGCTACTCGTATGAAGGCGTCAAGGAACACGGCGACATCCTGCCCAAGCCCATGGGCTCGGCGGGCGGCATGCGCAAAATTCAGGACTTCAGCGGCTTCTTTGACGAAACCACGCTGGTGCTGTGCGGCGACGCGCTGATTGACCTGGACATTACCGCCGCGCTGGAAGAGCACAAGGCCAAGGGCGCCATTGCCAGCGTGGTCGCCATGGATGTGCCACGCGACGAGGTGTCGTCCTACGGCATCGTGGTGTCCGAAGCCGACGGCCGTATCCAGTCCTTCCAGGAAAAGCCGCACCCGCGCGACGCCAAGTCCACGCTGGCCAGCACCGGCATCTACATTTTCGAGCCCGAGGTGCTGGGCCTGGTGCCCTCGGGCAAGGTGTATGACATCGGAGCGGACCTATTCCCCCAATTGGTGGCCGCCAGGCAGCCCTTCTTTGTGCAGAACCGCCCCTTCCACTGGATCGATATTGGCAAAGTCAGTGACTACTGGTCGGTGCTGCAGCGCGTGCTTAAAGGCGAAATTGCCGACATGCACATGCCCGGCAAGGAAGTTCGCCCCAACGTGTGGGTAGGCCTGAACACCAGTATCCCCTGGGACCAGGTGAAGATTGAAGGCCCGGTGTACATCGGCTCCAGCGTCAAGATAGAGCCTGGCGCGAGCATCACAGGCCCGGCCTGGATTGGCCACGGCAGCATCATCCGCTCAGGTGCGCGCGTGACCCGCAGCGTGCTGTTTGACTACACCCGCATCGCCGCCGACATGCACTTCAACGAGATGATTGTCTCGCGCCACTACTGCGTGGACCGCCATGGCGACACACTCTACCGGGGCGATGACAGCACCCACCTGCGCTGGGGCGACGCCCGGGGCTGAGCCCACTGACCCGACTGCTTTTACAAACTTCTGACCTACCTATGCTGATTCAACCAGTGATTCTGTCCGGCGGCTCCGGCACGCGCCTGTGGCCCCTTTCGCGTGAAAAGTACCCTAAGCAACTGCTGCCCCTGATTGGCGAAGACTCGCTGCTGCAAGCCACGGTGCGCCGCGTGGAAGGCATTGCGGGCATTGAACTGGCCGCCCCCATGGTGGTCTGCAACGAGGAATACCGCTTTGTGATTGCCGAACAGCTGCGCGTCATGGGCAAGCCAGGCACCGTGGTGCTGGAGCCCAAAGGCCGCAACACCGCGCCCGCCCTGACCCTCGCCGCACAGGCGGCCAGCGCGAATGGTGCCGACCCAGTGCTGTTGGTAATGCCTGCCGACCATGTGATTCTCGACAAGGCCGCCTTTCAGGCGGTCGTGCGCCAGGGTGCGGCACTGGCCGATAGCGGCGCCATGGTGACCTTTGGCATCACGCCCGACGCGCCCGAGACGGGCTATGGCTACATCCAGACCGGCGCGGCCTTCCAAGCCGATGGCGCACTGCGCATTGCCCGCTTTGTGGAAAAGCCCGACCTGGCCACCGCACAGGCCTATCTGACCGAAGGAAACTACCTCTGGAACAGCGGTCTGTTCATGGTGCGTGCCTCCGCCTGGCTGGCGGCGCTCAAGATCTGTCGCCCCGATATTCTGGCAGCCTGCGACACGGCCTGGGCCGAGGGCAAGAGCGACGGCGAATTTGTACGCGTGGGCAAAGAGGCCTTTGCTGCCTGCCCCTCCGACTCCATCGACTATGCCGTGATGGAGCGCATTGCCAAGCCCGATGCCGATGCTGCCCTGCCAGCGGGTGTGGTGATTCCCCTGAGCGCAGGCTGGTCCGATGTGGGCGCCTGGGAGGCGCTGTGGAAGGCCTTGCCCAAAGATGCTGAGGGCAACGTGGCGCAAGGCGATGTGCTGCTCCATGACAGCAGCAACACCCTGGCCTTGTCCGAAGGGCGCCTGATTGCCTGCGTGGGCGTGAACGACCTGGTAATCGTTGAAACTGCCGATGCCATACTGGTGGCCCACAAGGACAAGACGCAGGACGTGAAAAAGATTGTCGACAGCCTCAAAGCCGCTGGCCGTACCGAAGGCCAGATCCACCGCAAGGTGTTCAGGCCCTGGGGCTCGTATGACAGCGTGGACAACGGCGCGCGCTTCCAGGTCAAGCGCATTGTGGTCAAGCCCGGCGGCACGCTGTCGCTGCAGATGCACCACCACCGCGCCGAACACTGGATTGTGGTCAGCGGCACGGCCCGGGTGACCAAGGGCGACACCACCTTCCTGATGTCCGAGAACGAATCCACCTACATCCCGCTGGGCACCACCCACCGGCTGGAAAACCCGGGCCGCGTGGACCTGGAGATGATTGAGGTGCAATCGGGCAGCTACCTGGGTGAGGACGATATCGTTCGCTTTGAAGACGTCTACGGCCGCTAGTTGGCACTGCGCTTGTCAGGGGCATGGGCCCGAACTACCATGAATGACCGAACGGCTTGATTGGAGAAGCACCATGTACAAATGCATTGTTCTCGCGTACGACGGCTCCGAGGCCGGTCAGCTCGCCTTGCTAGAAAGCCGCGAACTGGCACAGTGGAGCCAGGCCGTGGTGTGGCTGGTGGCCGTGATGCCCTCGCCTGCTAATCTCGCAGGCTATGACGGCAGCATCTACATCCCCGAAATTGCCGAGCGCGACAAGCAGCGCTTCCAGAGCATTCTGGACGATGGCCTGCGCCGCATGACCAGTGCGGGCTACCAGGCCCAAGGCGAACTGCTGATGGGCGAGTCCGTGCACCAGATCACCGAGTTCGCGCGCAAGGTGCAGGCCAACCTGATCGTGGTGGGCCACAAGCATCTGGAAAGCTGGGCCGCGCGCTGGTGGCGCGGCTCGGTTTCCAGCGCGCTGATCGAGCATGCCCACTGCAGCGTGCTGTGTGTGATTACGCAGTAGCTTTGCGACGCAGGAATTGACCTGCCACAAAGATGTCTCTCTCAATGGCGCGGCGCACAGCCGCGCTGTCACGCCTCTCCAGTGCGCGCATGACATCGCTATGGGCATCGTTCAAACAAGCGGAGGCCTCAGGCGTGTCGAAGAGCTGGTTGGAAATCGGCCCGGCCTTGAGCCACAGCTTGTCAATCAGCTCGAACAGCAAAGGGGAACCGGCAGCGCGGTACAGCAGCACATGAAAGTCTTCGTTGGCCGCCAGGTAGTCGGTGCCATCGCCCTTTTTCAATGCGGCGTCCATGCGAGCGCAGAGTGTGTGCAGACTGGCGATGTGCGTGGCGTCCAGCCGCAGGCTGCCGCGCTCGGCGGCCTCGCCTTCGAGCAGCATGCGCGTTTGCAGCAAGTCGTCGAACTCGGGGGCTGAGAGCACCGGCAGGGTGACACCGGCATTGGGCACATTGACCAAGGCGCCCTCGGCCGCCAGCCGCTGCAGGGCGGCACGAACGGGCATCTGGCCCACACCCAGGTCGGCTGCCACGTTGCGGATTTTGAGACGCTCGCCGGGCAAAAAGCGGCCCACGGTAATCCACTGGCGCAGGGTCTGGTAGACCGTGTCCTGCTGGGTGGTCGTGCTGGCAGAGGTGGTGACGCTGTTCACACGCACTCTTTCAAGAAGGCATCCACAGCGGCCACCAGCCGAGCCACGTCTTCGCCACGGGTGGCGGGACACATGAGCATCATGTTATGAAAGGGTGTGATCAAAAGTTCACGATTGAGCAGGTAGAGGTGCATGGCGTGTTCCAGTTCTGCGTCCATGGCCAGGCCTGCCTCGGTGCCGTTCAGCGGGGGCTTGGCGCAGAACTGGAATTCCACCCGCGCCCCCACCTGGGTCACGCACCATGGCATCTGGTGGCGCGCCAGCACCTCTTGCAGACCCTGCGCGAGCAGGGCCGCCAAGGCATGCATGGGCGCAAAGGTGGCGGGCGTCATCAAATCGGTCAGCGTCGCGCGCATGGCAGCCATGGCCAAGAGGTTGGCGGTGAGCGTGGTGCCAATACCCGAGTGGCCGGGCGGCGCGTTGCGCTTGGCCGCCACCACGCGCTCGGCCAGTTCGGCGCTGAAACCATAGGCCGCGCAGGGCATGCCGCCACCCAGCGGCTTGCCCACCACAATGGCGTCGGCCTGCAAGCCGTGCGCTCGGGCATAGCCTCCGGGGCCGCTGCTGATGGTGTGTGTTTCGTCCAGCACCAGCATAGCGCCGTGCTGCTGGATGAGCGCCTGCGCTTGCTGCCAAAAGCCAGGTTGCGGCAGCACCATGCCGATGTTGGTCATCACCGGCTCGGCCAGCACACAGGCCACGTCGCCTGGCTTGAGCGCTTCTTCCAGGGCGGCCAGGTCGTTGAACTCCACCACCCGCGTGTGTGCGGTCAGGTCGTGCACCTGGCCCAAGAGGCTGTCGCGCTGGGTGGCAATGCCTTCCACCAGGTCCACAAACACATCTTCCACCGTGCCGTGGTAGCAGCCGTTGAACACCAGCAGCGTCTTGCGGCCGGTGGCGGCACGCAACCAGCGCAGCACAAAACGGTTGGCGTCAGTGGCCGTCATGGCGAACTGCCACATCGGCAGGCCAAAGCGCGCGGCCAGCAGCGCGGCCACCACCGCGCCGTCTTCGTTGGGCAGCATGGTGGTCAGGCCCATGGCCGCCTGGTGTTGCAGTGCAGTGGTCACCACGGGCGGGGCGTGGCCAAACATGGCGCCGGTATCCCCCAGGCAGAAGTCGGCCAGCGAGTGGCCGTCCACATCCAGCAGCTGCGCGCCCTGGGCACTGGCCACCTGCAGGGCAAAGGGTGTGCCCCAGTCATTCATCCAGTGCAGTGGCACGCCAAACAGCAGGTGCTGGGCGGCGCGCGCGGCCTGGGCCTGCGACCTGGGGTTGCGCTGGATGTAGAGGGCCCGCTCGCGCGCCAGCAAGGCGTGCAGGGCCAAGGCGGAAATGCCGCTGGAGCGCAGGGGTGGTGTTTGCATGCTTGATCCCCTGCCCTACACCAGCAACAACAAATGCTCACGCTCCCAGGAGCTGATGACGCGGTTGTAGGTGGCGTACTCCAGCTCTTTGACCGCGCAAAATGCGTCCACAAAGGCAGCGCCCAGCAGTTCGCGCATGGGCGTGCAGGCGCGCATGGCGTTGATGGCGTCTTCCAGGTTGCGCGGCAGTTCATGGCTGACGTTCCAGGCGCTGTCGGTGGTGGGCTCGGAGGGCTGCAGGTTCTCGCACATGCCGATATAACCGCAGGCCAGTGTGGCGGCCATGGCCAGATACGGGTTCACATCCACACCCGGTACCCGGTTCTCCACCCGGCGCGCCTGCGGGCCGGACTTGGGCACGCGGATGCCGCAGGTGCGGTTGTCATGGCCCCAGCGCACATTGATGGGCGCCGACATGAAGGGCGACAGGCGCCGGTACGAATTCACATAGGGCGCTAACATGGGCATGAGCTGCGGGATATAGGTCTGCAGCCCGGCAATGCAGTTGCCAAACAAGGGGGTCGCGCTGCCATCGGCGTTGCTGAAAATGTTGTGGCCATCAAAGTCGGTAATGCTTTGGTGGATGTGCATGGCGCTGCCCGGCTCCTGCTCCATGGGCTTGGCCATGAAGGTGGCAAAGATGCCGTGGCGCAGCGCCGTCTCGCGCACCGTGCGCTTGAACAAAAACACCCGGTCCGCCAGGTCCATGGGCTCGCCATGGGAAAAATTGATTTCCATCTGGCCGGGCCCCGCCTCGTGGATCAGCGTCTCCACCCCCAGCCGGTGCTGGCTGCAAAAGGAACTCAGCTCCATGAAGAAGGGGTCGAAGTCGTTCACGGCGTCAATGGAGTAGCTTTGCCGCCCGGCCTCAGGCTTGCCGGTGCGCCCCAGTGGTGGCTGCAGTGGCTCATGCGGGTTCATTTGGCGCGCCACCAGATAAAACTCCATCTCGGGCGCAACCACCGGCTTCCAGCCCTTGTCGGCATAGCACTTG
>CANCCF010000200.1 GCA_947374485.1 Comamonadaceae bacterium | reverse complement strand
GGCGCTGATCTTCACCATAGACCGCACGCTCAACAGCATCTGGCGCGTGCGCACGCGCCGCCCCTTTGGCCAGCGCGTGCTGATTTATTGGTCTGCCATCACCCTGGGGCCGCTGGTGCTGGGTGCTTCCCTGAGCATGACCTCGTATGCGCTGTCGGTTTCCAAGGGGCTGGTGGGGGCGTTGCCCGGCGGCATCGGCTTTTTGCTGGATGTGCTGCAGTTTTTGCTGGTGGCCGGGGGCATGGCCTCGATGTTCCACTACGTGCCCAACACCTTCGTGCGCTGGGGCCACGCCTGGATGGGCGGGCTGTTTGTCTCCACGCTGATGGAGGTAGCCAAAAGGCTGCTGGCCCTGTACCTGAGCAAGGTGCCCACCTACTCGGCCGTGTACGGTGCCTTTGCCACGCTGCCGATTCTGCTGGTGTGGATTTACATGGCCTGGGTCATTGTGCTGCTGGGTGCCGCGCTCACCGCCTATGTGCCCAGCCTGATTGCCGGCATTCCGCGCAGGCGCAGCGGCGTGGGCTGGCAATTCCAGCTGGCGCTGGAAGTGCTGCGCGAACTCGATGCAGCGGCGCTCTCCAAGCACAAGGGCCGCACCATGGCCCAGCTGTGCGGCACCCTGGCGGTGGATGCGCAGCGTGTGGAAACCGTGGTGGAGGCACTCACCAGCCTGGACTGGATTGGCCAGTTGAACGAGGCCGATGTGTTTGGCGCTGAAGCCCGTTACGTGCTGCTGGCCAGCCCCGGGCGGGTGACCCTGGCGCCCCTGATGGACAAGTTGCTGCTGCCGCAAAGTACGGCCAACGACAAGCTCTGGAGCCAGGGCAACTGGCCTGCCAGCTCGCTGCGCGACGTGCTCTAGAACCCCAAGGCCATCACAGGTCGCGGTCCAGAAATTCCAGCAACGCCCGCAGCAAGGGCTCTGGCGTTTCCGTCATCTGGTGGTGGCCGCCCGGCAGCATCACTACCTTGGCAACTTTGGCCTTGTCGATCAGGCCTTGGGCCGCCTTGGGCGGCGTCATTTGGTCCGCTGCGCCCAGCACGAACAGGGTGGGGCAGGCCACCTTCGCCATGGCGGCTTCGCCGTTGCGGTAGCTGTCGCAGGCCACAAACCCGGTGTGGAACAGGTTCACTTCTGCATTGCTGGCCAGCACATGGCGGCCCAGCGCCAGGGACGCGCCGTAGACCCAGGTACCCGGCCCGAGGGACGAGGGCGGTGGCGCCAGGGTGCTGCGCGAAAACACGTTCACCATCTCCAGCGCCTTGTGCGGGTCGTCCAGCGAGGCCTGTAGCAGGGCCGGGGCCACCGCCATGGGGAATGCCGTGCCCACCAGCACCAGCTGGCGGATGCGCTGGGGCGCGCGGGCGGCCGCCTCCAGCGCAATCAGCGAGCCCAGGCTGTGGCCCATCAGGGCGGCTTGGTGCACACCGGCCGCGTCCAGCAGGGCCAGCACCCAGTCGGCCGCCTGCTCCACCGAGGTGAGGGGCGCGCCGCCACTGCGGCAGTGGCCCGGCAGGTCTATCGCCAGCACATTCCAGCCGTGGTGCGCCAGGTAGCGACTTTGCAGAATCCATACGCAGTGGTCGTTGAGCACGCCGTGCACCAGCACGATGGTGGGCTTGGCCGCATCAAAGGGTTTGCCACCGGTGTAGCAGTAGGCGCGCGCGTTGTTGACTTGCAAGTGCATCTCAGGCCCCTGCTTTCTCGGCCACCCGCAGGGCGCGCTTCAGGTCGTCCAGCAGATCGTCGGCTTCTTCGAGGCCAATCGACAGGCGGATGGTGCCCTGGCCAATGCCGCTGCTGGCCAGGGCTGCGTCGTCCATGCGGAAGTGCGTGGTGCTGGCCGGGTGGATCACCAGGCTGCGGCAGTCGCCCACATTGGCCAGGTGGCTGAAGACCTTGAGCGCCTCCACAAAGGCCTGGCCCTGCTGGCGCGAGCCCTTGATGTCAAAGCTGAACACCGAACCGGCGCCACGCGGCAGCAGCTTGTGCGCCAGCGCGTGGTCGGCGTGGCTCTGCAGCAGCGGGTGGCCCACGCGCGAGACCAATGGGTGAGCCGCCAAAAACGCCACGACCCTTTCGGTGTTGCGCATGTGGCGCTCCATGCGCAGCGAGAGGGTCTCTATGCCTTGCAAAATCAGCCAGGCTGAGTGCGGGCTCAAACAGGCGCCAAAGTCGCGTAGGCCTTCACGCCGTGCGCGCAGCAAGAAGGCACCCACCGTGGCTTCTTCGGTAAACACCATGTTGTGAAAGCCCGCATAGGGCTCGCTGAGTTCCGGGAATTTGCCAGACGCATCCCAGTCAAAGCTGCCGCCATCCACCACCAGCCCGCCAATCACCGTGCCGTGCCCGCTCAAGAATTTGGTGGCCGAGTGGTAGACCAGGTCAGCACCCTGGGTGAAGGGTTTGACCAGCCAGGGTGAGGTGAGTGTGGAGTCCACCAGCAGAGGCACACCGGCGGCATGCGCAATCGCTGACACCTCGGGGGTGTTGAGCACATCCAGCCCCGGGTTGCCCACAGTCTCGCCGAAAAACAGCTTGGTGTTGGGCTGCACCGCCCCGCGCCAGGCGTCCAGGTCACCAGGCTTCACAAAAGTGGTTTCAATGCCAAAGCGCCTGAGCGTGTAGTGCAACAGGTTGTGCGAACCGCCATAGAGGGCGGTGGAGGCCACGATATGACCCCCCGCGCCCATCAGCGTGGCAATGCACAGGTGGAGCGCCGCCTGGCCACTGGCCGTTGCGATGGCACCCACACCGCCCTCGAGCGCGGCAATGCGCTGCTCCAGCACCGCGTTGGTGGGGTTGCTGATGCGCGAATACACGTGGCCCGCGCGCTCCAGATTGAAGAGCGAGGCCGCGTGCGCGCTGGACTCGAAAACAAACGAGGTGCTGAGGTGGATGGGCACCGCGCGCGCGCCGGTGGCGTCCAGCGTGGCGCCCGCGTGCAGGGCCAGTGTGTCAAATCCCGGGTCGGCGTAACCTGGCATGGGTGTCTCCCGTCAAGGTGCGTAAAAGGGTGAGTGAAAGGGCCTGGAAAGCTGCCCATTGTGGGCTATATTCAAGCACCGGTTTGCAACCCTGTGCCACGAGGAAACACCATGAAAGTCAGCGATATCCTGCGCGTCAAAGGCGGCACCCTCTTCACCGCCCATCCGGATGAAGCCCTCTCCCGCGCGCTGGACCTGATGGCCGAAAAAGACATAGGCTCGCTGGTGGTGATGGAGCATGGTGAGCTGGTGGGCATGCTGACCTTTCGCGAGGTCATCCAGACCCTGGTGAAGAACGGTGGCAGCATTGGCGCCACCACCGTGCGCAGTTCCATGGACGACGCGCCGCTCACCTGCACCATGGAGACCGACATGGACGAGGTGCGCCGCATGATGCTGGAGCGCCACGCCCGCTACATGCCGGTGATGGACGCGCGCATGCTCATGGGCGTGATCAGTTTTTATGACGTGGCCCGTGCCGTGGTGGATAGCCAGAACTTCGAGAACCAGATGCTCAAGGCCTACATCCGCGACTGGCCTGAAGGCGAAGCGCCCGCAGCTCCTTAAACCCGCTGCACCAACAGGCGCCGCCGCTCGGGGATAATCCCCCGCATGAGCGGCAATACCTTCGGACACCTTTTCGCAGTCACCAACTTTGGTGAATCCCACGGCCCGGCCATTGGCTGCGTGATTGACGGCTGCCCACCCGGCATGGAACTCTGCGAGGCCGACATCCAGATCGACCTCGACCGCCGCCGCCCCGGCACCAGCCGCCATGTGACGCAGCGCAACGAGCCCGACGCGGTGCAAATCCTGAGCGGCGTCTACCAGGGCAAAACCACCGGCACGCCCATTGCGCTGCTGATCCAGAACACCGACCAGCGCAGCAAGGACTACGGCAACATCCTCGACACCTTCCGCCCTGGCCACGCCGACTACAGTTACTTCCAGAAATACGGCATCCGCGACCCGCGCGGTGGCGGCCGCTCCAGCGCGCGCCTGACCGCCCCCATGGTGGCCGCAGGGGCCGTGGCGAAGAAATGGCTGAAAGAAAAATTTGGTACCGAGTTCCGCGGCTGCATGACGCAGGTGGGCGATGTGCCGATTGCCTTCGAGTCCTGGGAGCATGTGCCCCACAACCCCTTCTTCGCTCCAGTGGCCGATGTGTCTGCGCTCGAAGACTACATGGACGCGCTGCGCAAAGCGGGTGACTCCTGCGGCGCGCGCATCCGCGTGTCAGCCTCCAACGTGCCCGTAGGCTTGGGTGAGCCGCTGTTTGACAAAATGGATGCCGACATTGCCTACGCCATGATGGGCATCAACGCCGTCAAGGGTGTGGAGATTGGCGCCGGTTTTTCCAGCGTAACGCAGCGCGGCACCACGCATGGCGACTCGCTCACGCCCGCCGGTTTTGCCAGCAACAACGCCGGCGGCACTCTGGGCGGCATCACCACCGGGCAGGACCTGGAAGTGAGCATTGCCATCAAGCCCACCAGCTCCATCATCACGCCGCGCGATTCGATTGACGCGGCGGGTAGCCCCACCCAGGTCGTGACCAAGGGCCGCCACGACCCTTGCGTGGGCATTCGCGCCACCCCCATTGCCGAGGCCATGCTGGCCCTGGTGGTGATGGACCATGTGCTGCGCCATCGCGCGCAGTGTGGCGATGTGGTGGTCAGCTTGCCACCCATTCCCGCCAGCAACTAAGAGCCGCCCCAAGCGGGATTCGCCCCTTGAGGGGGCAGAGAGCTACGCGCAGCGAGCGAACGTGGGGGCTACTATCTGTTCGGGCGCAGGGGGTTGTCACCCTTGATGCCCCAGCCTGAGTCGCCACCACCCGAGCCCAGCGCGGGTTGGTTGCGCGACTGTTCCTGGTCCACGTACCACAGCACCAGGCCGGTGCCGCCAATCAGCACCACCGCAATCGCCACCAGCTTGAGCACGGTGAGCCACACCGGTGGTTCGTCGTCTTTCTTCATTTGCACACACTCCCATACATACGCAATTGCACGCGCTTGTATTTTGAGCCATGGCGCGTGACCCACAGCACACTGCGCGTTTGATGCGGGTAAACCATACTTTTTTTATACGCATAGGTGTAAATACTAGGTATGCGGTGCAAACGAGTACCGCAACCCGCGTACCAAGTATCGTTTGCGCATGAGCGAGTCGGTATCTTCCATCTGTCAGTGCTGGCTGCATCAAAGCATTGAACGAAGCACCTCATATCAACACTCTGGAGACATAGACATGACACTCAAAACCCGCGTTGCATTGGCTGCGGCCCTGGTCGCATCCCTGTGCGGCCTCTCGGCCTCGGCCACCGAACTGGTGATCGCCACCGTCAACAACGGCCACATGATCGAGATGCAAAAGCTCGGCAAGAATTTCGAGGCCGCCAACCCCGACATCAAGCTCAAGTGGGTCACCCTGGAAGAAGGTGCCTTGCGCCAGCGCGTCACCACCGACATCGCCACCAAGGGTGGACAGTTCGACGTCATGACCATCGGCATGTACGAAACCCCCATCTGGGGCAAAAAGGGCTGGCTCAAGGAATTGAAGGGTGATGCCAACTATGACGCAGACGACATCCTGCCCGCCATGAAAGACGGCCTGTCGGTTGGCGGAAAAATGTACGCCGCCCCCTTCTACGGCGAAAGCTCCATGCTGATGTACCGCAAGGACCTGACCGACAAGGCTGGCATCAAGTTCGCAGACCGTCCCACCTGGGACCAGGTGCGCGACGCGGCCGCCAAGATCCATGACCCCAAGAACGGCGTGTACGGCATCTGCCTGCGCGGCAAGCCGGGCTGGGGTGACAACATGGCCTTCCTGTCCACCATGGCCAACAGCTACGGCGCCCAGTGGTTCGATATGAAGTGGAAGCCCCAGCTGGAATCCAAGCCCTGGAAAGACGCAGTCACCATGTACGTGGACCTGCTGACCAAATACGGCCCCCCCGGCTCTTCGGCCAACAGCTTCAACGAAATCCTGGCCCTGTACAACGAAGGCAAGTGCGGCATGTGGATTGACGCCACGATTGCAGCTTCCTTCATCACCGACCCCAAGCAGTCCAAGGTGGCTGACAAGGTGGCATTTGCGCAAGGCCCCTACGCCGTGACGCAAAAGGGCGCCAACTGGCTGTGGGCCTGGGCACTGGCTATTCCAGCTGGCACCAAGAACGCGGACGCTGCTCAGAAGTTCATCAACTGGGCTACGTCCAAGGACTACATCGCCCTGGTTGCCAAGACCGAGGGCTGGGCCCACGTGCCTACCGGCACCCGCAAGTCCACCTACGCCAATCCGGAGTTCCAGAAGGCCGCTGTGTTTGCTGCTGCTGAAAAGGCTGCCATCGACTCTGCCAACCCCAACGACAGCACGCTCCCTAAGTCTCCGTACGTAGGCGTGCAGTTCGCAGCCATCCCTGAGTTCCAGGCGATTGGTATTGCTGTGGGTCAGCAAATGAGCGCGGCTCTGGCTGGCAAGACGACGATTGATGCGGCGCTGAAGGCTTCGCAAACCGCCGCCGAGCGCGAAATGAAAAAAGGCGGCTACTACAAGTAAGCCCCGGTAGCGCCCATCTGGCTACTGCGCAACCCGATCTGACCTCTTGCGATGCTCACCGTACGGAAGTACGGCTGCGCTTCTCAGAGGCCACCTCGGGCTGCTCGCTACGCCACCTGGGCGCCACCTGCATTCTTTCTGTAACTGCATAAAAAGACCACGAGACACGTCCCATGAAGAAACTCCTGCCGCGGCTCCTGCTGACGCCTGCTGTTGCGTCACTGCTCTTGTGGATGATCGTCCCGCTGGTGATGACGATTTATTTCTCGGTCATCCGCTACAACCTGATGCAGCCCGAAGAGACCGGCTTTATCGGGCTCGAGAATTTTCAATATTTTCTGACCGACCCCTCCTTCACGGTGGCGGTGGTCAACACGCTTTTGCTGCTGGGCAGTGTGATCCTGATCACGGTGATTTTCGGCACCGCCATTGCGCTGCTGATAGACAACCCGTTCCCCGGCCGCGCCATCGTGCGCCTGCTGCTGATCTCGCCCTTCTTTGTCATGCCCACCGTCAACGCCCTGCTGTGGAAGCACATGATGATGAACCCGATCTACGGGGTGCTGGCGCAGGTCTCCATCTTCTTCGGCTTCACGCCGATTGACTGGCTGACCGACTTCCCGCTGGGCTCGGTGATCATCATGGTGGCCTGGCAGTGG
>CANCCF010000199.1 GCA_947374485.1 Comamonadaceae bacterium | reverse complement strand
GCGGCGGGCGTATCGCAGCCATCACAGCCGCAACCGCCCTGCAAACGCGCCGCAGCCAGCAAGGGCTTGCGCAGCAGGCCTGGCAGCGGCCATTTCAGCAAGGCCTTGGCCAGGCGGCTGCGCGGAACTTTGGGCGCCAGCGTCCACAGCGCATAGACGAAACTACCCGCCACCACCATCGCTACCAACAGGGTCTGCATACGTCACTAGCCTCCGAAAGCCTGGGTGATGCGAAAGGTGGCAAACGCCGCCACATAGGCCAAGGCAAACAGGTAGGCGCCCATGATCAGGGGGTATTTCCAGGAATTGGTTTCACGCCGCACCACCGCCAGCGTGGACAGGCATTGCGGCGCAAACACATACCAAGCCAGCAGCGCATAGGCTGTAGGCAGCGACCAGCCCTGGGTGATCACCGGTATCAGCGAATCTGCCGCGTTGCTGTTGACCGCCGACAGGGAATACACCGTGCCCAACGCACTCACCGCCACTTCCCGCGCGGCCAGGCCTGGCACCAGCGCCAGCGATATTTGCCAGTTGAAACCGATGGGCGAAAAAATCAGCTCCAGCCCGCGTCCCAGCATGCCGGCCAGGCTGTACTGCATGGCCGGGCCCTGGCTTGCATCCCAACCGGCGGGCGGCCCCGGGAAGGTGGAGAAGAACCACAAAATCACCATCAGTGAAAAAATAATGCCGCCCACCCGGTTCATGAAGATGCTGACGCGCTCCGACAGGCCCAGCCAGAGGTTGCGCAGGCTGGGCCTGCGGTAGGGTGGCAGCTCCAGCATCAGGGGCTGGTAGTCCGACTTCATCCACACGCGCTTGAAAATCCAGGCCACGGCCATGGCACTGACCACGCCGGCGATGTACAGGCAAAACAGGGTCAAGCCCTGTAAGTCAAACCAGCCCACCTTGCGGGCCGGCACAAAGGCGCCTATCAACAGGGCATAGACCGGCAAGCGGGCCGAACAGGTCATCAGCGGCGCGACCATGATGGTGGCCAGCCGGTCCTTCCAGTTGGCTATGGTGCGCGTGGCCATGATGCCGGGAATGGCGCAGGCAAAGCTGGACAGCAGCGGAATAAAGGCCCGGCCCGACAGGCCGACCCGGCCCATCAGCCGGTCCAGCAAAAAGGCGGCGCGCGGCAGGTAGCCCGAATCTTCCAGCAGCAGGATGAAAAAAAACAGAATCAGAATTTGCGGCAGAAACACCAGCACGCTGCCCACGCCGGCCATCACCCCGTCCACCAGCAGGCTGCGCAGCGGGCCCTCGTCCATGTGGGCCTCAATCACATCGCTGGAGAAATTGACCAGCCATCGGATCGCATTCATGGGCACGGTAGCCCAGGAGAAGACCGCCTGAAAAATCAGGAACAAGATGGTGGCCAGAATGACCACCCCCCACACCGGGTGCATCACCAGGGCATCGAGCTCGTACTGGAAGCGCGCCAGGCGCGGCACCTGTGGCGCCACCTTGGACAGTATGCGGCGCACCCGCTTTTGCAACTCGGCGGCACTCAGGGGTTCCGCAAAGGCGTTGACCTCGTCCAGCATGCCGGGCGGCAGGGTCTCCGGACTGCCCTCCACCGGCAAGTCCGCCAGCTGCATTTCCAGCTGGGTCAGCAAGGCTGCGTGGCCGTTGTGGTGCACGGCCACGGTGGCCACCACCGGGCAACCCAACTCCCGGGCCAGGCGCTGCACATCAATGTTCAGGCCATTGGCGCGTGCCACATCGGCCATGTTCAGGGCCACGATCAGCGGCTTGCCCAGGCGTGCCAGCTCCAGCACCAGGCGCAGGTTCATACGCAGGTTGGTGGCGTCCACCACGGCCACAATCGCATCGGGTGCGGCCTCACCGGCGCGCTGCCCGGTAATCACTTCCATCATCACCCGCTCATCCGGTGTGGACGGTTTCATGCTGTAGGCGCCCGGCAGGTCAATCACCGAGACGCTCTGTCCGGTTCCCAGGCGCATGCTGCCAATCTTGCGCTCCACCGTCACACCGGCGTAGTTGGCCACCTTCTGGCGCGAGCCCGTGAGCAGGTTAAAGAGCGCGGTCTTGCCGCAATTGGGATTGCCCACCAGGGCAATGACTTTGGGCTCGCTCGTCAAAACGCTGGACATGTCGGTTCAGGCCGCAGCGGCGCTGGTATGCAGTGCTTCGGGAATGCTGACGGCAATGCTTTGGGCCTCCACCAGACGCAGGGCAAACAGGGTCTCGCCAATCTGCACGGCCAGCGGTTCGCGCCCGCCCGGACCACGCCTGAGCATCATCACCGGTTCGCCGGCAATAAAGCCCAGCGATTCCAGCCTTAGCAGCGTGGCGCTATCGACCTCAGCTGCACCGGCGACGACCCCGTCCACCAGCGCGTGGCCACCGTTGGGCAACTCAGACAAAAGCATGGCATTCCCTGTATGTGGCGCCTCCTCAGAACTCCCGGGCGCATGGTCTGCATGCCAGTCTATCCCATTGGCAACGCCACACCAAATCGGCGGCCATCACTCGTAGGCGATCACCGCGCGCCCCTGGTCGGCCTGGGCGCGCCAGCTGGCCAAGGCCGCATCGGTGGGGTAGAAGCGCGCGTCCTCGCCCAGGGCCAGCACGGCTTCGGCACCGGCGCAGCCGTCGACCGTCGCGTCGGCCGTGCGCAGCATCTGCAGGCGCACACCCAAGCCCCGCACCAGCTCACCCTGTTCAGACTGCTCGCGCTGCGCCGGGAACTCCTTGAGCAAGCGCGCAATGTCCGGTGCGCGGCCATTCACCGCCACGCGCAGGTACTTGCCAAAGCGGCAGCGCGCCTGCTCCAGGCTCCAGATCTGCTGGATGGTGAACTGCATGCCGCCCGAAAAGCGGTCCGGCTGCGCCTTGCCCATGGCGATGATGAGTTCATCGTCCTTCAGCAAGCCCTTGTGCGCATTGAGCAGGGCCTCGTCGGCGCGCGCTTCAATCGTGGCGGACTTGTCATCGAGCTTGAACAGGCCCAGCTTGCCGCGCTGCCCGTTGATCACGCGCAGGTCATTCACAATGCCGGCCAGCAGCTGCGGCTCGCGCGTGTCCAGCAGCTCTTCAATCGGGCGCTTGGCAAACTTGCGCACCTCGGTGGCCACCTCGTCAAACAAGTGGCCGGAGAGGTAAAAGCCCACCGCCGTCTTTTCAAAGGTCAGGCGTTCTTTCACGCCCCAGGGTGTGACCTCCACCAGATCGGGTTCCTGCGTGCTCGATCCATGGTCGTCATCGCCCATGTCGAACAGGCCGACCTGGTTGGCGTTGGCAATCGAGGCCGCAGCGAAATCAAAGGCCCGGTCAATCGAGGCCACCAGGCTGGCGCGGTTGAGCTGCAGCGTGTCAAAGGCACCGGCCTTGATCAGTGCTTCCACGCAACGCTTGTTCATGCGGCTGCGCTCCACGCGGCGGGCAAAGTCGAACAGGCTGGTAAACGGCCCGGCCTCGGCGGTAGGCCCCCTGCCCTCGCGCGCGGCCACAATGGCCTCGATCGCCTGCTGGCCCGTGCCCTTGATGGCGCCCAGGCCGTAGCGGATTTGTTTGTCGGAAATCGGCTCAAAGCGGTGAAAGCCACGGTTCACGTTCGGTGGCTCAAAGGACAGGCCCAGCTTCTCCGCATCTTCAAACAAGACCTTGAGCTTGTCGGTGTCGTCCATTTCCACGGTCATATTGGCGCAGAAGAACTCGGCCGTGTAGTGCACCTTGATCCAGGCCGTGTGGTAGGCCAAGAGCGAATAGGCGGCGGCGTGCGACTTGTTGAAGCCGTAGCCGGCGAACTTCTCCATCAAGTCAAAGACTTCGTCGGCCTTTTGCTCGCTGATGTCGTTCTTGGCCGCACCCACGCGGAAAATGGCGCGGTGCTCGGCCATCTCTTCAGCCTTCTTCTTGCCCATGGCCCGGCGCAGCATGTCGGCGCCGCCCAGGGAATAGCCGCCCAGAATCTGTGTGGTCTGCATCACCTGCTCCTGGTAGACCATGATGCCGTAGGTCTCTGAGAGCATCTCGGCCACCAGCGGGTGCGGGTATTCAATGACCTCGCGGCCGTGCTTGCGCGCCACAAAGCTGGGGATCAGGTCCATGGGGCCGGGGCGGTACAGGGCGTTCAGGGCAATCAGGTCTTCCAGGCGGGTGGGCTTGGCGTCGCGCAACATGCCCTGCATGCCGCGGCTTTCAAACTGGAACACCGCCTCGGTCTTGCCCTCGGAGAACAGGCGGTAGACCTTGGCATCGTCCAGCGGCAGGTTCTCGTAGGCAAAGCCTTCCTGGCCGGGGTGGCGCTTGATGATGAACTCGCGCGCGATTTCCAGGATGGTGAGTGTGGCCAGGCCCAAGAAGTCGAACTTCACCAGGCCAATCGCTTCCACGTCGTCCTTGTCGTACTGGCTCACGGCCGACTCGCTGCCGGGCTGCTGGTACAGCGGGCAGAAGTCGGTGAGCTTGCCCGGCGCAATCAATACGCCACCGGCATGCATGCCGATGTTGCGGGTCAGGCCTTCGAGCTTGCGTGCCAGCTCCAGCAGCGTCTTGACGTCTTCTTCCTTGGCTTCGCGCTCGGCCAGTATCGGCTCGGCCTCGCTGGCATAGACGTATTTGTCGCTCTTCTTGCCGTCGGTGGGCGGCAGCTGTAGGGTGACGTTGGTGCCCGGCTTGTTGGGGATGAGCTTGCTGATGCCATCGCAAAAGGTGTAGCTCATGTCCAGCACCCGGCCCACGTCGCGCACCACGCCGCGCGCGGCCATGGTGCCGAAGGTGGCGATCTGGCTGACCGCGTCCTTGCCGTATTTGTCCTTCACATAGTCGATCACCAGGTTACGGTTGGTCTGGCAAAAGTCAATGTCGAAGTCGGGCATGGACACCCGCTCCGGGTTCAAGAAGCGCTCGAACAGCAGCTTGTACTTGATCGGGTCCAGGTCGGTGATCTTGAGCGCATAGGCCACCAGTGAGCCGGCGCCAGAGCCGCGTCCCGGCCCCACCGGGCAGCCGTTGTTCTTGGCCCAGTTGATGAAGTCGCCCACGATCAGAAAGTAGCCCGGGAAACCCATTTTCAAAATGGTGCTCAACTCAAATTCCAGACGCTCCAAATACTCAGGCATGCGGCTTTCACGCTCGGCAGCATCCGGGTACAGGTGCAGCATGCGGTCTTTGAGGCCCTCGTGCGAGGTGTAGCGAAAGTAGTCGTCCGGCGTCATGCGCTCGCCGTTCACCAGGGGCGTGGGAAACTCCGGCAGCTGCGGCTTGCCCAGCACCAGGGTCAGGCTGCAGCGCTTGGCGATTTCCAGGGTGTTGGCAATGCTTGATGGAATGTCGGCAAACAGCGCCTCCATCTGCTCGGCCGTCTTGAAATACTGCTCGCGCGTGAAGCGGCGCACGCGCTTGGCGTTGCCCAGAATTTCGCCATCGGCAATGCAGACGCGCGCCTCGTGCGCCTCAAAGTCATCGGGCTCGGTAAATTGAATGGGGTGCGTGGCCACCACCGGCAGCTTCATGCGGGCGGCCAGTTGCACCGCGGCCATGACTTGCGGCTCGTCCTCGGGGCGGCCAGCGCGCTGCAGCTCCAGGTAAAAGCGGTGCGTGAAAATGCCGGCCAGTTGCAAGGCCACATCGTGGGCACGGGCGGTGTCGCCTTGCACCAGGGCCTGTCCGACCGGGCCGGCCTGTGCGCCCGAGAGTGCGATCAGCCCTTCGTTCAATTCCCTGAGCCAGGCCAGTTTGACCACCGCCATCTGCTTGCCACCGGTAATCTGCACGTTCTGCGTGTAGGCCCGTGCAATCAGCTCGGAGATGTTCAGGTAGCCCTGCTTGTTTTGCACCAACAAGACCATGCGGGACGTGGCCAGCAGGTCGCCACCCAGGCCTTCAAGCACGATTTCCGCACCCAGAATGGGCTTGATGCCCTTGCCGCGCGCGTCCTTGTACAGCTTGAGGGCACCAAACAGGTTGGACAGGTCGGTAATGGCCAGGGCGGGCTGGCGGTCTTTGGCGGCTGCCTTGACGACTTCGTCGATGCGGCAGGTGGAGTCGATGACGGAAAACTCGGTGTGGAGGCGCAGGTGTACAAACATCTTGGGATTGTAGGTACTGGCGCCCCATCTTCCAGCCGCAGTGGTGAAAAGGGCCGGGCCGTTAGGCCTGTTGCCTTACTGCAAGTGGGCGGTTTGCACGTCGCGGGCGGCCAGGGCTTTGCCAATGCGTGTCAGGCTGTCGATATGCGCCACGGAATCGATCATTTGCACGCTTTGGGCTTCAATGTCGGCCAGGCCCAGCGCGTCCAGGCCACGCTCGGTCAACTCCACGTTGTAGCGCACATAGTCAAACAGCTTGGCGCCGCCCGGTGCGGCCATGCCCACCATATCGCCCAGGTTCTTGTCCATGGGAATGCCGTGGTGGCAGACACCAAACAGACGGCACAAAAAGTCCTGCTCGATCACGCTGGACAGTATCAGGGACGCGGGCAGCACCGTGGCGTCGTACAGCAGATTGACATCCTTGGAGTGCAAATCGCTTCTGCTATGGGGTGCCAGGCCAGTGCCCACGGACACCAGTTCCAGCGCGCCGGGGCCGGTCTTCCAGTTCAGGCCAAAGGGCGCTGCGGTGGCCTGAATAAAGGCCTGAAAAGCCGGGTTGCAATAGGAAGACACCGAGCCATCAATCAGCACCAGTTCGCGCCCACCCAGTTGCACCACCTCGGGCGGGAAGAAGGACGGCGCGGCGGCACTGGCACGCACCAGCTGCCACAAGGGCAGGTCCAACTGGCGCTCACCGCGCACCTGGGCGTTGTAGGGGCTTAGCGGGTTGTTGGTGATGGTCCAGGTTTCGTCGGCATTGCTGTTGCGCACAATCATCATCAGCACACAACGCAGCTTCTCGCTGCCCAAAAGGGTGTCTGCGCCAAACACCGAGCGCAGCTGTTCGGACAGCATTTCGTCCTTGTATTTGTATTTGAAGCGCTCGTAAAAATGCGCGTGCTCGAACATCTTGGCGCCGCTGTCCAGGTAGAAGCTGCGAATGGCATCGCAGGACATGCCCAGGCTGATGGCCGTGGCAATGATGGCGCCGGTGCTGGTTCCGGCCACCATGTCGAAATGGTCGGCCAGCACCAGGTCCGGCTTGGCATAGCGCAGGCGCAAGATGGCCTCAATGGAGCTCAGCACCTCCACGGCAATCAGGCCGCGGATGCCGCCGCCGTCGATGCTGAGGATGCGGTGCTTTTCGCTGGCCTGCGCGCCCGCTGGGGCTCCAGGGGGCAGGGCGGTGCTGTCGTTCATGGCTTGCCTTTTTTGCTTTGTATGGTGGGGTGTACGTAGCGGCTGGCATGATGCTTGC
>CANCCF010000198.1 GCA_947374485.1 Comamonadaceae bacterium | reverse complement strand
CCATGGGTCCGTGCCAATGCAAAAGCCTGCTCGCAGTTGCCCGCTTGCAGCACTTCCAGGTTTTCTTCCAGACCCTTGAGCACCTGGCGCAAGCCCTCGCGCACCAGTGCATGGTCATCTACGACAAGTATTTTCACCAACGGCTCTTTTTTGCTCGGACTAGCTTTAGTAGTAGGAGATCGTAGAGCATTTTGTGGCATTTGGCGTCGCGCGCCACCCACAGGGACTAAAAACAAAAGCCCGCACAGGGCGGGCTTTGCGTTGGTTCAAGGCAAAAGAACTAGGCGCCGTGGATCTTCATCATCAGCGGCACGATCAGCAGGGCCACGATGTTGATGATCTTGATCAGCGGGTTCACCGCCGGGCCGGCCGTGTCTTTGTAGGGGTCACCCACGGTGTCGCCCGTTACGGCTGCCTTGTGGGTCTCGGAGCCCTTGCCGCCAAAGTTGCCGTCTTCAATGTACTTCTTGGCATTGTCCCAGGCACCGCCACCGGTGCACATGGAGATGGCGACAAACAGGCCGGTCACGATGGTGCCCATCAGCAAGCCGCCCAAAGCAGCCGGGCCCAGTATCAGGCCCACCAGAATTGGCGCCACCACGGGCAGCAGGCTGGGGATCATCATTTCCTTGATGGCGGCACTGGTCAGCATGTCCACCGCCGTGTCGTACTCGGGCTTGCCCGAGCCGTCCATGATGCCCTTGATGTCGCGGAACTGGCGCCGCACTTCCACCACCACGGCACCGGCTGCGCGGCCCACCGCTTCCATGGCCATGGCACCAAACAGGTAGGGAATCAGGCCACCAATGAAGAGGCCGATGATGACCATGGGGTCGCTCAGGTCGAACTTGACATGGCTGCCCAGGCCTTCGAGCTTGTGGGTGTAGTCGGCAAACAGCACCAGCGCAGCCAGGCCGGCCGAGCCGATGGCGTAGCCCTTGGTTACGGCCTTGGTGGTGTTGCCCACGGCGTCCAGCGGGTCGGTGATGTCACGCACGCTGGCGGGCAACTCGGCCATTTCGGCAATGCCGCCGGCGTTGTCGGTGATGGGGCCATACGCGTCCAGCGCCACCACAATGCCTGCCATGCTGAGCATGGAGGTGGCAGCAATGGCAATGCCGTACAAGCCCGCCAGTGCAAAGGCGCTGTAGATGGCGGCGCAAACGAACAGCACCGGCCAGGCGGTGGAGCGCATGGACACGCCCAAGCCCGCAATGATGTTGGTGCCGTGGCCGGTGGTGGAGGCCTGCGCAATGTGGCGCACCGGGGCGTACTGCGTCCCGGTGTAGTACTCGGTGACCCAGACCAGCGCGCCGGTCAAGATCAGGCCGACAGCGCAGGCACCGAACAGGGCGCCTGAAGTGATGACACGGCCATCGGCTTGCGTCAAGGCGGCGGGAAACAGGCTTTGCGTCACAAAGTAAAACGCGATCAGCGACAAGACACCGGCCACGGCCAGGCCCTTGTAGAGTGCGGGCATGACGTTCTTCATGCCCGGCGAGGCCTTGACGAAGAAGCAGCCAATGATGGAGGCGACGATGGACACGGCCCCCAGTCCCAGCGGGTAGAGCACCGCATTGGGGCCGCCTGCGCCCAGCAACAAGGCGCCCAGGACCATGGTGGCGATCAGCGTGACCGCATAGGTCTCGAACAGGTCGGCGGCCATGCCGGCGCAGTCGCCCACGTTGTCACCCACGTTGTCGGCAATCACCGCCGGGTTGCGCGGGTCGTCTTCGGGAATGCCGGCTTCCACCTTGCCGACCAAGTCTGCGCCCACGTCAGCGCCCTTGGTGAAAATGCCGCCACCGAGGCGGGCAAAAATAGAAATCAGCGAAGAGCCAAAGGCAAAGCCGATCAAGGGGTTGAGCTTGGCAGCCGTGACGGCGCCATCGGGCACCAGAAACCAGTAGAAGGCCGTCACCCCCAGCAGGCCCAGGCCCACCACCAGCATGCCGGTGATGGCGCCGCCGCGAAAAGCGACATCCAGCGCCGGGCCAATGCCTTTGGTGGCGGCCTGCGCGGTGCGCACGTTGGCGCGTACCGACACGTTCATGCCGATAAAGCCGCACGCACCAGACAGTACCGCGCCCAGCACAAAGCCGACCGCGCTCATGCTGTCCAGAAACACGGCAATCAATATGGCCAGCACCACGCCGACGATGGCGATGGTGCGGTACTGCCGGGAGAGGTAGGCGGCCGCACCGGTCTGGATGGCCGCGGCAATTTCCTGCATGCGCGCATTGCCCGCGTCCTGAGAAAGAATCCAGCTGCGTGCCCAGACGCCGTAGACCACGGCGATAAAGCCACATACGAGCGCCAGTATCAGCGCCGAGTTGCCCGTCATATGAAATCTCCTTGTTGATTCGCAAAAAAGGGCCAACGCATGGGCTGACCCGCTGCGTTGCTTCCTCGTTGCTCCTGCTCACCATCGTCCAAGGAGAAGATTGGCCAACAAGGTCACTGTAGCGTTAAAAAACCGCGGTCTTCCCGGATCGCAAGGGCTGAGTCAGTAAAATCAGGGTTAATCCTTACAGTTTTGACTCCCACTATCACAGAGACCACTCTATGTCCCTCGACAACGTAACCCCCGGCAACAACTGCCCCGACGCATTCAATGTGATCATCGAAATTCCGATGAACGCCGACCCTGTGAAGTACGAGGTGGACAAGGCTTCCGGCGCCATCTTTGTGGACCGTTTCATGAGCACGGCCATGCACTACCCCACCAACTACGGCTATGTGCCCAAGACCTTGTCGGGTGACGGCGACCCGGTGGACGTGCTGGTGATCACCCCGGTGCCGCTGATCCCCGGCGTGGTGGTGACCTGCCGCGCCATTGGCATCCTGAAGATGGAAGACGAGGCCGGTATGGACGGCAAAGTGCTGGCGGTGCCCACCAACAAAATCCTGTCCCTGTACAGCAAGTGGGAAAAGCCCGAAGACTTGCAGCCCCTGCGCCTGAAGACCATCGCCCACTTCTTCGAACACTACAAGGATCTGGAAGAAGGCAAGTGGGTCAAGATTCTGGGTTGGGAAGGCCCTGAGGCAGCCCACAAGGAAATCATGGACGGTATTGCGGCCTACAACAAGACCTGAGCCCGTCGCCTGCGCGCGGCTACGCTCTGCGAAACGGGTTGCGCCCGTCCAGGTCTTCCATGTAATTGGCGATGCCACTGCCCTCGCGCTCCAGAAAGTGGGCAATGGCGTTGCTGAACTCCGGGTGCGCGATCCAGTGCGCACTGGTCGTCTTCACCGGTAGCAGGGCGCGCGCCATCTTGTGCTCGCCTTGCGCGCCGCCTTCAAAGCGCTGGTAGCCGTTGGCAATACACCATTGCAGTGGCTGGTAATAGCAGGCCTCGAAGTGCAGGCAGTCCACCCGTTCCAGCGCGCCCCAGTAGCGGCCATAGGCTACTTTTTCCATGCCGGTTGATTGGCCCTCGCCGCTCGCGGTGGCTGGGTAGCTGCCCAGCGCTATCAGGCTGCTGGCAATCGGCTGGCCGTCGCGCTCGGCCACGAACAGCAGCCAGTTCTCCGGCATGGTGCTGGCCATGCGGTGAAAGAAGTCGGGGCTCAAATACGGCGCATTGCCGTGTTCCAGGTAGGTGCGCTCGTAGCAGCGGTAGAAAAAGTCCCAGTCTTGCTGTGAAATGGCAGCGCCTTCGGCGTGGCGAAAGACCACGCCTGCCTCACTGACCTTGCGGCGCTCCTGGCGGATCTTTTTGCGTTTTTCCTGTGAGAGCGAAGCCAGAAAGCTGTCGAAATCCGCGTAGCCGGCTGCGCCCTGGTTCCCGCTGTTGATGCCACAGTTGGTCCAATGGAACTGCACGGTGTGGCGCAACATCAGGCCTGCCTGCTCGCAGGCAGCCACGTCCTCATCGGCACCAAACAGCAGGTGCAGGGACGAGAGCTTCCATTGCTGGCAGGCATTCACCAAGGCCTGCACCAAGGCCAGACGTGCCTTTGCATCGCGCGCCAGCAACCTGCTGCCGGGCACCGGCGTAAAAGGCACGGCCACCACGGCCTTGGGGTAGTAGGGCACACGGTGCTGCTGGTAGGCATTGGCCCAGGCCCAGTCAAACACATACTCACCCATGGAGTGGTCTTTGACATACAGCACGGCAGCGGCTGCCATTTGGGCGCCATCATGCAAGGTAATAAAGCGGCTCTCCCAGCCAGTTTCGGCGCAGGCGCTGCCGCTGGCATGCAATGCACTGAGGTACGCATGGCGCATGAAAGGGGTGGCGTGGGGCTGTGTTTGCAGCAGGCTGTCCCAGCTTGCGGCGTCCAACTCCAGCGGCGATGGGTGAACCCGAATGACATAATCAAACATGGGCATTTCGGGGCTGCGTGGCCGCGTTTTTTTGCTGGCTTTTTACAAGGTATGTCTGGTTCATGACTCTTACTATTTGCGTCGCGCAACTCAACTTTTTCGTTGGTGATCTGGGGGGCAATGTCCGCAAAATCGTGGACGCTGCCACCCAAGCCTACGCACAAGGCGCGCGCCTGCTGCTGACGCCTGAATTGTCCCTGTGCGGCTATGCAGCCGAAGACCTTTTTTTGCGCCCCGCTTTCATTGCCGCCTGCGATGATGCCCTGTCGGGCTTGGCCGCGCAGTTGGCTGGGTTAAAGGGCATGGCCGTTGTCGTTGGCCACCCCTCCGGAGGCGACACGCGTACCCGTTCCGTCTCCACCCAGTTGCGCCACAACGCCGCCAGCGTGCTGCGTGACGGCCAGGTGGTGGCCCGTTATGCCAAGCGCCAGTTGCCGAATTACCAGGTGTTTGACGAACGCCGCTATTTCAGCCCGGGCGACGGCGTGTGTGTGTTTGAGGCGGGCGAGGGCGCAGACCGTGTGCGCGTTGGCCTGCTGATTTGCGAAGACGCCTGGTTTGAAGAACCGGCCGAACTGTCCCGGCAGGCGGGTGCCGAACTGCTGGCGGTCATCAATGCCTCGCCCTTCCATATCGGCAAGGGCTATGAGCGCGAAGCCGTCATGGCCCAGCGCGTGCGGGCTACCGGCCTGCCGCTGGTGTACGCCCACCTGGTGGGCGGGCAGGATGAAGTGGTGTTTGAGGGCCATTCGTTTGCGCTGAATGCCGATGCATCGCTTGCCGGGCGCGCACCGAGCTTTCGCGAAGCTGTCTTTGCACTGCAACTGGAGCGCACGCCCATGGGCTTGCATTTGCGAGGCCCCATAGAGCCCGTGCGCAGCCAGGAAGCGGATTTGTGGGATGCGCTGGTGCTGGGGGTGCGCGACTACGTGGGCAAAAACGGTTTCCCGGGGGTGCTGCTTGGGCTGTCGGGTGGTATCGACTCCGCCCTCGTGCTGGCGGTGGCCGTGGACGCCCTGGGCGCCGCCCGGGTGCGCGCCGTGATGATGCCCTCTCCCTATACCGCCGACATCAGCTGGATCGATGCGCGGGAGATGGCCCGCCGCATGGGTGTGCGCTACGACGAGATTTCCATCCTGCCGGAATTCGAGGCCTTCAAGGCCTCACTCGCCTCCGAGTTTGCCGGTCTTGCAATGGACGCTACCGAAGAGAACATCCAGGCCCGCATCCGTGGCACCCTGCTCATGGCCCTGAGCAACAAGTTTGGCAGCATTGTGCTGACCACCGGCAACAAGTCGGAAATGGCCACTGGCTATTGCACCCTGTATGGCGACATGGCCGGGGGCTTTGCGGTAATCAAGGACCTGGCCAAGACCCAGGTCTTCAAGCTGGCGCGCTGGCGCAATGCCAATGACCCGTATGGTACCGGCGTGGAGCCGATTCCCGAGCGCATCATCACCCGACCACCCAGCGCCGAATTGCGCCCGGACCAGACCGACCAGGACAGCCTGCCGCCCTATGAGGTGCTGGATGCGATTCTGGAGCGCTACATGGAGAACGATGAAAGCATTGATGCGCTGATTGCCGCCGGATTTGCCAAAGACGATGTGGAAAAGGTCACCCGCCTCATCAAGATCAACGAGTACAAACGGCGCCAGTCACCCGTGGGTATACGGGTAACCCACCGCAGCTTTGGCAAGGATTGGCGTTATCCTATTACTAACCGCTTTCGGGCCTGATTTATAGGGATTCGTGATGAAACAAATTACCGCTGTTGTAAAGCCATTCAAACTCGAAGAAGTGCGTGAAGCGCTGGCCGATTGCGGGGTGACTGGCTTGACGGTTACTGAAGTCAAAGGCTTTGGCCGCCAAAAGGGTCACACCGAGTTGTACCGCGGCGCCGAGTATGTGGTCGACTTTCTACCTAAGGTCAAGGTGGAAGTGGTGGTCAAAACCGAAGATGTGGACCGGTGCGTCGAGGCGATCGTCAAGGCGGCGCGCACCGGCAAGATTGGCGACGGCAAAATTTTTGTCACCAGTGTGGAGCGCGTGGTGCGTATCCGTACCGGCGAGCAGGACGAGACCGCTATCTAAATCTGGTTAAATCTGGTCGAGTCGGCGGGCTTGTGACAGCCCGCCCGCCTGCACCAGTTCACCCAAAAGCTTCGCGGGCTCCGGGTCGGCCCGCACCAAACCGAGTTGCGTCTCGCCCAAAAACCCGCGCTGCATCGCCTGCGCCAGAAAGGCCAGCAAACCGTCGTAGTAGCCTGCGGTATTGAGCAGGCCAATCGGCTTGTCGTGGTAGCCCAATTGGCGCCAGGTCCATACCTCGAACAGTTCTTCCAGAGTGCCCAAGCCACCGGGCAGGGCCACAAAGGCATCCGCATGTTCGGCCATCATGCGCTTGCGCTCATGCATGTTTTCCACCACGTGCAACTCGGTGCAGCCGTGGTGTGCCCATTCCTTCTCCACCAGGGCCTTGGGAATGATGCCGACCACGCGTCCACCAGCCGCCAGCGTGGCATCAGCCACCGTACCCATCAGGCCGCCGCTGCCGCCGCCGTAGACCAATTGACCACCGTGGTACGCAATCCAGTTGCCCACTGCGACCGCCGCCGCGGTGAACAGCGGATTGGCTCCGGGCTTGGAGCCACAGTACACGCAGATGGAAAAAGCGGTGGAACTCATGCAAGCCGCTGGTAAAGGGCCGTGCCCCATACGCCCATGCAGAACACCAGGGTGAGCAATACGGCAGCGCTGCCCATGTCTTTGGCGCGCTTGGACAGGTCATGCCACTCGGGGCCAATACGGTCAATGGCCGTTTCAATCGCGGTGTTGAGCAGTTCCACCACCATCAAGGCCATGACGCTGCCCGCCAGCAAGGCGATTTCCAGCCAGGTGTTGCCCAGCCAAAACGACAGGGGCAGCAGCAAGATCGCGGCCATGGCTTCCTGCCTGAAAGCCGTTTCACCCCAACCGGCGCGAAGACCAGCCAACGAATAGCCAGCGGCATGCCAGATGCGGCTCAGACCTGTGCGTGTTTTTTGCGTATTGGCAGCAGGGGTTGCTTGGGGTGC